>JAFYCS010000032.1 GCA_017539565.1 Lachnospiraceae bacterium
AACTCCTTTATCTGGCTTTCCTTAAATTGAAAATCGCTTATAGCCTCATACTTATTCATACCTGTTCCCCCTCTTTGAATCTGACTATCATCTCGTTTGTCAGGCTCATATTCTCGAAAGTGTCGTCTATCTCTGTACGGTCAAGCCAGACAGCTTCCGAAAGTTCCCCTTTATCCATCTTTATCTCATCACTGCCGTCAACATCACAATAGAATCCCATCAGCAGGTCCTGGTCAAAGCCCCAGGGCTGACTCTTATAATATCTTATATTCTTTACCCTGAGTCCGGACTCCTCCATTACCTCCCTTCTTACGGTATCCTCGGCAGTCTCGCCTATCTCACAGAATCCTGCTATAAGAGCATGTCCTTTATATGCACGTCCCTTATACCTTGTTATCAGTATCTTGTCCCCGTTCATAACGCCGACTATAACCGCAGGCATTATCTTCGGATAAACGGTCATCCCGCACTTGCTGCATACAAGCGACCTTTCAGTCTTCCCGGGCAGCATATAATCGCTGCACCTTCCACAGAATTTATTCTCAACATACCATTTATAAAGCTGCCAGCCTGTTGCGGCCGCAAAATTATATACTCTGTCTGCAGACCTTCTGAAAAACCTCAGCTCAACGGTCGCAAGGTTCATCGCTACAAGACTGGTATATGCAGTTAAGTACTCCTCCGCAAGAGTATAAAATGCTGTTTCACCGATCGTAAAAAGATATATCGGCTCCGGTCCGCTGCTGCCGTCGGAAAGCTTACCTCCCGTTACCAGTTCAGCCTCCTCCGCTATAGCCTTCACCACCTCTTCAAGATCCGGAAGTACTGCCGCATCGTCCGTCTTCTGTTTCACGTAAACAGCCTTATCAATATAACGGTACAGCAGCACCTTTGATTCCTTTATTCCTTCCTGAACCGAATAGGAAATATCAAGTTTTGACTCTAAATCTTCGTGGATCATACGCTTCCCCTCATTAAACCCTTGTATCTGTTGGAACACACGAGGTTCCTTCTATTGCAGTGCCGGCTTATCGGTAATCCGGTTTTCGCTCACAGCCTGATCATCGCTTACTGCCTGGTTTTCACTTGCCGCCGTATCTTCGGATACAGTTTCCTCAGTTTTCTCACAAGCACAGTACCTGTTGTATATCTCCACATGGTCATATATCGCCTGCCATGCGCTAGTTGATTTTCCGGTCACGCATATATATTCTTTTCCGTCATAAGCCTCAAAATAGCTTACAGCACAGTTCCTTGACTGGTTCACGAAACCTGTCTTGGCAGCCACCACTTCACCGGGAGTTTCCAGGTCCTCTATCCGCCTTAAGAAACGGTTTGAAATGTTTATGCCATCCGGATGCTCTTCAGTCTCTGCAGTCTTATATTTGTGGGCAGACAGAGCCTTGAAACACATCTCGTTCTCTAACGCCGCCTTCATTATCATTGCCATATCTATGACAGTACATTTATTTTCTTCTGAAAAGATACCCACCGGGTTCTCAAAATGCGCCGTTCCTGCAATTCCCAGTTCCGCTGCCTTGGCATTCATGGCGTCCACAAAGGCATCCTTTGAACCGCAGGCCGCATCTGCCAGCGTAAGAGCCGCATCTGCCCCT
>JAFYCS010000033.1 GCA_017539565.1 Lachnospiraceae bacterium
CAGAGGACTGAAAATCCTCGTGTCACTGGTTCGATTCCGGTTCTGGGCACTTAAACATCCGATTGGGTGTTTTTTTATTTCTAAATTACACAACGTTCTCCCCCAATCGCTTCGCGATCGAAATTTATTGACTTAATTCGCTGATTCCTTTAGAATTATATTTGCACTGTTGTAATGATAATTTCAAAGGAGAAATATTATGGGATTATTTGACAGTATAGTAAAGCTGGCAAAAAGTGTCAGCGACAGCGTAGCGGATGCCACTTCTGAAGTTTCTGCAAATACGCAGGAATATCATGAAGAGACCAGGCGTCTTGATATGCAGGCTGAAGCAGACGGACGTCCTTTTGATGTAAAGTTTAATGAGATAATCGCATCAATGCCCGGATGTAACGTTGATCTTGAGGTTTCACCGGATTTTCTTGAGGCTCAGGCAGGCCGTCAGATATATGCACGTGGCGGAAACCGCTGCCCGGCTGATAATTTTACCTATGTGCTTACATATAACGGTAAACAGGTTTATATCCGTCTCTGGAAATCATACGCTTCTTATGATCATGCTGCTAACAGGGCAGTTGGGATATACTGTATGCAGATGGGGATGAAAGTGCTTGACTTCTTTGATTATATGCCTAACGGCATAAACTATATGAGAGACCGAATAATGCAGGCTTTCGCATAATAATATCTGTTAAATAAGGAAAGAGAAATGTGATATATCACGCCTGCGGCGGATGCAGCGCGGCATTTAAAAAGGCCTTGCAGGCGGCCATGCCGGCGTACCATCCAGTAGAAATAAGCATGCTTAATTTCTTTCAAAGCGTTTTCTCTTTCCTTTTTTATTGTCTTTTTATATGGATATCATTGATGAATTATCACAAAAGGATAAATGGGAAGAATTCCTAAACTACAGGCAGAGCAGCCGGCGTATGTCGAAGGAGGAAACACAACGCTGGAGGGATTTTATTGATTCTGGAAAATTTTTCAGCGCTGCATCTTTGATATCGGAAGAACAATTCGTTCCTCCCATTCCATTAAGGATGGAGGTAAATAAGACCGGGAGCAGCAAAAAGCGAATTGTTTATTCTTATCCTGATGATTTCAGCAGGATACTTAAATTCATCTGCTATGCTCTTTACCGGTATGACTCTTTTTTCTCAGACAACTGCTTTGCATTCCGGCCGGATCTGAGTGCCGGGGATGCATTGCCACTTATCAATAAAACGGTAAGGGAGAGCCATGTTTACAGTCTCAAGGCCGATATCAGTGATTATTTCAATTCCATAGACACAGGAAAGCTCATAAGCCGTCTTGATTTTCTGAAGAAAGATGATCAAAGGCTTTATTCTCTATTCAATAAGATGCTTACGGCTGATAAGGCAAAAAATCCGGACGGAAGTATTATTGAACTGAAGCGTGGTGCTATGGCAGGTATTCCTGTGGCACCATTCTTTGCAAATGTTTATCTTACTGATACAGACAGGTTCTTTGAGGGAAAGAACCTTCTTTATATGCGTTATTCCGATGATATCCTGATCTGTGCCGACAGCAGGGAGGAGCTTGAGTCGGCAAAGGAACAACTGTTTAAAAGACTCAAGGATGACGGACTCACCCTTAACCAAAACAAACTGAATACCTATGAGCCGGGAGAGCCTATAGAATATCTTGGATTTGCGATCTCCGAAAATTGCATTGACCTTGCAAAGATGACAAAGACCAAGCTGAAAGATAAGATCAGACGTAAAGCCCATGCCCTTCGCAGATGGTGCATCAGTAAAAAACTCCCGCCGGAGCGCGGGGCCAAAGGTTTTATCACAGCCATGAACCATAAGCTTTATGTGCGTTCAGAAGATGATGCTTTTTCCTGGAGCAGATGGTTTTTTCCGAATATCACCACGGACAAGAGTTTAAAGGAACTTGATGAATATATGCAGCAATATGTCCGCTGGTGTGTCAGTGGCAGGCATTACAAGGGAAATTACCGTATAAGCTATGAAGATATGAAAAACTGGGGCTATAAAAGTCTGGTACACGAATACCATTCGGGACGTAAAACATACGGCAGACATTGAAATTTCACTATTATTTCTTTGCATAGAATGTGCTGATATGCTATACTTTTTACAAAATCTTTCAATATGGAGGTAAAACCGTTGAAGCGTTATTTTCAGGAAGAGATTGAATGTGCTTCAGAGGAAAAACTACGGGAAATACAGAACAAAAAACTTGTGGAGCAGGTAAAGCACGTTTGGGATAATGTGCCTTATTATCGTAAGAAAATGGAGGAAAAGGGAGTCACACCCGATGACATCAAGTCAGTGGATGATCTTCACAAGCTGCCTTTTCTCTCTAAGTATGATCTGAGGGATTCATATCCCTATGGTCTGCTGGGGGTGCCCAAAAAAGATGTGGTGCGTATCCATTCCACCAGCGGAACGACCGGTAAACGCGTGGTTGCATATTATACACAGGGTGATCTGGACCTGTGGGAAGAGTGCTGTGCAAGAGCTATTGTTGCGGCCGGCGGCAGCGAAGAAGATGTAGTTCAGGTTTCATACGGTTACGGCCTTTTTACAGGCGGACTGGGACTGCACGGCGGTTCACAGAAAGTGGGATGTATGACGGTTCCGGCATCTTCGGGAAATACTGAGCGCCAGATCATGTTCATACGCGACCTTAACGCAACAATAATCTGCTGCACCCCTTCTTATGCGGCATATCTTGGCGAGAGTATGAAGGAGATGGGGCTTACTCCCGATGATATTCCTTTAAAGGCAGGTATTTTCGGTGCAGAAGCCTGGAGTGAGGAAATGCGCCGTGATATCCAGAATACCCTGGGCATCAAGGCATTTGATATTTACGGTCTTACCGAGCTTTCCGGTCCCGGTGTTGCATTCGAATGCAGCGAGCAGAACGGAATGCATATCAATGAGGATCATTTTATAGCAGAGATAATCGATCCCGACACGGAGGAAGTACTTCCTGAGGGATCCCAGGGTGAGCTGGTATTTACCGCTATCGATAAGAAAGCTTTCCCCATGCTCCGTTATCGTACCCGTGATATCTGCACGCTGACCCGTGGAAAGTGCAGCTGCGGACGTACATTTATCAAGATGGCTAAGCCCAAGGGACGTACCGACGATATGCTCATCATCCGTGGTGTTAACGTATTCCCGAGCCAGATAGAGACTGTACTCCTTGAGCATGGCTATCAGGCAAATTACCAGATAATTGTCGGACGTGAGAACAATACAGATACTCTGGATGTACATGTTGAGATGACACCTGAGATGTTCACCGACGATATCAAGGAAATCAACAAGCGTCAGGCGGATCTGGTCAAGGGGCTGCTGAGCATGCTGGGTATCAAGGCAAAGGTTACTCTTGTTGCACCCAAGAGCATAACCCGCAGCGAAGGCAAGGCTGTCAGGGTTATCGATAACAGAAAGATATAAGAATACAGGAGGGTTACGATATGAGTGTAAAACAGATTTCCATTTTTCTTGAGAACAAGACCGGCAGACTCGATGAAATGACGGATATACTTGGAAAGAATAACATAAATATGCGTGCCGTATCTCTGGCCGAGACGGACGGTTTCGGCATCGTAAGGATCATTGTTGATGATCCTTACAGTGCAACTACGGTGCTTAAGGACGCCGGATATATCAACAGGCTGACCAGCGTTGTTATAGTTGAGGTACCTAATACTCCGGGCGGCCTTAATAAGGTCCTTAAAGTGTTTACAGAGGCTTCTATCAATCTGGAGTACATTTATGCGCTGTCAGCAGGCAAAGAGCCTCAGAAGGCATATATGATATTCCGCGTGAGCGATCATAAGACTGCAGAAGCAGCGCTCACCCGCGCAGGTATCAGGGTCCTGACCCAGGAAGATATAACAGAATTATAAATAATGAGATAGTTTCTGCCCGTAGATCCGGATCACCAGTGTGAGCCGGGAACGGGCAGATCTGCATTTCGGTATACGGTTTATTCAGGAGGCGGGTATGGAAATAGATATCAATAAACTTCAGGAGCTTATAGACGGTTCGGATAACATCGTATTTTTCGGAGGTGCAGGCGTTTCTACGGAAAGCGGCATTAAGGATTTCCGCAGCGTAGACGGTCTGTATCATATGAAGTTTAAGTATCCTCCGGAAACCATGCTGTCACACAGTTTCTATGTTACCCACAAAGAGGAGTTCTTTGATTTTTACAAAGACAAACTGTTGGAATGTACCTGTGGAGCTGATCCTGCAAAGCCCAATGCTGCTCATCTTGCACTGGCAAAGCTTGAAGAGATCGGCAAGCTCAAGGCAGTGATCACACAGAACATCGACGGATTGCATCAGGCAGCGGGAAGTAAAACGGTATACGAACTTCACGGCAGTGTTCTCCGCAATTACTGCGAAAGCTGTGGAAAAAGTTTTGAGGCTTCATATCTGTATAAAGCCGATGGTGTTCCCAAGTGTGATAAATGCGGAGGGGATATAAAGCCAGATGTTGTGCTGTATGAAGAAGGCCTGGATAATACGACCATGACCAACGCTATAATGGCGATATCGCAGGCAGATATGCTGATAATAGGGGGAACCAGTTTAGTGGTTTATCCTGCGGCAGGGCTTATCGATTATTACCGCGGAAAGAAGCTGGTACTTATTAATTATGATGCCACTGCACGAGACAGTGTGGCGGATTATTCAATACATGGAAAGATAGGTGAGATATTCTCACAGTTAAAGATAGGATGAAGGGTTGGTTAGTAGTTAATCATTTCGTACAGAGTGATAAATTTGAGGAGCTGTTCAATATGCTTGAGGAAGCAGCAGCTCAGTTTGGTGTGCATCTGACACGTATGACCAATTCATCGACATGGCTCAGACTGGCACGCTGCGGATATGCACTCAGGGATAAGCCTGATTTTGTTTTGTTCTGGGATAAGGACATCCGCCTGGCATACGAGTTGGAAAGACAGGGGCTCAGACTGTTTAACCCGGCTCAGGCCATAGGCTTTTGCGATGACAAGACCCTTACCTGGATAAGGTGTTCCCAGACCGGACTCAGGCAGCCGTTCAGTATCATTTCACCCAAGAAGTTTCATAATGATGGTCTTGTGGATGATGATCTCTTTACGGTTATAAAAGACAGGGTGGGTTATCCCTGTGTCCTGAAGGAGGCATTCGGTTCTTTTGGGCAGCAGGTAAGACTTGCAGAAGATGAGGAAGAGCTGCGTATGCTGATAAGGGAATGCGGAGACAGGCCTTATCTTATACAGGAATATATTTCATCTTCTGAAGGCAGGGATCTGCGTGTTCAGGTCGTAGGAGGCAGAGTTGTGGCAGCGATGCGCCGTGAGAACAAAGAGGATTTCCGTGCAAATCTTACAAACGGCGGCCACGCTACAGACTATACCGATAAGCTTAGTGAAGAACAGAAAAACATGGCCATCGAAGCATGCAGGATACTGGGGTTAGACTTTGCCGGTGTGGATATACTTTTCGGCTGGGATGAAGAACCGGTGTTGTGCGAGGTTAATTCAAATGCTCATTTTAAGAACCTTTTTGATTGCACCGGTGTAAATGTAGCAGATGAGATCATGGCTCATATAGTAAAAACGATCAGAGGATAGGGGTAAAATATAGTATGGAATATGTATATGAAATGCCTGAGGAGATGCTTAAGGAATGCGACAGGAAAGGATCTGTAGAACGCTTCGAGTATGATTCCTTTACATATGATGAGGGTGATTCCCAGCCGATACATAAAGGCGCATGGGTCTACCTGCCCTGCGGATATGATCCGGCTGAGAAGTATAATATACTGTATCTTATGCATGGCGGTAATTTTATGGAGGAGTGGTGGTTCAAGCTCTTTCCTGATACGGTAACGATACTTGACAATATGATGGCTAAGGGTATATGTAAGCCCTGTATCATTGTTACACCCACCTTTTACCGCGGAGAGTTTGATAAGGAAGGTACCAACGAAGACAGAACGTGGCAGTTTTATCAGGAACTGCGTAAGGATCTTATACCGGCTGTTGAGAAGAAATACTCCACATACTGCGGAGGAGACGTGTCGGATGAAAATCTGATAAAGACCAGGGAACACAGGGCTTTTGCGGGACTGTCCATGGGATCTATGACTACATACCGTTCGGCATTATACAAAAACTTTGATATCTTTTCCTGGTACGGACCTTTTTCGGGCTGCTGCGGACCTTTCGGTGATCATGATAAGGAAGTTAAGCTCATATGCTCTACACTTGAAGAGGGCGATAAGAAGGGATATAAACTGGATTATATGTTCTGCGGCAACGGCACGGACGATATGGCTTTTGCAGAACACAAGGATATAATGGAAAAAGCTGTTGCGGCAAGCCCTTATCTACAGCCCGGAAAGAATTATGATTTCTATATAATCCCCGGCGGGGTACATGATATGAAGGCGTGGCAGCTGCATCTTTATCATGCGCTGCAGGTTTTCTTTGTATAGGAATTATTATAAGTTATCACAGATGTGATCCATAAAAAGCTTCACTACGTCAATGTCCGTATAGCGGTACAGCATACGGCTTCCGACCACGTCTTCAAGTTCATTGAAGACAGGCCTGCCCTTATGGTAGATAAGGTCGATGCCGGCGTGGCCGATGGACAGGCGTGAGAGGAGCTTTTTTATTATATCTGATTCATCGGGAGTCAGTTCGGAAATCTCCGCGTTACCGCCAAGGGAGTAATTGCTGCGGAAATCATTGTCACTGGTACGAAGCATGCAGGCGGTAACTTTGTTGCCGACGATATATACTCTTTTATCCCGGCCCGGAGTATCACAGAACTCCTGGTATAACACCTGCCTGCCGGTAAGGGCGGCAGAGGCGGCTGAAAGTTCTTCATCGTTATGGATAAGAAATACCTCGTTCCCGCCGTGCCCGTCCACAGTCTTCATTACATAGGGGTAGACGGAAGGAGGAGAGGAAAAGCTCTTCATTACCGGGATACCGGCTTCTTCCACGTAGCGTAAGGCTTTTAGCTTATCATTGCCCAGCTCTGCGATAAGGGAATTATTATAGACTCTGAAACCGGCATTTTCCAGATGGCGGGTGAGAGCGGCGTCCCGGGAGCGGTTGATAAAAACGGTATCCGGAGGAAAAACCTTCAGATCACCGTAATGTTCATTGAAATCGGTAACGCCGCAGCCCGGAGCTCCCGTTATAATGAGGGAGAAATCCAAACCACGGCGTTTGCATTCATTTTTGTAAAGCTCTATATATTCAAAGTTTTTATCAGCGTCTGCGGGCTGATAGATAAGGATCAGTTTCATATGTGCTTACAGTGATCCGCCTCTTCCGTTTGCATTAGTGGCTTCAAATGCACGATTAGTCATATATCTTGGATCATAATCAGGATATAAGCGGTAATAAACGAAACCGTTTGTGATACCTTCACCATCGGTACCGGCTCTGACGGGACATACCCACACTTCAATGCGTCCGTCACCTTCGCGTTTAAGAATTCTGTATTGTCCTATATTATGCTTTCTGTAAAAGATGTTGATATCATATTGAGCAAGCTCATCTACATAAGCGTCATATAATAGTTTATGTGCATTTGCACCATACGGATCACGAAGTACTCCGTTGCGGAAATTTCCTTCTGTACCGGAGTAGGTTATATCACCCTCTCTTGTAAGTGTCCATTCAAAACCGTTGTATACTTTGTAGTTCTGACCGGTATGATGATCTAAAACATTAAAATATACGCTGTTCTGGCCACTTTTTCCTATTTGTTCCCATTGTTTACAACATTCGGGATCAAGAGCAATAACTCTTTCCAGGGCTGTTCCCAAAACACGTGCCATTTCAAGGTCTCTGGTTTTTCTCGCCTTATCAAGATATTCGAGGAAGTTGGGAACGATGATCGCAACAAGTAAAGCCATAATGGCTATGATTATGATAAGTTCAACGAGTGAAAAACCTTTATTATCAGACTTGATCTTTTTGACTAAATATTTCTTCATAATTGTCACCTTCCTTGGTAGCTGGTCAGAAGAAGAAACCGGGACAATTGTAGCTGGCTGCCATTTTACAGGCCCTTTAGCTTTGCGTCACAGAATTTCTTCTGTTTTGCCTATGTTTTTAAGGCACTCATTGCCTTTGTTACATAATTGTACAATATATATCGGAAAAATACCATACTTTTTGAAGAGATTTATGCATGATTCATGTCATTTTTTATAAGAAAAAATATGCAGATTACCATATGTTGTGGCAGAGAAAAAAAGGACCACTAATCGAAAAAAAAGCTTGCAATGTATCTGGGCACATGTTATTATGAAACTCCGTGAAATATCCTTGCTCCTGATAAACAGGGGCCATTCGGCCTGTATCATAGCAGGTCAGACCATAAGGAGGTAAAGAGTAGCATGAACAAGTACGAATTAGCCGTTGTTGTCAGCGCTAAAGTCGAAGAGGAAGAGAGAAATGCTACCGTCGAGAAATGCAAGAGCTATGTCGAAAGATATGGCGGCGTGATCTCTGATGTAGAGGACGGCGGTAAGAAGAAGCTTGCTTACGAGATTCAGGACATGAGCGAAGCTTATTACTATTTCATCCACTTTGAAGCGGACAGCACCGCACCTGCAGAGATTGAAAACAAAGTTCGTCTCAGGGAAGATGTGCTCCGTTATTTATGCGTTCGACAAGACGAGGCATAAAGAAAAGGGGATTTGAAAAATGAATAAAGTAATATTAATGGGTCGTCTCACAAAAGACCCGGACGTTAGATATTCACAGAACAGCGATTCACCCATGGCAGTGGCAAGATACACGCTTGCGGTAGACAGAAGGTTTAACCGCGGTAACGGTTCTAACGGTGATCAGACAGCAGATTTTATCAACTGTGTGGCATTCGGAAAGAGCGGAGAGTTTGCCGAAAAGTATCTGCATAAGGGAACAAAGATAGCTGTTACAGGCCGCATCCAGACCGGAAGCTATACCAATAAGGATGGCCAGAAGGTTTATACTACTGACGTAGTTGTAGAAGATCAGGAATTTGCTGAGAGCAAGAATGCTAACGGAGGCGGAAACGGCGGCAGCGTAAGCTACGGAAATGCCGGCCCCGCACCTGATGCAGTAGATGACGGTTTTATGAATATCGCTGAAGGCATTGATGACGAGATGCCGTTTGGGTCCTGATGTGAGGTTTTGCAGATAAACAGGAGGAAAGATCATGGCATTTAACAGAGAGTCTGATAAGGGCGATGCACCCAGGAGAAGAATGGGCACAGGCATCCGCAGACGTAAAAAGGTTTGTGTTTTTTGTGGCAAAGATAATGAGATAAGCTACAAGGATCCCGCAAAGCTTAAGAAATATGTGTCTGAGCGTGGAAAGATCCTGCCCAGACGTGTTACCGGCTGCTGTGCAAAGCATCAGCGTGCGCTGACCCTGGCCATCAAGCGTGCCCGTCACATTGCACTTATGCCTTACGTGACAGACTAACCGGTATTTGAGAAGGCAGTAATTAAATAAGGATTTTCACAGACAGACCGCTCCGGAGATGATCCGGAGCGGTCTTTTATTGTTATATTGAATTACTGGGTTTACAGGAAACGCTCGAACCAGATACGCGAGAGCATGAGCCAGGTATGCACGTCCTCAAAAAGATTTACCACGGGTTCCGGTTTCCGGTCTGCAGGAGCATCTTTGGGAGGCTGCATTGGAGAATTGTCAGAAAAGAACTGCTGCATAAGCTCTGCGTGGCGTTTTTCGTTCATATTTACCGCGGTTCCGTCCTTGACGCGTTTAAGAGCGAAACCAAGCTGTTCACAGATATATTCGCCTCCGTGCCATCCTGCGAACATCTCGTCACTGGCTACGGACAGCCCATGGCCACCCTTGGGGAAAACATACTGGGCATAAGGAACGCCTTTTTCCTTTAGGGCTTTTGCAAACAGGTATATGTTTTCCACGGGGACCAGATCATCTTCTACGGTCTGCCAGAGGAAACAGGGAGGAGTATTCTCTTTAACCTGCTTTTCAAGCGAGAAATATTCGAGTTCCTCTGCAGTGGGTTCATAACCCAGCAGTGCCTGCATGGAATATATATGAGTATATTTTCCGGATGTGATCACCGGATAACCGAAGATTGCAGCATCCGGCCTGTTTGATAAGGCGTTCAGCTCGGGATCCGGATCGGTGATATCATCAAAATGTGTACAGAGACTCGCGCATACGTGTCCGCCTGCGGAAAACCCGCATATAAGAAGCTTGTCGGCATATATGTTATATTCTGCCGCACCTTTTCTGATAAGCCTTACAGCTCTGGAAATATCCTCCATGGGCTGGCGTTTTAAGGGGACACACATAGTGATGTCGTTAGTGTAAGTCAGAACAAAGACATTCAGCCCCATGCGGTAGTATTCCATTGCAGGAAGTACACCTTCGTGCGGGGCCAGCATGCAGTAACCACCTCCGGGTACTACTACCATACACTTACGGAGTGTGGAATCCTCATCGTGAAGGTAGGCATGCACATTTGGCATAAAACCATATGCTGCTTCGTAGGTATATTCCTGTGGTTTCCACAGATCAAGACGAAATTCTTTCACGGGATATCTCCTTATATTCTGTATTCCTGTTTACATATTATATAATAGGTGGCAGTGGGTTGTAAACTGTGATAAAATACCGTAAGCAGAGCAGAAAGGCGGATTTTGTTGACGAAAGCAGGCATGAGCAGAAAGAATAAAGATGAAATTCAGGGAGAAAACGGCCGCAGGGAATGTCTGCTGCTTTTGGCGGCGGTTATCGTAACCGGGCTCATATGCTATGCAATTCATGGAGCCTGGCCTTTCGGCAGTCTGGTACTTGAAGGGGATGACGGATACAGGCAGCATATTCCCGAGCTGTATTACCTGTGGGATATGCTCCACGGAAAAGCAGGATTTACGTTTGACTGGTATACCTCATTCGGGGTCTCTCCTGTAGGATCTTTTATCCATTTCGGTATATTCAGTCCGCTTAATATAGTATATCTTTTCATACCACGCAGTGCGGTTATCTGTTCGGTGAACATCATGACTCTTCTGCGGCTGGTGTTACTGGCATTTTCATTCAGATACGCATTAAAGAAGTTTACTGACGGAAAACTGCCTTCCTGCGTGATAATACTCTTATCCCTTGCATACGCATTCAACAGCTGGTCCATACATTATCTGTATTTTTCACAGTGGATAGATGTCGCGATATTACTGCCTGTCCTTGTCAGTGAAGCTGTGGAGCTTATGAAGGGGATACGCAAACTGCCGTATATAATATCTCTGGCAGTGGCGTTACTTATATGTATACAGCAGGATTATATGCTCGTATTATTCTTTGTTTTCTTTATTGCACTCTTTCTCATTTTCTCCGATATGGAAAAGCAGGAGAAGGGAAGGGCGGTTATAAGGCTTGGTATATACAGTGTTGCGGCGGCATGTATAAGCTGCATTATCCTTCTTACGGCAGCAGTGCTGGTCGGAGACACTGCCAGGGTATCGGGAAATATCATATATCAGATAAAGCAGATACTGCGGTCCAATGCGTCACCGGATCATACATATGATAAGGAAAAGCTCCTGTTGATGGTTTCCTGCGTTGTATACAGTATCATAGCAGCGGTGATGATACTGATAAGACTGATCCTGAAAAAGGACATAAAGCGTAAGATGACGGGCTGTATTATATTTTCCCTGATGCTGATACTTCCTCTTTTTGCAGAGAGTATTCATTATTTCTGGCAGGGCGGTGAGTATATCTGTTTTCCTCTACGGAACGGGTATATGCCGGTGTTCGTTTTGCTCATGCTGACAGCCATGCTCTTTGAAGATATCCGTTTGCCCAAGACCTTAAAAAAGACAGCGGCTTCAGTCATAGCGACGGTGGCAGCGGTGATCATCCTTATCCCCGTAGGTACATATCGTATGAAAAGAGCGGAACTGGGATACGGAAAAAGCAAGAGCGGATTATACGAAACGGAGAATGCACTGTATACATTGTTTAAAGGCAGCGATCCTGCGGAACGTTTTATCGATAAAAGGGGCAGGCTGCAGCTGAACTATACTCTTGTTTCCCGTGTATCTGCACAGGAGAACTGGATCCACATAATCCCGGCTTTATGCCAGAGCGAATGTGATGCTTTTGGATACAGGCATGATGGCTCGGCATTGTACGGGAAAGGCGGTACGGTATTCTCGGATGCTGTTCTGGGGGCCCGCTATGCACTGGCGGGTAAAAATGCGGATGAGCGCTTGTACAGACCTTATGCAGAGGCCGGCGGGGTACAGATAAGCGAGTGTCTCTACAGGGCGCCTTTCGGTTTCTTTCTCAATAATGTGAGTACAGAGCTGTTTGACCGTACGGCATTGGAGATACAGAATGATCTGGCGTATAATATATGGGGAGAAGAGCTGTTTACACTGACAGGGTGTAACTCCGGTGAGACTGTAGTCCTTCATCCGGAAGGCGATATCATACTGTATTTTGAAAATGCCACACAGACCGATGCCCAGCTTAAAGTCGGAGGAGAAAGCGTAAACGCTCCCGTGCAGCAGATCAGTTATATAGGGATCTTTAGCGGGGAGACAGAGATAAGCAGTACGGAAACAGGAACCCTTGCATATTGCAGCGTAGACGCCCTGTTTGATAAGCAGTATGATGAATGCATAAGCGATCTGAAAATGCAGGGTAGCAGTTTGAGCTGCAGAGTAGATTATGACGGAGGGAAAAGATATCTCTTTCTTCCGGTGAATAATATGAGGGGATGGGAATGTACCCTTAACGGAAAGAAGGCGGAAACATTAAGTGTATACGGAGGTTTTATGGCGGTAGTATTCCCGGATGAAGCAGGGGAATACGAGCTCATGCTTAAGTATCATCCGCCGTATCAGCCGGTCGGTATTATAATATGCGTTGCAGCTGTAGTTTTTCTGATCGCTGACAGACGATTTAATATTTTGGATAAGATAGCGGATTCACCGCTTGCAAAGATATCATGCCCCGTATATCTGGCCGGAGCGGCATTATTGTTTGCATTGATATATATTGCGGACATTGCGCTGCTCATAATCTTATAGGGAAGGAGAATGTGATCATGAAAAAAAGAATAAATGTAGTGGTTATATTGGCGGCCTTATCCCTGTGTGCCTGTGGCAAAGAACCGGTAGAACTCGATATGAGTGCAAAAGCCGAATATATACAAAGAGTCAAGCCCGAAGAGACGGCTTCTGACGGAAAAGTGATATTAAAGGGAAGTGATGACGGTGTTAATGATCATGGGATCGGAAGTGTAACCGTGACTGCGCTCCCCAAGGATGTCTTCCTGGAAACTATGCCTGAGGGGGCGGAGTACTATGAGGATTTGATAAGGAACCGTTTAACCATTGCGAATACCGAAAACGGGCTTGCACTGATACATTTCGATTCCGACGCCCTGCCGGAGCTTCTGGTAATAGACGGTAATTACCATTATGGGGACGGAAAGCTCTATTCCATAGGACAGGACGGACGGCCCTATCTTATGCTTAAGTTTATTCCCACATCGGGATCGGTTTCATACCGTCCGTATTCCTGTATATATAAAGAGGAATTTGGCGGACAGGGATGGTTTATGTCTCTGTTCCTTAAGTATGACGGAGGTAATGTGAGTGTGCTGGAAGCCGTAAATTATGACGGTAACGATATTTCGGACAGTGATGACGGTACTCTGGCTCCTATAAAGTATTATCGCAATGTCCATGTTTCCGAAAGCCTTAAGATAGTCCTGGCAGATCCGATGAACGTTATTGGTGTTGCCGACCGCATCGAAAGCGGATATGATTTTGAAACTGAAAAGGCAATGGAGATAGATGCCTCTGCGTATTATGAACTGATCAGGTCATATGACGGTGACGGTATGGTGAATGTGAGCCTGCAGCGCTGATGCAGGAGTTTGACCACGTAGTCAAGGCATGATAGAATACGTGAATAAAAGGTGGAGATATAAGTGAAACGTATCGAGATAGTTGTTCCGTGTTACAATGAGGAGCCGTGTGTAGCTCCGTTATATGATGAAGTAGAAAAGACCTTTGCCGGTATAAAGGATTATGACTGGTCTCTTCTTTATGTAAATGACGGCAGCACTGACGGGACACTTAAGGAACTTGAACAATTGAAGAGTTCAAAAGGCGATAAGGTACAGTATATCTCTTTTGCAAGGAATTTCGGTAAGGAATCTGCAATATATGCAGGGCTGAAAAACAGTACCGGTGAATTAGTGGTACTGATGGATGCCGATCTGCAGCATCCGCCGGCTATGCTGCCTGAGATGATAAAGGGCATCGAGGAAGGGTATGACTGCTGTGGTGCCAGACGTGTGAGTCGCAAGGGCGAGCCTGTGATCAGGAGTGCATTTTCCAAGTTGTTCTACAGTATCATAAACAATGTAACGGAAATGAAGCTGGTACAGGGCGGATCGGATTTCCGCATGATGACGCGCCAGATGGTGGATTCCATGCTGATGCTGACAGAGAGAGAGCGTTTTTCGAAAGGTATCATGAGCTGGGTAGGCTTCGATACCAAATGGATACCGTATGAGAATGTGGAGCGCCTGGCCGGAACGAGCAAATGGAATTTCTTCGGGCTGGTAAAATACGCCTGGAGCGGCTTTATAGCTTTTGCCACTGCCCCGCTGCGGGCCGTGATATACCTGGGGTCCATAATAGTTCTTATATCCGCCATATATGCGATCTATCTTGTGGTGATGGCCATAAGCCATCCCGAACAGAACGGTTCCGGTTTCGGTACCATCGCTCTGCTGATCCTTTTTATCGGCGGCGTTATCATCACCCTTCTGGGTGTCATCGGTGAGTACATCGCCCGCATCTACATCGAGCTCAAACACAGGCCCATCTACATCGAGAAGATCAATACCCTCAAAAAGTGACGACACGGGGACGGGCCTGCTGTCCTCATACTTTCCTTTATGGCGTAGCGCCTCAGGCATGATCACAGACACGCTCGATTCCGTCGCTAAGAGGCTCTAAGAAGCTGCCCAAGGTATTCTATACCGTCCGAAACCGGTCGATATTCGGAATCCATTCCTCATATCTCCCTTGCTCAGCCATCCGGGCTTCGCATTTCTGGTTTATTCAGCAGCTTCAAGAGCCTCTAAGCTTCTCCATAGGCGGTCTGTGCTTCATGCCTGACTGCTCTACGCCTATATATAACATGTGAAGACAGGAGGACCGTCCCCGCGTCCTCACCCGCGTCTTCACGTCCTTAACGTCGTCTCCGATAGCTCTTGACTTTATCGGCATGTTCGCTTTATAATCTACGCTTATAAGACAAAACGAGCCAAAAATTATCCGGCCTGGGAAAGGGGCGGGTGGTTTTTCGTTTCTTCTTTTATTTAGGAGAACGGAAATAAATACGGGAGGAAAGATTTATGTACAAGAAGGTAGCCAAGGATCAGAATTTCGTGGCAAGGGAAAAAGAGATCGAGCAGTTCTGGAAAGATAAGGATATTTTCAAGAAGAGCATATCCGAGCGCGAAGGATGCCCGACCTACATGTTTTACGACGGGCCTCCTACGGCCAACGGCAAGCCCCATATAGGGCATGTGCTTACCCGTGTCATTAAGGATATGATCCCCAGATACCGGACCATGAAGGGCTATAAGGTGCCCCGTAAGGCCGGCTGGGATACTCACGGACTGCCTGTTGAGATAGAAGTGGAGAAGATGCTGGGCCTTGACGGCAAGGACCAGATCGAGGCATACGGCCTTGAACCCTTTATAAAGAAATGTAAGGAAAGCGTCTGGAAATACAAGGGCATGTGGGAGGATTTTTCCGGTACCGTCGGTTTCTGGGCTGATATGGATGATCCTTACGTAACCTATGATGATAACTATATCGAGAGCGTATGGTGGGCACTTAAGGAGATCTGGAACAAGGATCTGCTTTATAAGGGTTTTAAGATCGTGCCTTACTGTCCCCGCTGCGGTACCCCTCTTTCCGCACAGGAAGTGGCTCAGGGCTACAAGGATGTAAAGGAACGCTCCGCTATCGTTCGCTTTAAGTGCTTGGGCGAGGATGCATATATACTGGCATGGACTACCACACCCTGGACCCTGCCTTCAAACGTGGCTCTCTGCGTTAACCCTAACGAGACCTACTGCAAGGTAAAGGCAGTTGACGGCAACACCTACTATATGGCAAAAGCTCTGCTGGGCACCGTGCTGGACCAGCTTCTTACCAAAGAAGATAAGGAAGCCGGCAAGGCCTCCTATGAGATACTTGAGGAATACAAGGGCACAGACCTTGAGAAGAAGGAATACGAGCCTTTATACGACTGCGCAAAGGCATCCGCCGATAAGCAGAAGAAAAAGGGCTTCTATGTAGTATGCGACGAATACGTTACCATGACAGACGGTACCGGTATCGTTCATATAGCTCCCGCCTTTGGTGAAGACGATGCGAACGTGGGCCGCAAGTACGATCTGCCTTTCGTTCAGATGGTGGATGAGAGCGGCCACATGAAGGAAGAGACTCCTTTTGCCGGCATGCGCTGCAAGCCTACCGAGAAGGAGATAAAGGCCGGCGCAGTAAGCGCAGACCCCGAGGTGCTCAAGGAACTTTCCGCAAGAAAGCTTCTCTTTGCGGCACCCAAGTTTGAGCACAGCTATCCTCACTGCTGGCGCTGCGACACTCCGCTGCTTTACTATGCACGTGAGAGCTGGTACATAAAGATGACTGCGGTGAAGGAAAACATGATCCGCAATAACAATAAGATCAACTGGATCCCCGAGTCCATCGGCAAGGGCCGTTTCGGCGACTGGCTGGAGAACCTTCAGGACTGGGCTATAAGCCGTAACCGTTACTGGGGCACCCCGCTCAATATCTGGGAGTGCGAATGCGGCGAGTTCCATTCCGTAGGCAGCCGTGCAGAACTGGCAGAGCTTAGCGGCGATCCAAAGGCTGCAGAGGTAGAGCTTCACAGACCTTATATCGACGAAGTGACCTTCCCCTGCCCCAAGTGCGGAAAGACCATGCACCGCGTACCCGAAGTTATCGACTGCTGGTTCGATTCGGGCGCTATGCCTTATGCGCAGCATCACTATCCTTTCGAGAATAAGGAGCTGTTCGAGGCGCAGTATCCCGCGCAGTTCATATCCGAGGCAGTGGACCAGACCCGTGGATGGTTCTATTCGCTGCTGGCTGAATCGACCCTGCTCTTTGACAGCCCCTGCTACCAGAACGTAATAGTGCTGGGCCATGTGCAGGATGAGAACGGCCAGAAGATGAGCAAGTCCAAGGGCAACGCCGTTGATCCTTTCGATGCGCTCGAGAAGCACGGAGCAGATGCTATCCGCTGGTATTTCTACATCAACTCCGCGCCCTGGCTGCCCAACCGCTTCCACGACGGAGCCGTTACCGAAGGCCAGAGAAAGTTCATGGATACCCTCTGGAATACCTATGCATTCTGGGTACTCTATGCAGAGATAGACCAGTTCGACGCAACCAAATATACGCTTGATTACGATAAGCTGCCCGTTATGGACAGATGGCTGCTCTCACGCTTAAATACCGTAGTGGGCGAGGTTGATTCCGACCTTAATGATTATAAGATCCCCGAGGCTGCAAGAGCTCTGGATCAGTTCGTTGATGAGATGAGCAACTGGTACGTGCGTCGCGGACGCGAGCGTTTCTGGGCAAGCGGCATGGAGCAGGACAAGATCAATGCTTACATGACCCTCTACACCGCGCTTGTCACCATAGCAAAGACCGCAGCGCCCATGATACCTTTCATGGCAGAGCAGATCTATCAGAACCTGGTAGTGAGCATCGATCCTTCCGCAAAGGAAAGTATACATCTGTGCGACTTCCCTGTTGTTAAGCAGGAGTGGATCGACAAGGATCTGGAAGCTGCAATGGATGCGGTACTCAAGGTTAAGACCATCGGTCTGGCTGCAAGAAATGCAGCGAACATCAAGAGCCGCCAGCCTATAGGAAAGATGTATGTTAAGGCGCCTTTCACCATGGAAGCCAATTTTGCAGACGTGGTAAAGGACGAGCTTAATGTGAAGGAGATCATCTTTACCGATGATGTGAGAGAGTTCACCTCTTATACCTTCAAGCCCCAGCTTAAGACCGTGGGACCCAAGTACGGCAAGCAGCTTAAGGGCATTCAGGAATATCTGGCATCCGTAGACGGCAACGCCGCAATGGATACCTTAAAGAGCGAAGGTGCGCTCAAGTTTGACGTAAACGGAACGGAAGTGTCACTGGCAGAAGAAGACCTGCTGATAAGCATAGCCCAGAAGGAAGGCTTTGAAGCATCCGCAGACGGCGATGTGACCGTTGTGATGGATACCAACTTAAGCGAAGAGCTTATCGAGGAAGGCTTTGTGAACGAGCTGATAAGCAAGTTCCAGAACATGCGTAAGGACAGCGGCTTTGAGGTTATGGACCGCATCAACGTATATGTCAGCGGAAATGAGCGTATCGAAGCTATAATGAAGAAGAACGAAGAAGCCATGGCTACCAAGCTGCTGGCAGATTCCATCGAATACGACAAGGCAAATGCCGCAGCAGCCGAATACACCATCAACGGTGAAAAGGTAACGCTGGGCGTGGAGAAAGTCTGAAACAGTTATTGAAATGAGTGTATGTACTAAGAATACCATACATGAATGTGTGGATGTATGCGTCATAGGAGCCGGCCATGCCGGCTGTGAGGCGGCCCTGGCCTGTGCAAGGCTGGGGCTTAGTACTGTTATATTCACCGTGAGCGTGGATTCCATAGCGCTGATGCCCTGCAACCCCAATGTGGGCGGATCTTCAAAGGGGCATCTGGTGCGTGAGCTGGATGCGCTGGGCGGTGAGATGGGCAAGGTCATCGACAAGACCTTTATCCAGTCCAAGATGCTTAACCGCTCAAAAGGCCCTGCCGTGCATTCGCTGCGCGCCCAGGCCGATAAGGCGGAGTATACCCGCGAGATGCGAAAGCACCTTGAGCATCAGGATAATCTGATAATAAAGCAGGGCGAGGTCTGCGAGATCGAGACCGAAGATACCCCCGAAGGAAAGCGCATCAGGGGCGTTCGCAGCTATACAGGCGCTTTTTACGAATGCAAGGCGCTGATAATCTGCACGGGAACATATTTAAGCGCCCGCTGCCTGTGCGGCGAGGCCATTACTTATACCGGGCCAAACGGCCTGCAGGCGGCTACGCATCTTTCGCAGTCGCTTAGGGATAACGGCGTGGAGCTCAGGCGTTTTAAGACCGGCACACCTGCCCGCATGGACAGGCGCAGCCTGGATCTTTCAAAGATGGAGCCGCAGCATGGTGATACGCCTGTTGTTCCGTTTTCGTTTTCTACGGATCCGGAAAGCGTGCAGAAAGAACAGGCCGACTGTTATCTGACCTATACCAACGAAAAAACCCATGAGATAATAAGGGCTAATCTGGACCGCTCGCCCATATACGCGGGCGTGATAGAGGGCACCGGCCCCAGGTACTGTCCGTCCATAGAGGATAAGGTGGTGAAGTTTCCGGAGAAGGAGCGCCATCAGGTATTCATCGAGCCCGAAGGGCTTCATACCGATGAGATGTATGTGGGCGGCATGAGCAGCTCATTGCCCGAAGACGTGCAGCTGGCGATGTACCGCACCGTGCCCGGCATGGAGAACTGCCGCATAGTGCGCAACGCCTACGCCATCGAATACGACTGCCTCTCATCCGGGCAGCTTAAATTATCGCTTGAGCTAAAGGCCATAAAGGGCGTATTCTGCGCCGGACAGTTCAATGGCAGCAGCGGCTACGAAGAAGCTGCGGCCCAGGGACTGATGGCCGGCATAAACGCCGCAAATATGATAAGGGGCAGGGAGCCTCTTGTATTGGACCGCTCGGAAGCCTATATAGGTGTGCTCATCGACGATCTGGTGAATAAGGAGAATAACGAGCCTTACCGCATGATGACCAGCAGGGCGGAGTACCGTCTGCTGCTGCGCCAGGATAATGCGGATTTAAGACTGCGCCATTACGGTTATGAAGTGGGCCTTATAAGCGCGGAGGACGACGAAAAGGTAAGCTTAAAGCAGAGCTTTATCGACAGCGAGGTGCAGCGACTGCACGAAAGCTCCGTGGGTGCAAACAACGCCGTTCAGGAATTCCTGGAAGGCATGGGCAGCGCAACGGTCAAGAAGAATACTTCCCTGGCAGAGTTGATATGCCGTCCCGAGCTTGATTACAAGCTGATAGCGCAGCTTGATCCGGAGCGCCCGGCTAAGCCTGAGGGCTTTAGCGACAGGCTTTATGAGGACGCGGTAAACCAGATAGACATAAATATCAAATACGAGGGATATATCCGCCGGCAGCAGGCGCAGGTGGAAGGCTTTAAAAAGATGGAGAGCCGCCGTATCCCTGCAGATATCGATTATGATGACGTAAAGAGCCTGCGTCTTGAAGCAAGGCAGAAGCTTAAGCTTTTCAGGCCCGAGAGCGTGGGCCAGGCTTCCCGCATAAGCGGCGTGAGCCCCGCCGATGTATCCGTGCTGCTGGTATATATCGAGGCCCGCAGCAGAAAGTGAACCATGAGGTTCGTCCCCATGGTTTTCCCAAATAGTTAAGGTTAGCATAATGACGCCCAGCAGTATCGCTTATTGGACATTTGAGGAAGATATACCGTATCTTGCCGTGATCGCTGTATTTGCGGTCTTTTTTGTGTTGGCGATGATAATTGAAAGAAAAAGGAGCGGCTGGAAGAAATTCCGGTATGCTCTTGCCGTTGCGGGACTGGTGGCCTGGATAGTGCTGATACTGATGCTCACCATCATATACCGCAGGGATAACGGATACAGGACTTATAACTTTGATCTGCTGCGGACCTATAAGCGCATCATAAACGGCAGCGACCGCACCTTTAAGGATGTGGGCTACAATATGCTGATGCTTTTGCCGATGGGACTCTTCATCCCCATCATTTGGGATAAAGTGAAGTTTATCCATGTGCTGCTGATATGCGGCGGATTCTCAATGTGCATAGAGATAACGCAGTTCATCACATGCCGCGGCAGCTTAGAGCTGGGCGATCTGCTGCATAACACGATGGGAGCGCTGATCGGCTACTGGATATGCGCGGCGGTTAAAAGAATTGTTGGTCGTACACAAGGGTCACAAGACGATCTTCCCACCTTTTAAGCGGCATCAGGTACCTCCCGCGTTGCGGGTCCCTCCTGATACCAAAAGGCGGGCCCCTTCTTGTGACTTTGTCATTCTGAGGGCGAAGCCCGAAGAATCTTGCGGCGTCAGCCGCATTTTGTTATAATAAATGTTTAGTATTTACTGACCCCCCGGGGGACGGGGGGAGTGGTAAAAAAGAGGATTATGAGGAGAAATCGGAAATAGTGAGAATAAAAGGAACAAAGATCATTACTTTAGCTCTTGGAGATGAAGACAATATAGCAGTTCCTTTGTACAAGAATTATAATGGTATGCTTGTTAAGGAACAAAGAACTATATTTTGGGAAAAATAACATGAGTGAACACTATATAAAAAAGACAATTGTCCTTTTGATTGGCGCTTTGGTAATGATTTTGTTTAGCGTAGGTATTTATATATTTATCAATTCAGACTACTTTAAGAGCAGAAAAGTTGTAGATACTGATTGGATGATAGGGAAAACAATTGATGAAATTGCACATAGATATTCATATCCACCGGATTCATTAGAAGCATATATGGTGGATCATACTCCATATGTATTGTGTGCACGCGAGATTTTTTTATATGACTCATGGGATGGAATGCAAGGGCAATATATGTATTATGTTCTTTTAGATGATAATGGTAAAGTGGTAGATGTTAAGATAGATATTTTTGGAGGAGATTTGCCGCCAGAAGAATATGACTATAATGATAGATGGTAGGTTGTTTAACTATAGACTAAAAAAGCGAATTTCATCACAGAACCCTGTCCCCCATGTTTAAAATGAGGCACACAGTGAAAGGATTGTAAAAAATGATCATAGGTATCGACCTGGGAACGACTAACTCCCTGGTAGCATATTACGGCGATGACGGCCCTCATATCATACCGAACCGCTTAGGCGGCAGGCTCACCCCTTCGGTAGTGAGCGTGGAGGGCGAACATATATATGTAGGCGACGTTGCGAAGGAGCGCATGCTCACGCACCCCGAGGACAGCGCAGCTGTATTTAAGCGCACCATGGGTACGGATGCGAAGTACCGCTTAAGCGGCAGGCTTTTCCGTTCGGAGGAGCTGTCTTCCTTCATACTGCGCTCTTTAAAAGAGGATGCGGAGGCTTTCCTGGGGGAGGAGATCACCGAGGCTGTTATAAGCGTGCCCGCATATTTTAATGATGCCCGCAGAAAGGCTACCAAGCATGCCGGCGAGCTGGCAGGGCTTAAGGTGGAGCGTATCATCAGCGAGCCTACGGCAGCAGCTGTGGCATACGGCTTATACGATATGCAGGATGATGCAAAGGTGCTGGTATTCGACCTTGGCGGCGGTACCTTTGATGTGTCAATACTTGAACTCTCCGGTACCATACTGGAAGTGCGCGCCGTGGCAGGCGATAACTATCTGGGCGGCGAGGATTTTACGGCTGTCATAGAAGATATGTGGTATAAGAAGGCTGAAGTTGACAGGGACGTCCTTGACGAAAAAACGCTGCGTCATGTGCATAAGCAGGCTGAAAACTGCAAGCTTACCATTGATAAAGACAGAATGGTGGATATGAGCTGTATCATTGATAATGAGGAGAAGACAGCGCAGATCAGGCTTGATGAGTTTGAGAAGAACTGTGAAGAGCTGCTGGAGCGTATACGTATCCCGGTAAGAAAGAGCCTGTCCGATGCCAAGCTCAAGCTCTCCGAGATAGATAAAGTTGTAATGGTGGGTGGTGCCACCCGTCTGCCACTGGTAAGACGCCTGGTGGGAAGGCTTTTCAGAAGCCTGCCGGATACCACTGTCAATCCCGACGAGGCTATAGCAATAGGTGCGGCCATCCAGGCGGCCATGAAGGAAAGACGTGAGAGCATACGTGAAGTCATCCTTACGGATGTGTGTCCTTTCACCTTAAGTACCGAAGTAAGCATAGAGCGTGAGGGCGGCGGCTTCGAGAGCGGCCATGTATGCCCCATAATAGAGCGTAATACCGTTATTCCCGCCAGCCGTACGGAAACCCTTTATCCTCTTTATGATAACCAGAAGAGTATAAGGGTAAAGGTGCTGCAGGGCGAGAGCCGTTTTGCGGAAAACAACTTAAACCTTGGCGAACTGGAGATACCTCTTCCCAAGCGTAAGAAGGATGAGAACAGCGTAGACGTGACTTATACTTATGATATCAATTCTATCTTGGAAGTACAGGTCCGTGTGAACTTAACCGGCGAGGTGACCAAACAGATCTTAAAGGGCCGCGACGTAGATATGACCGATGAAGAGATAGCAGCCCGTATGGAAGAGTTGGCTTATCTTAAGATACCGCCCCGCGAGCAGGAAAAGAACAAGCTTCTGCTGGTAAAGGGGGAGCGTCTCTATGAAGAGAACTTCGGTGAAGACCGCCAGGTGATCGAACACTATATAAGGAAATTCGAACAGGCACTGAATTCCCAGGATCCCAAGCGCATCGATGCCGCAAGGGATGAATTCAGGGAATTCTTAGAGGAGTGGGATAAATGAGTGACAGACTGATACACGGACTGTCCTTTAACAAGGAACTTCGTTTTATAGCTGCATATACCAAAGATACTGTTGAAGAAGCAAGGAAGATCCATAATACCTCGCCTCTGTGCAGTGCTGCTCTTGGCAGATTGCTTACAGCCGGTGCCATGATGGGCAGCATGTGTAAGAATGAAGATGACCTTATCACATTAAAGATAGACGGAGACGGTCCCGTAAAGCAGATGACCGTCAGCGCTGATGCAAAGGCAAGAGTCCGCGGCCTTATGTATGATCCTTCAGTCGAGCTGCCTTTAAAAGCTAACGGCCACCTTGATGTGGGCGGCGGCGTAGGAGCGGGCATGCTTACTGTGATGAAGGACCTGGGCCTTAAGGAACCATATATAGGTCAGACACCGCTTACTACAGGTGAGATAGGCGATGACATTACATATTATTTCGCGGCCAGTGAACAGACACCCTCAGCCGTAGGTCTTGGTGTGCTGGTAGATAAAGACGGAAGCATAAAGCATGCCGGAGGGTTCATTATCCAGCTGATGCCTTTTGCATCGGAGGAAACTATAAGCCATCTGGAAGAGACCCTGGCAAATATGAACTCGGTAACGGACCACTTTGAAAAGGGGGAGAGCCTTGAAAATCTTATCCGCGGCCTTATCGGTGACTTCGAGATCGAAGGCGAACTCACTCCGCAGTACCATTGCGGCTGTAACCGAGACCGTGTCACCAAAGCCCTGATAAGCCTTGGCCGCGACGAGCTGGATAAAATGATCGGTGAAGGCAAGCCGGTAACGCTGCACTGCGATTTCTGTAATAAGGACTATACTTTTGAGATAGATGAATTGAAAAATATTCTTAGTCAATAATCAGAAAGACGCAGTCAAAAGAAGGCTAAGAACAAAACAATTGAACGAAGACTATGTGTCCGGCAGAGCATACGAATTTAGTGCGGAGGCACAGCGAAGGCAGACTGTACGTATGATCACCGGACAATAGGGAGAGAGAATCATGACCATCGACCAGGCCTGGAAAACGTTGCAGATGGAGCCCACGGAAGACGAGGCTGCCATCAAAAAACAGTATAAGACACTGCTGCCGCAGCATAACCCCGAGGATGACCCCGAGGGTTTTAAAAATCTGCGCGAAGCCTATGAGCTGGCTCTTCATCCCCCGAAGGAGGAGCATGAGGATGAGCCCGATGACGATATAGCGCGCTGGCTGAAAAAGGTCGAGGCGGTATATAAGGATATGTATCTGCGCCGGGATACGTCGCAGTGGAAAGAGCTGCTGGCAGATCCGCTGTGCCAGGGGCTTGATACGGCATACGATACCAGGGAGAGACTGCTGGTGTTCATAATGAGCCATCAGTATCTGCCGAAGCCCGTATGGAAACTTTTAAACGAAACCTTCCGATTTACGGAAGAAAAAGAAGATCTTCTTGAGAAATTTCCCGAGAACTTTCTGGATTATGTGATATATCAGGTTGATAATGATACCTTCGGTGATTATGAGCTGTTCAGCGCAAAAGACGATGCAGAGCAGGATTACGATGGTTATATCAATCTGTTTTATGATATAAACCGTCTTATTACCGGACTTGATAATGATATGGAGCAGGAGCGCGTAGAGGGAGGATATTCCGATATGCGTGATGGTCCCGCAGTTTTCCTTGACGGTAAACAGATACTTGAGCGTAATAAGGATCTGGATGAAACAAGATGTAAGATCCGAGAAAAGTTTGAAGAACTGCGTTCAAAGGGTGTGTACCATCCGTATGAGGATGTAGAGGATCTGCGGCTGACGATGCTGGAGGAGAATAAGGAACTTCCGGATGGCCGCAGCATTGATGCAGTGGCGCGTGATCTGGCAGCCGGATATGATGATGCTTATGTATACAGGGTATGCGGGGAAGCATTGTCCGTGTGTGATGACTGGGACGGTGCACTTGAATACTGGAATAAGGCCCTTGAGAAGATACCCGATCATGCGATGGTACATTACAATCTGGCGCGTTACCAGCAGCATATCGGTGATTATGACAAGGCCGAGAATATAATACGTGATCATATACAGCATCTGAACGGATCACCCAAGGTAAAGAATTTCTTCATGAAGGTCCAGTATTCCCGTGAAGGACAGTTCCTTGAGAGGCTTGAAAAGGATCCGGAGGATCTGGATGCATGGGTAGAACTGTGTTGGAGCCGCTTCCATAGTGATCGTATCAAGGAAACCCTTGAAATGCTGGATCAGAAGACTTTTGTTCCCGGCACATCCGAATATTATGATTATGTTGATATGAAGGGCCGCTGCCTTCTGGAACTGGAAGATTATGAAGGCGCACTGGAATACTTAAAAGAGTGGGAGAAGGCTCTTGAAGAACTGCCTGATGACGGCAGCGAAAAGTATAAGAAGAGAAAGAAGACACTGGGATATCAGCGCTTTGTATTTGCGGAGTGCTATGGTTATCTGGCTATACACCGTAAAGATCCCTCACTGTATGATACGGCGATCGAATATATAAGCAAGGCGATCGAAGTTGAATGGGATGAGTCCATGCTCCTGCCTTACCGTGATCTGCTTCAGAGACTGCGTCTGCGTTCCGGAAGGTATAAGGAAGTTGTGGATGACTGCGATGAGCAGATAAGGAAGGATAAGAATAACCTGCCGGCATACATGCGGCGCCAGGAGGCTTATTTCAAACTGCGTGACGGACAGGGCGTGGTGGATGATTACCATTCCATCATGGCGCTTTATAAGGATTATCACCGTCCGTATCTTCTGGCTCTCAGGGTGTTCATAATATATAAGCAGTATGAGGATGCTGCTGCGGTGCTTAAGACTGCCGCAGATAATAATGTCAGTCATCCCGCGCTTTCACTCGAGGAGATAAGGCTTATGCATGAAAGAGGCCTTGGCGATAATGTGGAGCTTTTCTGGAAAAAGGCCAGGGCACTGATGGATGAGGTTAAGGACGCTGAGCCTCCCAAACCCGAAGCATACGAGGATGAAGTGGTCACCGAAGATATGGTAAGCTTCGAGATGGCAAGAGTATTGACGGAAGAAGATAAGCTGGATGAAGCTCTCGGAATAGTGACGGGTTGTATAGAGAAAGGGACCACGCTCCGTAATATCTATATGCTGCGCGCTAATCTGATGCGCATGATGAAGAGATATGATGAAGCCATAGGCTTCTATAAGGAGATAGCAGAAAAAGAGCCCGATAACCTTTCGCCGCTCTATTATCTTGGTGAATGTTACAGGGCTACCGAAGGCGACGATGAGACCGCGATCTCCTGGTATAAGAAGATCCTTGAGATCGATCCCGAAGAGGACAGGGCTGTATATGAACTGGCACGCTGCTATCAGCGCCGTTATGAAAAATACGAAGCACTTAAGGATTATCAGGCTTCAAAAGAATATTTCGATAAACTGGTGGAGTTGAATCCCTCACCTTTCGTAATGGCTGCACGTGCGGATCTTCTTACACACAGCGGTGATCTGGATGCTGCCATAAGCGATCTGAACGAAGCTTTGGAAAAGAGCGAAGGCGAAGAGGATGATGCATATGATGATTCCTACCGCTTATACAGGACCGGTGATATGCATTTTCTGATGGGGCGTATAGATCAGGCAGAGAAGATATTCAGAGAATGTCTGGAAAAATACGGCTCCATACAGACAGCGCCTATCTTCCAGATGGCCGATACATTAGGTACCAGGGGACAGTGGGATGAAGCCGTAAAGATCCTTGAGAAATACCTTGATGATTATAAGGACAGGGGTAATTACCTGAATAAACTTGCGGAGATGTATATCAGCTGCGGTGAAGAAGAGAAGGCCAATGATCTTTATGATAAGATGCACGAGATAAAGTATCTTAATGACTGGCAGATATACGATGCAAAGTTTGAGACTATGATGCAGATACATCCTCAGGATTTTGATGATTTATTCCCTGAGTTTGACCGCCGGATGCGTGAACATCTGGGAGTAAAGTGGGTACATTTACACCTTATGCCCGATGTCTGGTATAACAAGGAAAAGCCTGATGAGATGAAGGATCTGGCCAGGTACTTCCACAGGGTAGGGGATAAGCTGCTTTATGCCAGAAAGTTAAATAAAGCATACAAGTATCTGCTGAACGCCAGTCTTCTGAAAAAGAAGCTGGGAATGAGCAGGATAGGCTTGTTCCGCAGTCTTGCAATATGCTGTAAGCTGGCTTCTTTAAAACCGTTTAACGGTGTGACTAACTTAGGCAACTGGAAGTGGAGGGCTGAATTATACGCTGATGCAGAGATAAGAGACTGCATAAAGGCCAAGAATCCTCCCAAGCATATAAAAGAGATGCAGGGTGAGAATATGGAAACGGAGGAATATTATCTTAAGTCCCAGCCCGCAGACAATGCGATCCGTTACGAGCGTCTGGCGTTAATGTATCTTATGAAAGGTGATACAGCCAAATGTGAGGAGTATCTGAAGCATATTGATGACGGATGTTTCTGCTTATCCTGCCGCTATCAGGAATGTTATGACAGGCTGATAGTACTGGGGTATATGGCAGAGATAAACGGTGATAAGGCCAAGGCGAAAGAATGCTTTGCCAAGGCCGTCGCCATATGTCCCACGGATCTGGAAAACACTATGGGATTGTGGGCAAATAGTCAGTAAAGCTATGCAAAGACAGGGTTTTGCAGTATAATGCGTAACATTGATATTTATTAAGAAAGAGAGGAAACATTTATGGTAAAGCTGTACGAAGGCGGAGCATTTCTTGCAGGCGGTAAACTCTTCACCGATGAAAAGGCTGCAGCCGCAGAATGCGGAAAGGAAGTCAGTGCCGCAGAGGCAAAGAAAGGGACCATCGCATACGGGATATTGACCGGGCACAATAAGTCCGGTAACGATAAGAAATTGAATATCCGTTTTGACAAGCTCACTTCTCATGATATTACTTTTGTGGGCATCATCCAGACTGCAAGGGCATCAGGACTTAAGAAGTTCCCCATGCCTTATGTGCTGACCAACTGCCATAATTCACTCTGTGCGGTAGGCGGTACCATAAATGAGGACGATCATGTATTCGGTCTGTCATGTGCTAAGCGTTACGGCGGCGTTTACGTTCCGCCTCACATGGCTGTCATCCATCAGTTTGCAAGAGAGATGCTGGCAACCGGCGGCGGAATGATCTTAGGATCCGATTCCCACACACGTTACGGTGCACTTGGTACCATGGCTGTGGGTGAGGGTGGTCCCGAGCTGGTTAAGCAGCTTTTGAACCAGACCTATGATATAGATATGCCCGATGTGGTGGCTGTTTATCTTAAGGGCGAGCCTGCAAGGGGCGTAGGTCCCCAGGATGTGGCCCTGGCTATTATCGGCGCAGTATTCAAAAACGGCTACGTAAAGAACAAGGTAATGGAGTTCGTAGGTCCCGGCGTGGCTAAGCTCTCTGCCGATTTCCGTATCGGCGTGGACGTAATGACCACCGAGACCACCTGCCTTTCTTCTATCTGGCAGACAGACGAAGAGATAAAGGAATTCTATGATATACACGGACGCAGCGCCGACTATAAGGAGCTTGCACCTGCGGATGTAGCATATTACGACGGAGTGGTAGAGGTTGATCTTTCTGCCGTAAAGCCCATGATCGCCCTGCCTTTCCATCCTTCAAACGCATACACCATAGAGGAGCTCAATGCAAATCTTGATGATATACTTGCAGACTGCGAGGCAAAGGGCAAGGTAAGTCTTGACGGTGCCGTAGACTTTAAGCTCCGTAACAAGATCCACAACGGAAAGCTTCTTGTGGACCAGGGTATCATCGCAGGCTGTGCAGGCGGCGGTTTCGAAAACATCTGCGCTGCAGCAGACATAATGGATGGCGCAAATATCGGATCCGATGAATTCAACTTAAGCGTATATCCCGCATCCGTGCCCGTTTACATGGAGCTTATCAAGAACGGTGCGGCTGTCAAGCTGTTAAAGACAGGTGCCATCATAAAGACGGCATTCTGCGGTCCCTGCTTCGGTGCCGGCGATACACCTGCAAATAACGAATTTTCCATTCGTCACTCCACCAGGAACTTCCCTAACCGTGAAGGTTCCAAGCTTCAGAGCGGCCAGATAGCTTCCGTTGCACTTATGGATGCACGTTCCATTGCAGCCACCGCTGCAAATAAGGGTTATCTTACTCCCGCTACGGAAGTGCCCGAGAAGATCGGTAAATACAAGTATTTCTTTGATAAGAGCATATATGAGAACCGCGTCTTTGATTCAAAGGGCGTTGCCGATGAGAGTGTAGAGGTCAAGTTCGGCCCCAACATCAAGGACTGGCCGGCAATGGTGGCACTTACCGATAACCTGCTGCTTAAGGTAGTAAGTGAGATCCACGATCCTGTTACCACCACCGATGAATTGATCCCTTCAGGTGAGACTTCATCCTACAGAAGTAATCCTTTAGGTCTTGCAGAGTTCGCACTTTCCAGAAAGGATCCCGCATATGTGGGCCGTGCGAAAGAGGTTTATGCTCAGGAAGAGAAGAGACGCAAGGATGTGCCGCTTAACGAGATGAGCGATGAAGTGGCTGAGGCTGTTAAGGCAGTATGGAAGCAGTTCCCCGATGTCACCAGCGCAAACTGCGGTATCGGATCTACCATCTTTGCCGTTAAACCCGGTGACGGATCTGCCCGTGAGCAGGCTGCGAGCTGCCAGAAGGTTCTGGGTGGCTGGGCGAACATTGCCAATGAATATGCTACCAAGCGTTACCGTTCGAACCTTATCAACTGGGGTATGCTTCCTTTCGTGATACCTGAAGGTGAGCTGCCGTTTAAGAACCTGGATTACATTTTCCTGCCCGGCATAAGAAAAGCCGTAGAGGAAAAGGCTGATGTCATTAAGGCATACGTAATAGCCGGCGGGGACTTAAAAGAATTTGACTTAAAGCTTGGTGCCCTTACGGATACCGAAAGGGAGATAATACTTAAGGGTTGCCTGATCAATTATAACAGGGTATAATACAGCATCATAGGCCGCAACGGGGTGGTCCATACCCCGGGGCGGCTTTTTATTTTTGAGGACAAAGGGACTGTCCCCGTGTCCTCAGATTTTAACAGGGAGGGAAAAGCTTATGGAAAAAATCGCAGAATTCAACGACGTCATTAATACCTTTGTCTGGACTAAGGTGGGCGTGTGGCTGCTCATAGCCACCGGTCTTCTTATGACCGTACTCACGGGTTTCTTTCAGGTGACCCGCATAGGCCACTGGATGAAGAAGACTATAGGAAGCCTTTTTGACAAAAAGGTTACCGGACATACAGGGGAGAAAGCTTCCATATCCCAGTTCCAGGCGCTGTGTACCGCGCTTGCAGCTACCGTCGGTGTCGGTAATATAGCCGGCGTTTCCGCAGCCATCATCACAGGAGGCCCGGGAGCTGTATTCTGGATGTGGATCGCGGCATTCTTCGGTATGATGACCAATTATTCAGAGAATATCCTGGGTATCTATTTCCGCCGAAAGAATCACAATGACGAGTGGTCCGGCGGCGCCATGTACTATCTGCAGGACGGCCTTGGCGGCTATAAGGGTATGAAGGGTGTAGGTAAGGCACTGGCAGTGATCTTTGCCATCTGTGCAGCCCTGGCTTCTTTCGGTATAGGCAACATGGGCCAGATCAACAAGATAGTCATCAACTTTACTTCGGCTTTTGATATCAAGCTCCTTTCATCTGTAGTGCTTTATTCTTCAGGGGATAAGGACGTATCACTGTATATGCTGATCGTCGGTATCGTGCTCATGATACTCGTGGGTATAGTGGTCATAGGCGGTCTGCAGCGTATCGCCATAGTTGCGGAAAAGATCATTCCTTTCATGGTGGTCATGTATGTAATTGGTTCTCTGATCATAATCTTTACACACATCAGTCATATCGGTACGGCTTTCGGCCATATCTTCAGTATGGCATTTACACCCAAGGCTGCATGGGGCGGTGCTGCAGGCGTGGCATTCTCCACTATCATAACCCAGGGCTGCAAGAGAGGTGTGTTCTCTAACGAGGCAGGTCTTGGATCATCCGTTATGGTGCATTCAAATTCAAACGTCAAGGAACCCGTTAAGCAAGGCCTCTGGGGTATATTTGAGGTATTCGCCGATACCATCATCGTATGTACCATGACTGCTCTGGTTATCCTTACTTCCGGTGTTATCGATCTGGACAAGGGTGTGACCGAATACAGCGACGCAACCCTGGTGGCAGAAGCGTTCAATACTATCTTCAAGATCGGCAACATTGAGTACGGCCGTTATTTCATAGCCATTGCTATACTGCTCTTTGCATTCACCACAGTACTTGGCTGGTCTCATTACGGCACCAAGGCAGTAGAATATCTTGCAGGAAAGAATGCACCTGTAGTTACTAAGATATACAAGGTGATCTTCGTGCTGATGATAATTTCCGGTGCTCTTATGACCAGTTCCATAGCATGGGATATCTCCGATACCTTTAACGGCCTCATGATGATCCCCAACCTTATCGGTGTGGTGGCAATGAGTCCCCTGGTAATGAAGCTGACTAAGAACTATGTACAGCGCCGTATCAAGGGCGAGAAGAACGTTGAACCCCTTCTTTCCTATGATCCCAAGATACAGGAAGAGAACGCAGAAGCCATAACAAAGACAGGTGAGGATTAATAAAAAACTTTATTTTTCCTTGAAAATATTGTATAATACCAGCATTGGTGTGATCATACACTATCAATAAACAGGAGGTAGTATATATGGCAGCAAAGAAGAGTGTAACGGCTACCACATCCGAATCGGGAGCCACTATCAGGGACAGTTTTGACAAGGAGCTGTTTAAGCGCAGCGTGCTTTATAATATCAAGACGCTTTACCGCAAGACCCTTGAGGAGGCTTCACCCCAGCAGATTTTCCAGGCTGTATCCTATGCTATCAAGGATCAGGTCGTGGATATGTGGCTGGAGACCCAGAAGCAGTATGAGAAGAAAGACCCCAAGACCGTTTATTATCTGTCAATGGAGTTCCTTATGGGACGCGCCATGGGCAATATGATGATAAACATGAAAGCTTATAAGGCAGTGGACGAAGCCCTCAAGGAGCTGGGACTTGATCTTAACGTGGTTGAGGATCAGGAACCCGATGCAGCGCTTGGTAACGGTGGTCTGGGACGTCTGGCAGCCTGCTTCCTTGATTCACTTGCTACACTTGGCTATGCTGCATACGGCTGCGGCATCCGTTATCGCTACGGTATGTTCAAGCAGAAGATAAAGGATGGTTATCAGGTGGAGGCACCCGATAACTGGCTTAAGGACGGCAATCCCTTTGAACTGCGCCGTCCCGAATATGCAAAGGAAGTCCGTTTCGGAGGATACGTAAACGTACGTACCGACGAGAACGGCCGTAATAATTATTATCAGGAAGGCTATCAGGCAGTAAAGGCGGTTCCTTACGATCTGCCCATAGTCGGCTACGGTAACGGCATCGTAAATACCCTCCGTATCTGGGATGCAGAGCCTATTGATGTGTTCCGTCTGGATTCCTTCGATAAGGGCGATTACCAGAAAGCTGTTGAGCAGGAGAACCTGGCACGTAACATCGTTGAGGTGCTCTATCCTAATGATAACCACTATGCCGGCAAGGAGCTGCGCTTAAAACAGCAGTACTTCTTCATCAGCGCATCCGTACAGGAAGCTGTTGCAAAGTATATGCGCCAGCATGATGATATCCGCAAGTTTTATGAGAAGGTTACCTTCCAGCTTAACGATACCCACCCTACCGTGGCTATCGCAGAGCTCATGCGTATACTGATGGATGAGTATTATCTTACCTGGGACGAAGCATGGGAAGTTACCACAAAGACCTGTGCTTATACCAACCATACCATTATGGCTGAGGCACTTGAGAAGTGGCCTATCGAGCTGTTCTCACGTCTGCTGCCCAGGATCTATCAGATAATCGAAGAGATCAACCGCCGCTTCATCCTTGATATAGAGAGAAAGTTCCCCGGTAACCAGGAGAAGATCCGCAAGATGGCTATCGTATATGACGGACAGGTCAAGATGGCGCATCTGGCTATCTGCGCCGGCTACTCCGTAAACGGTGTGGCACGTCTGCATACCGAGATCTTAAAGAAGCAGGAGCTTAAGGATTTCTACGAGATGTTCCCGGAGAAGTTCAACAACAAGACAAACGGTATCACCCAGAGACGTTTCCTGCTGCACGGCAATCCGCTGCTGGCAGACTGGGTTACCGACCATATCGGTGATGAGTGGATCACCGATCTTTCCAAGATAAAGAAGCTTAAGGTAGATGCGGATGATGAGAAGGCGCAGCAGGAGTTCATGAACATAAAGTACCAGAACAAGGTACGTCTGGCTGCATATATAAAGGAGCACAACGGCGTGGAAGTGGATCCCCGCTCTATCTTCGATGTGCAGGTAAAGCGTCTGCATGAGTATAAGAGACAGCTCTTAAATATCCTGCATGTAATGTATCTGTATAATGAGCTTAAGGAGCATCCCGATATGGACTTCTTCCCCCGTACCTTTATCTTCGGTGCGAAGGCGGCAGCAGGCTATATGAATGCAAAGCTCACCATTAAGCTGATCAATTCCGTGGCTGATGTGGTAAACAATGATCCGGCTATCAACGGCAAGATCAAGGTTGTCTTCATCGAGGACTACCGTGTGTCCAATGCGGAGATAATCTTTGCGGCATCCGATGTCAGCGAGCAGATCTCCACAGCCAGCAAGGAAGCATCCGGTACCGGTAACATGAAGTTCATGCTTAACGGTGCACTTACCATCGGTACCATGGACGGTGCTAACGTAGAGATAGTTGAAGAGGTTGGTGAGGAGAACGCATTCATCTTCGGTCTTTCCTCTGATGAAGTAATACAGTTTGAGAACTACGGCGGATACAATCCCATGGATATATTCAACAGCGATCCCGATATCCGTAAAGTGCTTATGCAGCTTATCAACGGCAGCTTTGCACCCCAGGATCCGGATCTGTTCCGTCCGCTGTACAACTCACTGCTCAATACGCAGAATACTTCAAGGGCTGATACCTACTTCATTCTTAAGGACTTCAAGGCATATGCCGAAGCCCAGAAGAAGGTTGAAGCAGCTTACAAGGATGAGAAGGGCTGGGCAAGATCGGCGATCCTCAACACCGCATGCTCCGGCAAGTTTACTTCCGACCGTACCATCCAGGAGTATGTTGATGACATCTGGCATCTTGACAAAGTAAACTTAAAGAAGAAATAAAAATACGGAGTGTTCTGTCACCCTGAGCGTAGCGAAAAAGTGAGGCAGGAAATCTATGATTTCCGAAGCCGAACTTTCCTACTTGGGGATCCTGACAGAGTGGTATTCTTTCACAGAACAAAATTTTGTCATCCCGGAGGTTACATATGATATTTACAGAAAAGGATAACGCACTCATAGTCTGTGCAGCTAATGAGACCCTGCGCATAGAGCCCTGGGGGAAGAATGCTCTCAGGGTAAGGGCTACCGTTCTTCCGGAGTTTTCCGCAAATGACAAAGCCCTGACGGAGCCGGTCAAGAGCACAAAGAGCAAAATAAAGATCGGCAAAAAGATAAGCAGTATCACCAACGGTCATATACGCGCCGAGGTGAATGAAAGCGGCATGATCGCTTTCTTTAAAGACAATGAGCGCGTGCTGTATGAATACAACAGATGCTACGGTACCCCTCTTACCAAAGAGAGCCGCTGCCTTAAGTATGTCGCCAGGGAGTTTGTGGGACTGGCATCAGACAGCTATAAGCTAACCGCGCGCTTTGAGCGTAACGAAGGCGAGAGGATATACGGAATGGGCCAGTACCAGCAGCCCTATCTGGACCTTAAAGGCTGTACTCTGGAGCTTTCACAGCGCAATTCACAGGTAGCGATCCCCTTTGCGCTTTCGAATAAGGGCTACGGTTTCCTCTGGAATAACCCTGCTACGGGCCGCGTGGCTTTCGGACGCAATCTTACCGAGTGGGTAGCGGATGAGACGGATGAGCTGGATTACTGGATCACAGTAGACTATACTCCCGCAAAGATAGTTGAGAATTATACGGCTGTTGTGGGACGTGCGCCGGTACTGTCATCCGACCTTTTGGGCTTCTGGCAGTGCAAGCTGCGTTACCGTACGCCGGAAGAAGTGCTCTCTGTAGTACGTAAGTACAAGGAGCTTAATATTCACCTTGACATTATCATCATCGACTTCTTTCACTGGCCTTATCAGGGCAGCTACCGTTTTGATGAGAAATACTGGCCTGAGGATGAGCTCAAGGCTATGGTGGACGAGATCCACAGCTATGGCACAAAGATCATTGTAAGCGTCTGGCCTTCGGTTGACAAGAGATCCGAGAATTATCAGGAGATGGCGGATCTGGGATATCTTACAAGGACCGACCGCGGGACCATCGAGACCTATGATTATCAGGGTGAATGCGCTACGATAGATGTTTTCAATCCTGCGGCAAGAGAGTATCTCTGGAACAAGCTTAAAGAGAATTACAAGAGACTGGGCATAGACTATTTCTGGCTTGATAATGCGGAGCCCGACAGTGCGGTCTACCAGTTCGACAATATGCGTTATTATACCGGGCGCAGCGCCAAGGTGGGTCTTGAATATCCCAAGAACTATCTTAAGGTTGTATCGGAAGGTGCAGTGAATGACGGCGAAAAGATACCCATATCACTTATCCGCAGCGCATGGGTGGGCAGCCAGAAATACGGCCCCGTTTTGTGGAGCGGCGATGTGCCGTCTACCTTTGAAGCATTCCGTGACCAGCTTGCAGGCGGACTCAATGCAGGTATAGCAGGTATTCCCTGGTGGAATACGGATATAGGCGGGTTCATGACGGATGATGTAAATGATCCCGAGTTTAAGGAGCTTTTGATGCGCTGGTTCGCATTCGGCGTGTTCAGCCCTGTTATGCGTCTTCACGGAGACCGCGGGCCTTACGATATTCCCCCTCTGGATAACAGGGATTTCGGCGGCGGTTATCTGCATACAGGTCAGGATAACGAGATATGGAGCTACGGCAAGGAAGAGCAGAAGATAATGACGAAGTACATCCGTCTTCGTGAGAGCTTAAAGCCCTATATCGCAGGACTTATGAAGGAAGCACACAAGAACGGTTCACCCGTGATCCGTACCATGTTCTACGAGTTTCCTGAAGATGAGAAGTGCTGGGAATGCGAGGACCAGTACATGTTCGGACCCGATTATCTGGTAGCGCCGGTATTTGAATATGGTGCAAGAGAGCGCAGCGTCTACCTGCCCGAAGGCAAATGGGAGAACATCTTCACAAAGAAGACCCTTGCCGGCGGAAAGAGTGTCACGGTGGCAGCACCGATAGACCAGATACCGGTATTTAAGAAGGTATAAATGTTCGGATACGTCCAGATCCGCAAACCGGAACTAAAAGTTAAGGATTACGAGCTTTATCATAGTTTCTACTGCGGGTTGTGCCACGAATTAAAAGAAAGACACGGCATAAAGGGACAGATAACCCTGACTTACGACTGTACTTTCCTGGTGATGCTGTTAAGCTCACTGTACGAACTGGAAGTTGAGAAGAAGACGTGCCGCTGCATAGTTCATCCTGCTAAGAAACATGCGCTCAGCATTACCGATGCGTCGCGTTACTGTGCAGACATGAATGTATTATTGTCATGGTATCATTTTAAAGATGACCATGAAGATGAAAAGAGTATTAAGGCTGCGGGGGGACTTGCGCTCTACCGCAGCGATTTTTTAAAGATAAAGAAAGAGTATGCCTGTCAGTGCCGTGGCATAGCAAAAGCCATGAAAGAACTGGCAGCAGTGGAAAAGACGGCTGCAGCAGACGCATTGGATAGGGGCGCTTCATGTTTCGGATCACTGATGATGAGCCTCTTTGCATATAAGCCGGGCGATATCTTTGAACATGATCTGAAGGGAATGGCCTATCATCTGGGGCGTTTCATATATATCATGGATGCCTGGGATGACAGGGAAGAGGATCTTAAGAAAGGACGATACAATCCCTTAAGAGGGGATGAAGATATAGAAAGGCTGCTTTTTGACGAAATGGCTAAATGCAGTTATTATTTTGAAAAGCTGCCCTGCCTGCAGTATGGGGATATTCTAAGGAATATATTATACGCGGGCGTATGGAATAAATATGACAGAAAAACGAAAGGACAGTAATGAAAGACTCATATGAGGTACTGGGTATTTATCATACAGCCAGTGACGATGAAGTAAAACAGGCCTATAAAGAGATGTTACGTAAGTATCATCCGGATAACTACGTAGGTAGCAATAATCCACTGGCTCCACTTGCGGAAGAGAAGTTTAAGGAAGCCCAGGAAGCGTACAACGATATAATGAAGGCCCGTGCGCAGGGTTATTACGGACCACTTGGAGACAGCAGTAACGGTAACGGGGAGTATCAGCAGCCTTTTAACCGAGGCAATTACGGTCAGCCCGGGCAGAACGGATATAACGGTGCCCAGGGTCAGCCGGGATATGGTGGTCAGCAGGGCCAGAACGGATATAACAACCAGTACCAGCAGCCCTATCAGCAGAATTATCAGCAGCAGGGCAACTATTACGGACGCCCCGCGAACTACAACGGATACGACGGCTGCGGTACCGGAAATCTCTGCTGTGACCTGTGGTGCGCCGATACCCTTTGCGAATGCATGGGCGGTGATATCTGCGGCTGCTTATGAAAAAGACGCGTGCCATTGCCCTGTCCGGACTCTTTACCGCCCTTGCAGTGATAGGGATGATACTGGCAGATACTATACTGATCAAGAGTTCTCTTTTCTGCCTTTTGGTCGCTGCATTCCTCTGTGGCTATTCGGCATATGTAAACGGAGCGGCATACGGTGCAGGGACGGTTGTGGCGTCGTTTCTTCTGGGGCTTTTGCTGGCACCCGGTAAGCTGCATTGTTTCGTGTTTCTGGGAATGGCGATATACGTTCTCCTGTGCCATATGCTTGAGATGAAGAGTGTGGGAGAAAAACCTGTAAAAAAATGGGTGGCTTTTCTCATAAGATTTGCGGCATGGACAGTCTTTCTTGCTGCAGCGGTCGTGGCATATACATTATTTATCGGAGATCTTAAAGAGCTTCTCACCGGGATATTACCGGAGCAGATACCCGATATATTTATCATATTGATACTGACTTTGATCGGAGAGGTATGCGGCCTGCTGATCGATCCCGCATACAAACAATTTATACACATCATGGACAGACATATACAGTTTTAGTGTCATCCTGAGGAGCATAGCGACGAAGGATCCAATTATTTTAAGGAGGTAAACAAAATGGCAGTTATCACTTTGACATCGGCAAACTTTGAAGAAGAGGTTTTAAAGAGCGACGTACCTGTACTGGTAGACTTTTGGGCAAGCTGGTGCGGCCCCTGCAGGATGCTGGGTCCCATGGTAGAACAGGTTGCAGATGAGTCTGACGGATCATTTAAAGTAGGCAAGCTTAATGTGGATGACGAGGGAGACCTTGCTGAAAAATACGGTATCATGAACATCCCGGCACTCAAGGTATTTAAGGGCGGCGAGATCGTTAAGGAATCAGTAGGCCTCATTCCTAAAGACAAGATCAAGGAACTGCTTTCTGTATAACGGAGGTGATATATGGCTGATATAGTTATCATAGGTGCCGGAACAGCCGGCCTTTCCGCAGCGATATATGCATTAAGGGCCGGAAAGAGTGTGATCATCTTTGAGCAGCTGGCATACGGCGGGCAGATAATCAACACACCTGAAGTGGAAAATTATCCCGGGATAAAGAGCATATCCGGTTTTGATTTTGCCCAGGGCCTGTATGAACAGGCTGTAGCGCTGGGAGCAGAGCTTAAGTTTGAGCAGGTCACAGGCATTGAAGACGGTGCGGTCAAGAAGGTTAAGACCTCCGGTGGGGAATATGAATGCGGAGCCATCATACTGGCTACAGGGGCAAAAAACCGTCCCCTGGGACTGGATCGCGAGCAGGAGCTCATAGGCAGCGGTATATCCTATTGCGCTACCTGTGACGGGGCCTTCTTTAAGGGCAGGGCAGTTGCAGTAAACGGCGGCGGCAATACCGCGCTTGAAGATGCGCTGTTCTTATCCAATTACTGCAGCAAAGTGTATCTTATACACCGCCGTGATGAATTCCGCGGTGAGGCCAAGCAGGTTGAAAAGCTTAAAACCAAGGAAAATATAGAGTTTGTCCTTAATTCTACCATTACGGAACTCGTTGGTGATGATGAGCTTAGCGGCGTTAAGGTACTTGATAAAGTCAGCGGTGAAAGCAGACTCATCGAGGTAGACGGCCTGTTCATAGCTATCGGCCAGATGCCTGAGAATGCCGCATTTGCGCCCCTCATCACTCTGGACGGGGCAGGCTATATCGTAGCCGGTGAAGATTGTAAGACTAACGTGGAAGGCATATTCGCTGCGGGTGACTGCAGGACCAAGACAGTGCGCCAGCTGACTACGGCAGCAGCTGACGGAGCAGTGGCAGCCCTGGCAGCCTGCGCATATATAGACTGAGCTATGGAAGAAGTAAGTGTCAAGGCATACGCAAAGATAAACCTGACCCTGGATATCACGGGCAGGCGAGAAGACGGATATCATCTGCTGCGCAGTATCATGCAGCAGATATCCGTTTTTGATACTGTTGAGTTAAAGAAGGCTGACAAGATAAGCCTTGAGCTTATTGCGGACGGAGGATCCGGCTGCAGTCATGAGGTGGTACCGGCAGACGGGCGCAACATAGCATGGAAGGCTGCGGAGCTTATCCTTAAGGAAGCCGGCATCAGCAGTGGTGTGGAGATCATACTGCATAAGAACATACCGGCGGCAGCAGGGCTGGCAGGCGGCAGTACGGATGCTGCTGCGGTACTTAAAGGGATAAATAAGCTCTATGGCCTTGGATATGACGCAGATAAGCTTTGTGCATTGGGAGTCAGGCTTGGGGCTGATGTACCTTTCTGTATAAAGGGCGGCACCGCGATGGCGGAAGGCATAGGGGACAAGCTGGGCATACTGCCTGCTCCCGATAAGGCCGAAATACTGCTGTTCAAGCTCCCTATGGAAGTCTCCACAAAAGAAGTATATCAGGCTTATGATGCCCTTGAGGTGACGCAGAGGGAAGATAAAAGCGGCAGACTTGAGGAGCTGCTGAAGAACGGCAGCGCCGGTCCGGCAGCAGTGGCATCATGCCTTATGAATGTTCTGGCGGAGGTTACGGAAGTGCAGCATCCCGTGATAAAGGATATAAGGACCGATATGTTAGAACAGGGTGCCGTGGGGGCGCTTATGAGCGGATCGGGCCCGTCGGTCTTCGGCATATTTACTGACGGTAATAAAGCGCAGGAAGCGCTTGAAAATATGAAAAAGAGCTATCCCGATGCATTTGGCACGGTATGCAGCTTTGTGAACGGTGGAGAAGAATGACAAAAGATATACTGATCTCTATAAAAGGGCTCCAGTTTGAGGATCCTGCGAGCAAACATCATGAAAATGTGGAACTTATAGTTCCCGGTACTTATTATGAGAAGAACGGTACCAAATATCTTATCTATGAAGAGGATGTGGAAGGTATGCCGGAGAAGATCCGTACCATGATGAAACTGCGTCCCGAAAGAGTGGAACTGTCAAAGACCGGCGCAATGGCGGTTTCCATGGTATTTGAAAAGGGGCAGAAGAACTTAAGTCGTTACAACACCCCTTTCGGAGGCCTTATGGTAGGCCTTGATACTACAGACATAAACATCTCAGAAAACGAAGACGATATCACTGTGGATATCGTCTATCATCTTGATCTGAATTATGAATACTTTGCAGACTGCCGCGTAGCCATAAAGGCATGTTCAAAGGAGATGGGGCAGACCATGTTTATTTGATGGGCTTTGCTCCTGCCTTTTCCTGAGCTTTCTCAACCAGCTCTTTGAATTTGCTCTTCTTTTTCTGTTCCTTCTGGATCTGGGTTCCGTGTATACCCTTTACACTCATAAGGTACATACCGGAGATCTCAGCCTTAACTTCTTTCTTTACGGGAACCTGGTCAAAGATCTTCTCATCACAGAACATGGTAAGTATCTGGGGGCCGATCTTTACTTTTACCAGAGGCGTCTTTACGTTACGGGCCATTTTTGGCATCTGTGACATTACCGATTCGGGAAGTTTGGCGTCTTTAAGCTTCATACGCTTCTTGTCAATGACCAGCAGCGATACCGTCTGCTTATTGGCTTCCATCATCTCCTGCTGTTCAGCCTGCTGTTTCTGAAGCTTCTTTCCTGCGAAATATAACAGTACCAGCAGTCCGATGACCACTACCAGGACTATTATCAAAACTATCAACCATGTAGGCATATCTGTGTCTCCTTAATGTAATTTGCCGCCTTGTCAGCACGACTTTCTGCATTCTATCACACTTTTCAAATGCTTGCAATATGTACAGTTTCTGCTAAAATATTATTATCTATGTTTAATTTACGGAGGTTAGAAGATGGACTCAATAGAATTTCGTTATGACACACAGCTCCTCATCGACGGAGATGATCTGGATGAGGATGAGATAAACGATTATATCACTCAGAATTTTGTGGGGGATTGCCTGCTGGCAGTAGGCGGTGACGGGGATCCGATCAAGATCCATTATCACACCAATGAGCCCTGGAAGGTATTGGAATACTGCCGCAGCCTGGGTGAGATCTATGATATTGTCGTAGAGGATATGGACAGACAGGCGAGAGGTCTTCAGGGCTGATGAGCATGGAAAGCTTGGTAGCTCTTGTTCCGGCATATTGTCCGGAAGAGAGCATGATAGAATCTGTAAAAGCATTAAGCAATGAGTTTCCTGCTGTAGTGATCGTGGATGATGGCTGCTCTGACAAGTATTTGCCCATCTTTGATGCGGTACGTGACCTGCCCGGAGTAGTTATACTTAAACATCCGGAAAACAGGGGAAAGGGCTGTGCATTAAAGACCGGTTTTAAGTATGTGCTGGAGCATTTCCCGGAAGCAAAAGGCGTTGTTACGCTCGATGCGGACGGGCAGCATACAGTGAAGGACACCCTGCGCTGCTGCGAAAAATTCCTTGAGAACCCGGGCAGTATAGTATTCGGATGCAGGGATTTTGAATCCGATGAGAAGATACCTCCCCGCAGCCGTTTCGGAAACAGGCTGACCAGCAGGCTTATGAAGTTTTTCTGCGATATTAAGCTTTCCGATACGCAGACAGGCCTCCGCGTTCACTCCATGAGCTATATGAAAGAGCTTATAGAAGTTGAAGGTGAACGTTACGAGTATGAGATGAATGTTATCTTTAAACTAAAGGATATGGATGTTCCTTTTGTGGAAGTGCCCATAGAGGTCATCTATCTGGATAATAATTCAAGCTCACATTTTAATCCGATAAAGGATTCCATCAAGATATATAAGGTATTTTTGAAATTCTGTATATCTTCTTTCGGATCGTTTTTGATAGATATCGCCATCTTTACTGCGATATGCAAGCTGATAGGGGCTTTTGCGGATAAGGAAAGTCTGGTGTATGCCTATGAGATATATATTGCTACGGCAATAGCCAGGGTATGTTCCGGGATCTTTAATTACAATTTTAACAGATGGATATTTAAGTCTAAGAGCAAGGTCAGCTCCAGCGGTCCCAAATATCTGGTGGTATGGCTTATTCAGATGTGTATCTCAGCAATATGCGTGGATAATCTGGTTAAGCTTATCGGTGGTGAGAATACATTGACCAAGAGCCTGACCAAATTCGCAGTGGATATGATATTGTTCTTTATAAGCTATAAAGTTCAGCAACTGTGGGTTTTCAAAAGTAAAAAGGAGAAGGATTAAGCATGATAGGCATAATTTGTGCTATGCAGGAAGAGCTTAAGGAGATCAAAGCCGGTATGGAGCCCGATGGTGAGCTCAATTATTCCGGCATTGATTTTTATTTGGGCCGACTTGAGGGACAGGAGATAGTATGCGCTGTATGCGGCGTAGGCAAGGTTTTTGCAGCTATATGCGCACAGACAATGATACTCAAATTCCACCCCTCACTTATCATAAATGTGGGAGTGGCAGGGTCGCTTTCAAAGAGCCTGGGAGTGGCGGATATAGTGATAGCACGCCAGCTGGTACAGCATGATATGGATGTTACCGCATTGGGAGTGCCCCGTGGACAGATACTTGGCAGTGATATAAGATATATCCCCACATCGGAGGAAGTGCGCGATGCACTATTCTCTTCCATAATGATGCTCAATGCCGAAGGGGCATTTGGTAAAAAGGAGGTAAAGGCTCTGCAGGGAACCATCGCTTCAGGTGATCAGTTCATTTCTTCCAAGGGCCAGAAGCAGCTGATTGTGGAGGAATTTGACGCCATCGCCTGCGAGATGGAAGGAGCTTCCATTGCCCAGGTATGCTATGTCAACAAACTGCCGTTCTGTGTATTACGTGCCATCTCCGATTCTGCGGATGCCGATGCCAAGATGGATTATCCCGCGTTTGTAGAGCTGGCTGCAGCAAACAGTGCAAAGGTTATAAAACGCTTTTTACAGAGCAGGGGAGAGTAAATAAAATTATTCTGAGAGTGCAGATCAGAGGCACTCTGAGTAGCGTAGGTTAGTGTCATTCTGAGGAGCGCAGCGACGAAGAATCTTTTAAGGAGGTCTTATGAGAAAATACAGTAAATTTAACCGTATCATGTCGTTTATAATGAGCTTGAGCTTAGTGTCCGGCGATATCATGCCGGCCCTGGCAGCAGGTGATGATGCTCCGGAGGGTGAGGTAAATATAGTAAGTGTAGATGAAGTCACACTGACTGAAGATGAACCTGATGTGGACGCAGAGGAGGAAGATTTCGTATTCGTTCCGGGGTATGTTCCCATGCCCGGGAAAGAGCCTGTATCTGTTGTGGCTGATGGAATAGATTACAGGCAGATAGAAAACGGTATCTCATACACAGATGGTGAGTATTCTGTAGATTACGCAAAAGCCACTGACAGTGCTTATCCCTGTTCATATACCCAGGAAGATGAGCTGCGGACATTTCTCACTACAAACTATCCTGAAGTGAGAAATCAGAATCCATATGGTTCATGCTGGGCACATTCTGCAATGGGCCTGGCAGAGTTCTATGCGATAAAGCATGGCCTGGCTGATAAAGATGTTGATTACAGTGAGCTTCATCTCGTGAATTATACATATCATCAGGGGACTCCTTCTATTGCAGGTGATACCGGCGATACAGTCAGATATAATCCGTCAAAAGACAGCGTGAACGCATCTTCATCCGAAAGGAATATTTTGAACGCCGGCGGTAATCTCGAATTTGCTGCACAGACGCTGATGCGGCAGAGGGGAGTGGTTTTAGAAAGCGATGCCCCGTATTCGGACGCTGCCAATATAATACCGACCGGTACAAGTTCACTCCCTGAAAGAAAAGACGCCGTATATTTAAGAAATGCCATGGAGATCAGCTTTGAAAATCAGGATCTTATCAAAGAGTATATAGTAAATAACGGTTTGGTAGGTGTATCGATACTGGCTGATGACAGGTATTATAATACAGCCAATAACAGTTTTTACTGTAATACCAGTAATAATACAAATCATGCCGTAAGCCTTGTCGGATGGGATGATAATTTTCCCAAGAATAAATTTAACAGTGCTGCTCCGCAAAACGGAGCGTGGCTTGTAAGAAACAGCTGGAATTCCCCCTATTCCGATGTTTTTAGCTTTCAGGAGTATTTCTGGATTTCCTATTATGATAAAAGTCTTACAGATCCGGATATAAACGGTTATGAAAAAACGGCATGGACATATGAACTCATGCCTTCTTCCGAATTCCCGGGAAATTCATATTATTATGATTCGCAGATACATTTGAACAGTTATCTTGGATATCAGAATATCACATATACGTATAGCGCAAATATATATAAAGCATCCGCGGGAACAGATAAAGAGAGCCTGGATGCCGTGACTTTTGCTGCAAGCAAAATTAAACCGGAAGGAACGGAATACGAGATCTCTGTATATACGAATGTGGATCCGGCAAAGGGCCCGACATCGGGAACCAAGAGGAGCGCAGCAACAACTGATGGAACTATCTATTTAGACGGATATTATACGGTAGATCTGAAAGAGGCCGTAGAGATAGAAGCCGATGAGTATTTTTCCGTTATAATCAGACGTAATGATGCTAAGACAGTATGTTATGAAGCGGAATATGTGTATAGCAGTGACAGATATATGAACAATGGAGTTTCCTTTACCGCAGATGCTCAAAGCCGGCAGAGTTTTTATTCGCCTAATGGAAGTGCATGGAATGATGCTGCGGAGAACAACTGTGGTAACTTTGTTATCGGAGCCCTTACCTCAGAAGTATCGCAGGCCGGAGTAAGCTTATCAAAAACAAGTCTTTCACTTACATCATCTGCCCCGGAAGCAACGCTTATTGCAACTGTTAAAGATGAAGATGGAAAAACAGTCAATGATGCGGTTGTAACCTGGGAAAGTTCAGATGATACTGTTGCAACTGTTGATAATACCGGTAAAGTAAGTGCTGTAGCAGACGGAACAGCCGGTATTACTGCTGTGAGCGGTAAGTATAAAGCTTCCTGTACCGTAACGGTAAAGTTTTCGCAGGCGGCAAAGCCTGTTGCGGATAAAACAAACAACAGTGTATTATCCGCAGGCGATACAATAAGCCTGAGCAGTACTACTACAGGGGCAAAGATATACTATACGCTTAATGGTGATACGCCTTCAGACTCATCGGATCTTTATGAAGGCGGTATCGTGATAGGAAAAGAATTTGCCGGCGGGAGTGTTACACTTAAAGCTGTTTCATATGCCGACTATTACAAGCCAAGCGCGGTTGCTTCTTATACCTATACAGTCGAAGGATCAAAAGAAGGGATCAGTCTTTCTCAAACAAAGCTGACACTTTCTTCTGATAATCTTTCTGCAAAACTTACTGCGTCTGTTACCGATGAAGAGGGAAAAGAAGATGATACTGCTGTCGTAACATGGAGTGTAGCCGACGAGGATATAGTTACGATAGATAAAACAACAGGTAAGAGTATCACTATAACGGCAGTAGCGGAAGGAAAGACAACTGTAACGGCCGTAAGCGGCGATTTTGAAGAAAAATGTGATGTTACGGTGGTATTTTCCAAAGCAGCGGCCCCGGTGGCAGATAAAGCAGAGGGCAGTGAACTTGCCATAGGGGAAGTTATCAGATTAAGCTGCAATACGAAAGATGCGGAGATCTATTATACACTTAACGGAAAAACACCTTCGAAGTCATCTGCCAAATATAGCAGCGGAATAGAAATAGGGATTGAACATGCCGGTAAGAATATCACGCTTAAGGCGATCGCTTATGCAGATCATTATAAAGCCAGTGATGTTGCAAGCTTTGAATATACAGTTGAAGAGAGTAAAGTGGGAGTCAACCTTTCCCAAAAGAAAGTTACTCTTTCATCAAATGTTCCTGCAGCAGTGATCAAGGCAAAAGTGTTAAAGGAAGATAATACGGAAGATACTGAAGCGGCGATCAGTTGGAATATCGCAGATGATTCCGTGGCGACGATCGATAAAGTAAGCGGAAACAGTATTACCGTTACGGCGGTGGCAAACGGGTCGACTGTCATTACAGCGACGAGTGGGGAGTACGCGAGCGTATGTGAAGTAAAAGTAGAATTATCGGAAGCTGCTAAGCCTGTTGCCGATAAGACCGAATCAAAGCTTTATGTAGGAGATCTTATTTCGGTAAGCTGTGCGACAGTTGGAGCTAAGATCTATTATACAGATGACGGAACGCATCCCGATGAGGGTTCAAATCTTTATGCCGGAACCATAAAAGTTACTTCGGATATGGTTAAGAAAGACAGCAATATTTATAAGTTCCGGGCATATGCGGATCATTATTTACCCAGTGAGATCTTAGTATATGAATTTACCGCAGAGAGCAGGGCGGGGATCGTATTATCGGCGGAAAAGCTGTCGCTTACATCTCAAAACCCGGAAGCCACTCTTACGGCTAAGGTATATACCGAGGAGGGAGAAGAGGATCATACAGCGGAGGTTATCTGGAGCAGTACTGATACGAAGGTTGCGACTGTCAGTGAAGGGGTGATAAGTGCTGTAGGAAGCGGGTCAGCGAATATTATTGCAAAAAGCGGATCTCTTTCGGCAGATTGTGCGGTATCGGTAGAATTCACAAAACTGGCATCACCGGTGGCAGATAAGGCTGATGGTTCAATGCTTAAGCTTGGATCAACACTGAAGCTGAGCTGCACGGACAGTTTTGCTGAAATCTATTATACACTGGATGGGAATGAACCGGATAAGACTTCGTTAAAATATACCGGACCTATAGAGATAGGAGCGGAATACGCCGCAAAGGAAATAGTACTTAAGACTGTGGCAATTGCGAAGAATTATACGGACAGTGATGTGGCAAGTTATAACTATACCGTAGAAGACAAATCTTACATTGAGCTTTCAGAGATAAAAGTTTCTTTTACGAAAGCGGGAGAAACAAAAGATGTTAAAGCGACCGTTTATGATGCGGCAGGCAATGTGAGTGAAAATGCCGCAGTTGTATGGAGCAGTTCAGATGAGTCTGTAGTAACGGTTAGCAGTGGCAGTATTACGGCTGTGGCTGATGGCGAGGCCGTGATCAAAGCAGTCTGCGGCAGGCTGTCTGCCATGTGTGAAGTCAAAGTCTATCTTGGTGAGAGGGAAGCATCTGTTCCCACTACAATCTATGTAGTACCGGAAAACATTGAATTTGAAGAAGCCGGCGAAACTATGCAGATCAGGGTGGCTGTTGAAGATCAGTACGGGCTTGTTATGGATGATCCGACTGTCAGTTTTGAAAGCAGTAACAAGAGGGTTGCAACGGTGGACGATAAAGGACTGGTTACTGCGATTGCAGCCGGTAAGACGACAGTTACCGTAAAGAGCGGTAACGCTAAGGCCAAATGTACGGTAAGTGTAGCACAAAAGGAAGTAACGATTGATGATTTCAGATCGGCATTCGATACAGTTCCCGATCTGTCACAGGAGACTCTTTATCTTGTAGTGGGGCAGAAATTTGATCTGCACTACCCTTCATGGAATTATACATGTTCCGATAAGTCGTTCAGTATTTCCAAGAAGGGAATACTCAAGGCAAAGAAGGCGGGATCCGGCCAGATTGCTTCTGATGACGGTTCCATACGATACGATATACAGATAATCAAGCCTGAGCTGAGCAATAAAAACCTTCAGGTTAAAACCGGGGAAACGCAGCAGCTTACGATAAAAGGAATAGATGATAACTATCCCGTGGCATGGTACAGTTCCGCACCCGGTATTGCAACAGTGGATGATGGTGAGATATATGCCATATCAAAGGGAAGTGCGAAGATAATCGCTGTTGTAAACGGTAAGGAATATTCCTGCAAGGTTACCGTTAAAGATACCAAAGCACTGAAGTTTACTTCGGCAACGACGGAAATTGAGCTTTCACCCATGCAGAGTATAAATACAAAGATAAAGGGAGCGTGGACCTCAGACAGTGATATGTACCCCGTAAGCAATGGTAAGACTACAGCGTATACTGACACTATCGTATATATTACGGCATCGGGAAAGATCACTGGCATCGGATCAGGTACAACTGTACTTACCGCTCCTAACGGAAGGCAATTTACTGTCAGTGTATCCGATCCCGTAGAGCAGGTACAGTATATTGCATCAGGCAAGAAGAAGACACTGAAATTCGCTTCGGTTAAGAATACAAAAGCTGAAGACTGGTCAACCGGAGATTCCCAGGTTGCAGATGTAAATAATAAAGGGGTTGTTAATGCTTTGTCGGTAGGAGAGACGGAGATAAGCTGTACGTATAATCCTTACGGTATAGAGGGAGCAGGATTTACATATTCAGCCATGGTCTATGTTGAGAATCCCGGGATCGATCTGCCGTCTTCCAAAGCAAATGCCTATAAAGTAGATGCTAAACAGGGAGACAGGATTGCTATAGATTTTTACAGCGATGATATTTACGGCATATATCAGCCTGTGATCTTTAAGAGCAGTAAACCGACGGTGGCTTTTGTGGATGAGTATGGCATCATACGTGCGGGTGATCCCGGTAGTGCTAAGCTATCAACTAAGATCAACGGTAAGACGATAACGATCAAGGTTAATGTTTCCGGAAACTGATATTTCCGGTTAAAGAGTATAAACTCAAGAAAACTGGCATTTATCCGAAAAATATGTTACAATGAAATGTGCACCATACGTTTTGAAGACAGGGGATCTTTTTCGAGGGGCAGAAAATGAAAAAGAAAAGAACTAAAAAACTGATAGCACCCGTACTTGTGCTGCTGGTCATGCTGGTAGCGGCCCCTGTTATTGCCGGGGCGGCTTCCAAGGTCAACGGCAAGAGCATTGTGACCAATAACATACATGATAATGACTATACCGGGCGCAAGCGTGTGGCTAACTGCTATGTTGTAGATAATGGGAATGCCACATTCAGCCGTGTGGAGAACATGGGTGACATAGTCCTTATAGAGACTTATAATTCGGGACTTACACTGCTGGGACAGCAGTTTATCGGCATGGAGCTGCCGGTATTCGGCGGGTTCTGGGGCGGATCCGTATACAATTATGTGATATTCGGCCAGGATAATCCCGAAAGGGATGATAATAAGGAAGTCCTGCGCCTGGTACGTTTTGACAAGGCATGGAACAGGCTGGGCTCCGTTTCCGTATACGGTGGAAATACCCTGTATCCTTTTTACGGATGTAATACCGATTTTACGGAATACGGTGATGCGGTATATGTACGTATGGGCCATATGACATACGGCGGACAGCAGGCTGTTATGACCATGGCTGCCCGGAACAGTGATAATGCACTTTTACAGATACAGTGTGATGTTGTAGGACCGTCTTACGGTACCTGCATAAACAGCGCTGCTACCTTTATAGAGGCCTGTGACGGTGAAGTGAGTACTGTTGATCACTGCCTGGGAGACCCGCATGCAATCCTGGCTTCCAAGTATACCATTCCTGCTGGAGGAGAGTTTGCATCCTGGTGTTATACGGCAGAGGCTTTGCACCTGCGCGGGACTGCAGGCTCTGAGACACCGGGCACCAGCATAGGCGGCTATGAAGTCTCCGGACAGTACAGGCTGATATTCGGTGTGACCGATCCTTATGACGGCAGCTCACCCAACAGGAATATCTTTATAGCTACTGTACCCAAGAACAGTTATTATACGGATGAGGTACGTATAGCATATGCGACAGGCTATGCATACGGAGATATGGAATCCGCTATGACTCCTTATGTAGTCAAGATCAACAGCGATCAGTTTGTTGTGATCTGGGAGAACAAAGACGGTTATGCCGAGACAGAGACCGTCAACTGGATATTTGTTAACGGCTCCGGCCAGCTTACCAGCCAGGTTTATTCGATGACAGGCTGTCTGTCCGATTGCCAGCCCATATTGTTTAACGGAAAGATAGTATGGTATACGACCAATGCCGCAAAATGTACGGTTTATTCGTTTTCTGCGGCCAATTCCGGAGTGGCACCCAGCAGCACGGCAAGAGCTGCTATTGTTAATAAAGGTATAGACTATTCAAAGGTTTACGATTTTGCATATTACATAAACCGCTATCCTGATATGCGTGTACTCTACGGGAACAATCCCGCAGGTGCACTGCAACACTTTGTCACCAATGGTATGGCAGAGGGCAGGCAGGGCTGTGAAAACTTCAATCCTATCGCTTATAAGAATAATTATGCTGATCTGAGAAACGCCTTCGGAAACGACTGGAAGCAGTATTATCTGCACTTTATCAACTATGGATATTCGGAGGGTCGTGACGCAAGGCGATGAAAAGTCAGGGCTATGAGGGGGCCCGGAACGGAGGGGAGCATGGCTGATCAGAGCGAATTAATCAGTAAAGTTAAAGAGATGATAGAAGAGTCTTCACGCATAGTTGTAATGTTAGGTGTGGGGGCTGTAATAGAAAGCGGCGGAGAAAATCTATGGTCATCGCGTGAGTGCTACCGTATAGAAGATATCTATCATAAATCACCTGATGAGATGATGAGCGTAGGTTATTACAGTGCACGAAGAGATAAATTCTTTGATTTTTACAAGCGCGAGATCATCGGCGTAGATCTTAAGCCGGCCGGATTATATGATGACCTTAAGAGGCTGCAGGCACGTGGGAAGATACATAAGATAATCACCCAGAGCTATTACGATCTGCATAATGTAGCAGGACTTGAAGATGTCGTGGAGCTGCATGGAAATATAAGACGTAATCATTGCAGTGAATGCGGCAAGGAGTTTCCGGTAGAGTATATCAAAGCTGCCAAAGGGGTGCCGCTGTGTGACGAATGCAAATCGGCAATACGTCCCGGTGTACTGCTTTTTGGAGAGACCATACATAACGATTTGATGACAGAGGCGGTAAACGCCTGTGAAGAGGCAGACCTGATACTTGTACTTGGTACAAATATGTATGACAATATGGTCAAGTTCTGTACGGAAGATTACAAGAGTGACCGTGTGGTACTGATAACGAAGGAAGAACACTTTACCGACCGTTATGCGGATATAGTGATACATGGTCGTGTAAGTGATATACTTCCGCAGGTTATGTGAGGTAATGTTATGGCCGACGAACAGATCGTAAACGCACAGACAGAGGAACAGAATGCGGATCCTATGGTACCCGGTACCTACCAGATCCGTAAGATCGCATCACGCTTAACGCCTATCGAGCTTCTTAAGATAGCGGAGCATCTTGCAGCAGAAGGGTATGATAAAAAACTTTTCAGCCTGCTTTCACGCGTATATACGGAGCATAAGGGCTTTGCATATAAGACTCAGGAAGGCGTAAAAGAACTGATCGACAGTATCGGAGCGTCCTCCATGCCTACAGAGCTTAAGATGCAGAGCTACACTTCGTTTGAAGTACCTGTTGAATACAGGCCTTCTGTTGAGACGGCCGAGCAGTGGGTGCGTAACTGCTCCGAAAAACGCAAGAATATAGCTGCGTTCTTCCTGGCTGCATACAAATACGGTGAAGATCTGTACTATCTTATCTGTGAAGACCGTGATCTTAATAAAACCTTTGTGGAAGCATCGCAGCCCGAGGAGATCCTCTTACTTTTTGAAAAGGTGATCGAAAAGGAAGATAAAGAGTTCATAACGGGCATGATCAGAAACGTAAAAGGCTATTATCACCGTGTGAAGTACAGGGATATGGAGACCGTAAAGCGTGTGACGCAGGAAGTCTTCGATTCCAGACAGGTATTCTTTACATCAAAGATCCTGTTCTGCCTGGCATTTTATATCCCGGCAGAGTGCCTGCCTGCTGCAAAGGATCTGTATAAGACATTAAAGATCTCCATCAATTACGAGGAGAAGATCACCAAGGATTTTGTAAAGCGTTATCATATAGATTTTGACCTGACGGAAGAAGCAATGTGCAGGTATTATCTTGGTAATAAAAAGAGTGATAATGAGAGAGTTCTGGTCGAAAAGTTTGCGGCCCACGTAGTGCTGGTTGAGGATGAGCAGATACGCAGGAAGCTTATTCACGGAGCTTTCAAGCGTGGCGGGCTTTTCCGTATGTATGCAGGATGTATGCAGGACGGCCGCGTTGATGAAGTAAAGCAGAAACGTTTTCATTACAGTGATGAACAGATCGCCTGGGTAAAAACACTTCCGGGACTGAAATAGGAGGAAACTATGGAAAAAATAATCGTACTGGACTTCGGCGGTCAGTACAATCAGCTGATCGCCAGACGCATAAGAGAATGCAATGTCTATTGCGAAGTCAAACCGTATACGATGCCGATGGAGGAGCTTATAGAAATGCGACCCAGCGGCATCATTTTTACTGGTGGTCCGAATAGTGTGTATGACGAAAAGTCGCCTCACTACGATCCTAAGATATTGGATCTGGGTATTCCCATTTTGGGTATATGCTACGGTTCCCAGCTGATAGCATATATGGGAGGGGGAAAGGTTGAAACGGCTCCCGTCAGCGAATACGGTCATACTGAGGTAGAAGTGGATACATCATCTTCCTTATTTGGAGGCGTATCCGAGAAAACCATAGTATGGATGAGCCATACCGATTATATCGCAAAGGCGCCTGAAGGCTACAGAGTCACCGCGCATTCAAAGGTTTGTCCTGTAGCAGCTATGGAGTGTGCAGAGAAGAAGATCTACGCTACCCAGTTCCATCCTGAGGTGCTCCACAGCCGTGAGGGTATGAAGATGCTCAGGCATTTTGCGATTGATATCTGCGGCTGCAAAGGTGAGTGGCGTATGGATTCCTTTGTGGAGAAGAGCATAGCAGAGCTTCGCGAAAAGATAGGTAATGGTAAAGTGCTCTGTGCACTGTCCGGAGGTGTGGATTCTTCCGTGGCTGCAGTAATGCTTTCCAAGGCAGTAGGCAAGCAGCTTACCTGTGTGTTCGTGGATCACGGACTGCTCAGAAAGAATGAGGGTGACGAGGTTGAAGCTATATTCGGACCCAAGGGTGCATATGAACTTAACTTTATCCGTGTGAACGCGGCTGAACGTTATTACGAAAAGCTCAAGGGGGTTGAGGAACCTGAGCGCAAGAGAAAGATAATAGGTGAAGAGTTCATCCGTATCTTTGAGGAAGAGTCAAAGAAGATAGGTGCAGTTGATTATCTGGTGCAGGGAACCATATATCCCGATGTGATCGAAAGCGGCCTGGGTGATTCGGCTGTGATCAAGAGTCATCATAACGTGGGCGGACTTCCCGATGTAGTGGATTTCAAAGAAATAATCGAGCCTCTCCGTATGCTTTTTAAGGATGAGGTACGTCGTGTGGGTTTGGAACTTGGTATTCCCGAGAATCTTGTATTCCGCCAGCCTTTCCCCGGACCGGGACTAGGTGTGCGTATAATCGGTGAAGTGACTGCAGAAAAGGTAAGAATAACCCAGGATGCCGATGCCATCTATCGTGAAGAGATCGCAAAGGCTGTACAGGAGTGGCAGGATCAGCATGCAGGCAGATCTGATCTGGAATATGCCGTTACCGGACCCGACGGTAAGGTGGAGCTTCGCAGGCACGGCCACGATGAGCTCCCGCCCTGGATGCCGGCACAGTATTTCGCAGCCCTTACCAACATGCGTTCCGTAGGTGTCATGGGTGACTTCCGTACATATGATTACGCCGTTGCTTTACGTGCAGTCATTACCAGCGACTTCATGACTGCCGAGTGTTCAGACATACCCTTTGCCGTACTTCAGAGAGTCATGAACCGTATCGTAAACGAAGTGAAGGGTGTTAACCGCGTACTCTACGACCTTACGTCGAAGCCCCCCGGGACAATCGAATTAGAATAATCCACATATCATTGGGTAAAGCCGTTTAGTGCCTCCGGGGCAAACTTCTTTATCCTCACTCACTGACTTTTAATACTCACACAATCACATACCAGACAGACCTTATCTGACACCCCCAATGTCTAATAAGGTCTGTTTTTTATTGGATCTTATAGACACCCCCAGCCAGCCCTTAACATCTCTTAATGCAGTATCAGCGGGCATTTGAGGAGCTTTGGACGGATGGGAAGAGGGCGTTTGGGGGAGATGAAAACAGACGGAAATTTGGATGGGACCGGAAGAGATTTTTAGCCGGGAAGGTAGAGATTTAGAGCTTAAATAGGAAAGATTTAATACAGGGGCGGAGGATAAGTGACTTTGCCCCGAGGAGGATAAAAGAGGTTACCCAATGACACCACAGTATCCAAGGGCAATACAGTTTAGCGTGTAAAAGGTAATCTGTTTTATCCAATAAGAATCATATAGTAACAGACCTTGAGAAGGAGTATAACAACCTTTCCAAGGTCTGTTTTGTTATTATCAAATCCTTGTAGTATAAGCCGTTGATGGTTGTTGGGAGTACCCAATCCTTTGCTGTTTTAGGCAATAAGTATAACCAAATCCCGTTGTTGGGTATTAGAACTGGGATAAACATATTTACCCTTTAAAGGATAAAATGGGTTGCCTAGGAACATAGTAAAAATCTCCTAGCGGGTACAAAACAAAGGTCGAGGAAGATAAAAGAACAAAGACTCTTCCTAATAAGCACAGAGACGGAGCAAGGTAGGAAATCCTGCAAATGGCCGATAACTAACGGGGGCGTGACACGCTCCCGTTATATACCTTGATGCTCCTGGTTAATATGCGTTTTTATTGAAAACAAGTGCTATTTATAGTAGTATGTTATTTAGGGTTTTATACGGAATAGGGCAACAAAAGAAGGGAAACTGTTAGAAAATCTTGCAAATAGGATTGAATGTAAAGGCTTAGACAGAACAATGCTTAATCTTTGCCGGATTTTTTATCTGAAATATCCACAGATTTGTGATTCACTGAATCACAAATTCAAAATTGATCTCGAGCTGCTTGTGTAATTAGGATGAATATCTTCCAGTTTTATGTGCTATGGAGACAATAAAGGGATTTTAAAGAGAATCGGTCGTTTGTAAAAAAAATTGATAGATATATCAGGAGTCGGAGGATATTATGTTAAGACTCAGACAGTATAAGGAAGCTGATGCCGAGATAATCGAACAGTGGGTACAGGACAAGGATACCTTTATGAAATGGGGCGGGGAACTCTTCGGTGAGTTTCCGATTAATGGAGATATCATAGACGATGTATATAGGAATAAGAACGGCCTTTGCAAGGAAAAGGACAATTTCTATCCATGGGTCGCCTTTGATGAAAGCGGTATCGTCGGACACTTTATCATGAGATATCTTAACGGTGACAATAAGATACTGAGGTTTGGCTGGGTCATCGTTGACGGGAATATCCGCGGAAAAGGCTATGGCACAGAGATGCTCCGTCTTGGGATGAAATATGCCTTTGAGATCCTTGGAGTAGAAAAGATCACGATCGGGGTTTTTGAGAATAATAGTCGTGCGCATGCATGTTATAAGAAAGTAGGATTTCATGAC
>JAFYCS010000005.1 GCA_017539565.1 Lachnospiraceae bacterium
GCAGAGTACGGAAAACGGAAAGAATTACAGATTTGAAAATTCCAGCCTGGGTGCACGCATTTATTCAGGCATACACGAAGACAGGGGAAACAGCTTCGGGTTTCATTACAAAGGTGCGCATTATGTGGTATATACGGCAGAGATACAAAACGGATGGAACTTTGTATCGGTTAACGATGCCACCGGAGTATTCGGGACGTTAAACATCATTCTGCTGCTAACCATAGTTTTGATCATAGCTGTGGTGGTCATCATAAGCCTGATAATGCACAGGTCGAGTAAGAGTGCTGATCTGTCCGTAAGGGCCATTGCGGCCAATGAGGCCAAGTCCGTATTCCTTTCCAGTATGTCTCATGAGATAAGGACTCCCATAAATGCGATACTTGGCATGAATGAAATGATCCTCCGTGAGAGCAATGAGCAAAACATACTTACCTATTCCGGTAATATAAAGAATGCAGGTTCCACGCTTCTGGGAATAGTAAATGATATACTGGATTTTTCAAGGATCGAAGCGGGAAAGCTTAAGATAATACCCGCAGAATATGATCTCGCCGTTTTGCTTAATGATCTGATAAATATGATCAGTACCAGGGCTGCAGAGAAAAATCTGGAGTTTATAGCGGATTTTGATCCTAACCTGCCGTCAAAGCTCTACGGTGATGAGAGACGCATCAAGCAGTCGGTCATGAATATACTGACAAATGCCATAAAGTATACGGAAAAAGGCAGTGTCAGACTCTATACGGGTTTTGAAAAAGCCGGAGATGATAACATTATCCTTAAGGTATCGGTAGAGGATACCGGATCGGGGATAAAAGAAGAAGATATGGAAAGGCTTTTTTCCGAGTTTGAACGCATAGATGAAGCCCGTAACCGTCATGTTGAGGGAACGGGACTTGGTATGAGCATTACGGCAAGCCTGCTGGCTATGATGGGTTCGGAGCTTAAAGTTAAGAGCGAATACGGAAAGGGATCTGTATTCTTCTTTGAACTTGAGCAGAAAGTCATAGATCCGGAGCCTATAGGTGACCGCGAGCAGGCTATAAAGAAGATCCATGAAGACAAGAAGAAATATGAGCGGAAGTTTACGGCGCCGGAGGCTCATATACTGGCTGTAGACGACAATCCCATGAATCTGATCGTATTCAAGAGCCTGATAAAACAGACGCTGGTCAGGATAGATCAGGTTTACAGCGGTGATGAAGCGGTAAGTATGTGCCGTGATAAAAAATATGATATTATCTTCCTGGACCATATGATGCCCGGAAAAGACGGCATAGAAACGCTTCAAGAGATAAAGAACGATGCTTTGGGAGTCAATAAAGATACACCGGTGATCTGTCTGACTGCCAATGCCATTTCCGGTGCGAGACAGTTTTATCTGGGAGCGGGATTTGATGACCATATCACCAAGCCCATAGATCCGGATAAACTAGAGCAGGTGATAATGGAAAGGCTGCCGCAGGATAAGATCAAACCGGTGACGGCAGGTGCTTATCAGGAGACGGATGAGCAGGAAGAACAGGATCTTCTGATCCTTGATAAGATAAAAAGTGATGCGATAGATACTTCCGCGGGATTGAAGAACAGCGGAGGGGCTGATGCATATCTGGCGCTGCTTAAGATATTCTATGATTCGATAGATGATAACATAGAGATAATGGATAAGCTGTACCGGGATAATGAACTGAAGGACTATACGATAAAGGTTCATTCGCTGAAAAGCTCTGCCAGGATAATCGGCGCGGCTGATTTCGGAGACAGGGTACAGCTTTTGGAGGACGCAGGTAAAGCCGCAGATAACGTATATCTGTCTGAGCATCATTCGCAGATAATTGAAGAATACCGCAGCTACAAAGATATACTTAAGGCTGTATTCCCTGAAAAAGGAGTATCGGAAGATGATCCGGTGGCATCAGAGGAAAGGATGGAGCAGGCGTATATTGACCTGGCTGAAGCGGCTGAGGCTATGGACTGCGACAGGCTGGACCAGATCTTTTCAAGTATGGAGCATTACCGCATACCGGAGGAAGATAAGAAGGTCTTTGAAAAGATAAAGGCTGCTGCTGACGGTTTTGATTACGGCACGGTAATTTCTTTGATAGGTGAATGTAAACAAAGAGTGAGGGGAGAATAATATGGGATATTGGATAGTGGTAGTGGATGATGAACCGCTTAGTCTTACTAATGCAAGGAGCATACTCATCAAAAACGAGATGAAGGTAAGCTGCCTGCGAAGCGGAGCGGATCTTTTGAAATTCGTTGAGACAAACGATCCCGATCTGATACTTCTGGATATACTGATGCCGGAGATGGACGGCTTTGAGACCTTCCATGCCCTGCGCCGTCTTGAAGAAAAAGAAGGAAGGATACCGACACCGGTCATCTTCCTGACCGGAGAAAATAACAGCGAATCAGAAAGGCGCGGCTTAAAGGCCGGAGCATCCGATTTTATACGTAAGCCTTTTGACCGCGACATACTGATCAACCGTATCAATAATACCATCATCAATTCCAAGACTATAGAAAGCCTTACCGAGGAGGCCAATACCGACAGGCTTACCGGCTTCTATAACAAAGCCGGCGGTACAGACAGGATAGAAAAACTCTGTGCCGAAAAGAGCGGCGCTCTCATGGTATGCGACCTGGACAGCTTTAAGCTGGTCAACGATCTCTTCGGGCATGATATGGGTGACCGTATCCTGGTAGCTTTTGCAGAGGTTGTAAGACATAATGTTAGAGCAGGTGATATATTTGCCAGGATAGGCGGCGATGAATTTATGGGATTCTTCCCTGACCTGATGGGGGAGGCGGCTGTAGCTTCGCTTAACGAAAGACTCAACGAACAGCTGCGTGAAGAAGCCGATAAACTGATGGGCTCCAATAACGGTGTGCCTCTGGGCATATCCATAGGTGTGGTATTTACATCCGATAAAATGAAAGATTACCAGACGATGTTCCGTCTGGCGGATAATGAACTGTACAGGGTTAAACAGAGCGGTAAACATGATTACGCGATCTATGATCCCGATGTTATTGAGGAAGTACAAACCGACAGCCTTGAGCGTGATATGGAACGTGTATCGATGATCATTTCGGAACGAGGGCTTGGTAACGGGGCTATGCTCCTTGGCCAGGATGCTTTTGCATGTAATTACCGCTTTATCGTACGTTTTGCCAGAAGATACGGCGGCGTTGTCAATAAAGTGCTGTTTTCCTTATCGGCTGACGAAAATGATGTGAGCTATTCCGAAGTGGCAGCCGAATTCGCTATACTGCTTCAGGAGCATCTGCGCAAGAGTGATATCATATATCAGTGCAAACCCAATCAGTTCTTTGCAGTACTGCCGCTTTTGCATGAGGAAGGTGTCTTTGAGATAGCAGACAGGATACTTGAGAAGTGGAAGAGCAGCAGCTATGCCGCAAAGGTTAAAGTTGATAATGTATTCGAAACGATAAAGTACGAAGGTGAAACGAGTCCTGACGAAAGGAAGGATTGATGAACAGGATCAAGATCCATCGTTTTATCATAATAATGATATCCCTGGGCTGTATCGGCCTGATAGCGGATTCGGTCATGGAAAAATGGGAGTACTGGGTCAATCCGCTGCTGGGTGTCGCGCTGGTCTTTATATGGATACTGCATATAGGACAGTTTTTCAGCGAGCGCGTAAGGGAGGCGGTATATCTTTCGCTCACTATGTTTGCTGCGTTATTTCACGGGGTACATGCCACCAGCTTTTATGATGTGTGTTCGGTCATTACGCTGATGCTCGTACTCTTTTCTTTATATGACAGGATCTATGTTCTGAATCTGATACTTGCCGAATATGTTTTTATAATGGCTATACAGTTCGTATACGTTATTAAACTTACGGATATCCTTAAAGATGCTTTCAGCTTCTCAAGGGTTCTGCTTCAGCTGGCTATAGTCATAGCGGTCTATTTCATCTGCAAAAAAACGGTGTATAACAGGCTTGACCAGATAAAGGCGCTTAAGAAGCGTGATGAGGAAGTGGAAGCATACGATAACGATATGGAGGATTTCCTTGCCAATATATCTCACGAGCTGCGTACACCGGTCAATGTGGTAAACGGTATGTCTATGCTGCTGGCCAGGAAAGGTGATTCGCCGGAACTCAGCGCTATCAGGGAAGCGGGCATCAGGCTTTCAAATCAGATCGATGACATTCAGGATTATACAGAGGTAAAACAGAAAGAACTACATCTTGAAGAAGATAACTATATGATAAGTTCCCTTATCAATGACATCGTGTCTGAATACAGGGATTATTTTGCTAATAACGAACTGGAGCTGGTGGTGGACCTGGATCCTGCCGTGCCCACGATGATGAGGGGCGATGCCGGGAAGATCAAAAAGATCCTGCGTCATATACTGGATAACTCCATAAAGTTTACGAGACAGGGCGGTATCTATGTCAGGATATACAGCATGGACAGGGACTATGGAGTAAACCTGTGTATCGAAGTAAGTGATACGGGCGTAGGTATGAAGCGCCGTGATATCGCCAGAGTCGGTGAAGGTATATATCAGGCCAACAAAAAGAGGAACAGAAGCTCCGGCGGCATAGGACTGGGCTTTCCCGTAATGTACGGCATGGTACATAAGATGGGGGGATTTCTTAAGATAGAGAGTTCGGCCATGTCGGGTACCGTGATACGTGTGACTGTACCGCAGTCGGTCGTAGATCCCGCACATTGCCTTGTATGTGAGCAGAACAAGGTTGACGACATCATATTCCATGTACAGCCCGATAAGTACAAAGTCCCTGCTGTTCGTGAATTTTACAGGAACATGGCTACCAATCTGGCTACGGGGGTAATGCGCCCCCTGTATTCCGCAGATACCGTAAATGAAGTTAAGAGCCTTCTGCAGAGACTTACAGTGAGTCATATATTCATGGGCGAAGAAGAGTATTCGCAGTCCCGGGAATATTTTGATGAGCTTAGCAGAGGGAATATAACCGTAGCCGTATCCGCCAGGCCGGGACTTAGAGTGGCCTCTGACAGCAGGGTTATAGTCATGCCCAAGCCTTTAAACGGTTATCTGGTCGCAAAGGTTTTAAACAGTGATAAAAATGCTGCCGATCCTCTCAGCGCCGAAGATAAGCATCCTCAGTTTAAAGGTGTCAGGGCACTTATTGTTGATGATGAGCCTATGAATCTTGTGGTTGCCAGCGGTATGTTCAAAAATGAATACGGCATGAGCATAGATACTGCCGTAAGCGGACGCGAAGCTATAATGAAATATGAGAGGTCCGATTATGATGTGATTTTCATAGATCATATGATGCCTGAGATGGACGGCGTTGAGGCAATGAAGCGTATCAGAAAAGTTGCAGACAGGACAGGCAGGGAAGTTATAAGTATAGCGCTGACTGCGAATGCTGTGAGCGGTGCCAGGGCTATGTTTGCGAAGGAAGGTTTTGACGGCTTCCTTGCCAAGCCAATAGACCTTAAGGAATTTGAGCGCATCATGAAGAATGTGCTCAGCTCAGACCAGATATCTTACAGGGAGGATAAAGCATGAATCCCGTAAGAAGACTGTCCGAATACTTAAACGATCCCAACAGGAGCTATGAAGAAAGAACGCTGATCATGATGGCTTTGCTGGGAGAGTGCGCGCTGATATTTGCGCTGGTCTTTGATATACTTGGCGGGGAAAACATTGTAGAGATCATCACACTTATAGCCATGACGTTGGCAGTGCCGGTAGTAACGGCAATAAGCGTACGTACGCAGCGGATATCTACCGGTGCGTTTATCCAGGTATGTGCCCTGGTATTTATTATACTGCCGGTTATATTCTTTTACGGTGGCGGGCCCGAAGGCGGTGGTGTATTCTGGATCATATTCAGCTATATGTTCGTGGGTATGTCTTTATCGGGCGGGCTAAGGATCTTTATGATGGTATGCTTAAGCTTTATCGCCATGGGCGAATATCTTGCATGGTATCTGTGCCCCGGGATGATAGAACCGCATACCACGAGGATGTTTTTTATTGATACACTGGTTTCTCTGCTGCTGGTCGGTTTGGGGATCTATGTCATGTTCATGTATCAGAAGAGCATATATAAAGAGCAGAGCGAGCGCGCTATGGCGGAAGCAGACAGGGCGGAGGAGCTTAACCGTTCCCAGAACCGTTTCTTCTCCAGTATGAGCCATGAGATAAGGACGCCCATAAATTCGATACTGGGCCTTAATGAGGTAATACTGCGCAGTGACGATGCATCCGAAGAGATAATGCGGGATGCGGAGAATATTCAGGGTGCGGGCAAGATGCTCCTGTCACTTATCGACGACATATTGGACTTCTCAAAGATAGAAGCAGGCAGTATGGATATCGTTCCCGTGGATTATAAAGTCGGCGATATGATGAGTGAGATAGTCAACATGATATGGCTGCGTGCTACGGAAAAAGGTTTAAGCTTTGATGTTGATATCGATCCCAACGTACCTTCTGTGCTATTCGGAGATGAGATGCGCATCAAACAGATCGCAGTAAACCTCTTAAACAATGCAGTAAAATATACGGAGACAGGATCGGTAGGACTTCGTGTTGAAGCAGAAAAAGAAAATGATAAGCAGATAAAGCTGATCATATCCGTCAGCGACACGGGTATAGGTATACGCCAGGAACAGCTGCCGTATCTTTTTGATGCGTTCAAACGTATAGATCAGGAAAAGAACCGATACATAGAGGGCAGCGGCCTGGGGCTGGCTATAGTCAAGCAGCTGGTTGAACTGATGGAGGGGGATATCAGTGTAAATAGCGTATACGGACAAGGATCTACCTTTACAGTAAATATACTGCAGGAAGTATCGGACAGTAAGAAGCTGGGAAATATAAATATCACGAACAGGGGAAGCGACAGGCAGAAATATGAGCATATGTTTACGGCCTCCGATGCACGTATACTGATCGTTGATGATAATGATATGAACCTTGAGGTTGAAAGCAAGCTATTAGACGGTACGGGGCTTATGGTCAACACTGTCATGAGCGGGGCGCAGGCACTTGCGGCAACGCTTGAAAAGCGTTATGATGTGATACTTATGGATCATCTGATGCCGGAAATGGACGGTATAGAGTGTCTGGAACAGATAAGGAAGCAGAGCGGCGGGCTCAATACCGATGTTCCGGTCGTGGTCCTTACGGCCAATGCGATAGCGAAAAATAAAGAACTGTATTCAGCATCGGGCTTTGACGGTTATCTGGTAAAACCGGTATCCGGCAGGCAGCTGGAGGAGATGCTTATAAAGTTTATCCCCAGGGAAAAGCTGCTGCTTAGCCGCAGCCTGCAGATGAACGCAGTAGAGATGAACACCGCCCAGGGATACAGCCGTAAGCTTCCTGTGACGTTTGCGGCCTGCAGCTTAAGTGATATACCGGAAGTGCTTCAGAAGAAGCTGGGTATAGCCATACTTCCGTATAACATTGTTACAGATGAGGGCGTATTCCGTGATAATGTTGAGATGAGTGCAGGCGAAACCGTAAGGTATATGGATTCCGGCAGGATGGTAGAAAGCAGGCCTCCTTCAGTATCGGAATATGTAGACTTTTTCGGAAAGCTGTTAAAGAAGTCACATCATGTGATCTACGTGGCGGTAACCACGAGTATGACGGAAGACTGCTTAAGGGCACAGGAGGCAGCCAGGTCTTTCGAAAACGTGACTGTCATTAATTCGGGCTGTATGACCAGCGCCCTGGCCTTCATGATAATGTGCGGCTATAAGATGGCTCAGAAGAATACTCAGGTGGATAAGATAGTCGCTGAGCTTAATACCTTAAAGAACAGGCTGCACTCCAGTTTCCTGATGGGAACGACAGAATACATGGCAAGGAAAGGACTGGTGAGCGGTAAGGTAAATAAGATGACCACTGCACTGGACCTGCGCCCGGCTCTTGAATATAGAGGCGATGAATATAAGGTCAAGGGTGTATGGCTGGGATCGGCACGCCGCTGTTATGAAGGCTACATCAAAAAAGCGCTGCCCAGATCGGCAAAGCCGGATACGGAGCTGATCTTTGTTGCCTATGCCGCTGTTCCCGAAGATGACCTTGTGTGGATCGAAGAGCAGATCAGGAAGAGGGCTGATTTTGAATATATAATCTTCCAGCAGGCATCCGCTGCGGTTACTTCAAACTGCGGTCCTGGTACCTTCGGCTTGATGTATATGGATAAGGGGGAGTCTACGTACGGACTCAGTTCATTGCTACCTGATGATTTTTCCGGTATGGATGATGAGCGTGAAGATGAGCTGATAGATGCGGCAAGAAAGCAGGATGAAGAAGCGATGCTTGCGGCTGCTGCCGCAGCAGAGGACGTTAAATGGTATGAATGTATCGATGGTATAAACGGGGCCATAGCGTTTAAAAACAGCGGATCGGAAGATTCTGTACGTACGCTGCTTAAGCTTTTCTATGATGCTATAGAAAACAGGGCGGCTGAGATAGAACGTTACTATGAGGAAAAGGATTGGGAGAATTACACAATAAAAGTTCATGCCCTGAAGAGTTCGGCACGCCTTATCGGTGCGATGGAACTTGGTGATGAAGCCCAGAGGCTTGAAGATGCAGGCAAGGTTGAGGATGAGCGCTTCATAGATGCAAAGCATGCTCCGATGATAAAACGCTACAGAGGCTATATCGATGCGCTTGGAAGCATCTTTGAGGAAGAGGAAGAAGATAAGCCCATGGCTAATGCGCAGCTGATGGAGAGGACATACAGCCGGATGCTGGAAGCAGCTAAGCACATGGATTATGATGAGCTTGAAGGAATATACAGTGACATGGAACGCTACAGCATACCGTCAGAAGAAGTGGTGCTGTATTCAAAGCTCAAGGTTGCATTTGATGCATTTGATTATGATGCTATCGTGAATGCTCTTAATGACCGCGTAAGAGTTTCACAGGAAAATTGATATATAAAGGCAGGAAAGTAAAATGGCATTTGACGGTATCGCAGTTGCGGCTGTGGTAAAGGAATTACAGGATAAGTTAAACGGAGGAAGGATCTCAAAGATAGCGCAGCCTGAAAAGGATGCGCTGATGCTTACCATAAAGAGTACATCGGGACAATACAGATTGTTTATGTCGGCGGATGCGTCGCTTCCGCTGGTATATCTGTGCAGCACAAATAAGCCAAGCCCCATCACGGCCCCGGCTTTTTGCATGCTGATGCGTAAATATCTTGGGAGTGCCAGGATAACGGGCATTTCTCAACCTTCCCTTGAACGTATCATACGTATAGAATTTGAACATTATGATGAGATGGGGGATCTTAAGAAGAAAACCTTAGTCTGCGAGATAATGGGGAAGCACAGCAATATAATACTGCTGGATGAAAATGAGCATATCGTGGATTCGATCAAGAGGGTATCTGCGATGATGAGTTCTGTAAGAGAGGTTTTGCCCGGGAGAGAATACTTCGTAGCGGGCGGTGATAAAAAAGCTGATCCCCTGAAGGCAGACTATGAGAACTTCTTAAGTGCTGCAGGGAAAGGAAAAGATGCTGCAGGAGCGCTGATGGATAACTATGCCGGGATATCACCCATGATGGCAGGAGAGATCGTACGCTTATCGGGCATCGATGAACGAATGGATGTTGCTACCCTTAATGTTTCTCCCGAAGACAGGAAAGCGCTGTTCGATACTTTTGATAGAGTTATGGAGCGTGTAAGGAAAGGCAGCTTCGATCCCTGTATATATTACGAGGGTGAAGAGCCCAGGGAGTTTTCTGCCATAAATACCGGAGCGTATGAGAATGTACGCTCATATGAAAGCATGTCACTTCTGCTTGAAGATTATTATTCACAGAAGGAGGCACTGGTACGTATACGACAGCGTTCAACTGACCTGCGCCATATTGTACAGACCGCTATAGAACGTAATGTCAAGAAGCTGAAGCTTCAGGAGAAACAGCTTGAAGATACGCAGAAGCGTGATAAACTTAAGCTTTACGGGGAGCTTCTTACGGCATATGCCTATCAGATAGAGAGCGGGGCAAAAGAATATGAGGCTCTCAATTATTATGATAATACAACGGTAAAGATAAGCCTGGATCCGGACCTCACACCTATGGAGAACGCAGGCAGATATTTCGAAAAGTATCAGAAACAGAAACGTACTTTTGAGGCTTTAAGCGAGCTTGTCAATACAACACGTGCGGAGCTTGAGCATCTTGAGAGTGTACAGCTGTCACTGGATATAGCCCGTAGGGAAGAAGACCTTAAAGAGATACGCGATGAACTTAAGGATACCGGCTATATAAGGAAAAAGAGCGGGGAGAAGAAAGAGAAAAACACATCAAAGCCGCTGCATTTTATGACTGAGGACGGTTATCACATATATGTCGGGAAGAATAATTACCAGAATGATGAGCTTTCCTTTAAATTTGCGGAAGGCGGGGACTGGTGGTTTCATGCGAAGAAAGTACCCGGCAGTCATGTTATCGTGAAAGCCGGTGGTAAGGAACTGCCGGATAAGGTTTATGAGCAGGCTGCAGCCCTGGCAGCCCGGTATTCCTCAGCTTCAGCCCAGGATAAGGTTGAGGTAGACTATGTCAGGAAAAAAGAATTAAAAAAGCCCGCAGGAGCTGCGCCCGGTTTTGTGGTATACTATACTAACTATTCCATGGTAGTAAAGCCCGGGATCGTAGATCTTACGGAAGTATAAACAGGAGGACATAATATCATGACAACAAAAGCAAAAGCCATCACTTCATCGCAGCTTAAGAAAATGAGCGGTGATTTCAATTCCGAACGCGCCAACCTTATAGCGGCACGTGCGGCATCCAAGAACGGAATAATGGAAGCGGCTACCGACTTCAGTGCCGTTTCAAAGCTGCCCTTTACTTTTAATATCGATCTAAAGCAGGGGAAGATAACAGACCAGAAAGCCAGCGGCAGATGCTGGATATTCTCGGCTTTAAATACCTTCAGGTATGAGATAATAAAGAAATATAAGCTCGATACCTTTGAGCTTTCCCAGAACTACATGTTCTTTTATGATAAGCTGGAAAAAGCAAACTATTATCTGGAAAGTGTTATAAAGACTGCGGACGAGCCCCTTGACGGAAGACTCTTTCAGTTTATCAACGCCGATCCCCTTGCGGACGGAGGCCAGTGGGATATGCTGTCCAATCTGGTAGAGAAGTACGGTGTTGTTCCTAAGTACGCTTATCCGGATGCAAAGGGAGCAGAAGCATCACGCTGGTTTGACATGTACCTTACGGGTAAGCTCAGGGAAGATGCAATGAATATTAGGGATGGTATCAAAGCAGGCAGTTCTCCGGCGCAGATACAGAAGATGAAAGAAGAGTATATTAATGAGATATACCGCATGCTCTGCATCGTGCTTGGGGAGCCTCCCAAGAGTTTTGATCTGATACTTAAGGATAAGGATGATAAGGTGACGCAGGAATTCGGTATCACGCCCCAGGCTTTCTTTAAGAAGTATGTGGGGATCAAACTTGAAGACTGTGTATCCATCATCAATGCACCTACAAAGGATAAGCCTTTCGGAAAGATGTATACGGTAAAGTTTCTGGGAAATGTTGCAGAAGGCGGACCAGTTAAGTATTTAAACCTTGAGATGGATAAGATCAAAAAGGCTGTTATCAAACAGCTTAAAGACGGTCATCCCGTATGGTTCGGATCGGACTGCAGGATGTTCGGCGTAAGAAAAGAAGGCGTATTCGATAAGGACAGCGCTGCATTGGAAGAGCTGTTTAACGTGAAGTTCGGTTTTAATAAAGCCCAGGCCCTTGATTACGGTGACAGCGCAATGAACCATGCCATGGTAATACTTGGTGTGAATATCAATGACAAAGGACAGCCTGACCGCTGGCGCATAGAGAACAGCTGGGGCAAGGATTCGGGCCATGACGGTTATTATGTTGCCAGTGATAAGTGGTTTGATGATTATGTATATCAGGTTGTAGTTAACAGGAAATACCTTGACAGTGCCACAAAGAAGCTTCTGGACCAGAAGCTTAAAGAACTGGAACCCTGGGATCCCTTTGGCACATTAGCAGATTAAGTAACGAAGAATCCCGCATAAGGAAGAAAGGAATCCTATGTCAGAAGAATTACTCCGCCAGGACTCACTGGAGAAAATGAAGATAGAACGTCTTAAGCGCGAAGAGGTAGTAAAAGGATCTATCCTGACCTATTGCCATGATACCGTGCGCATTCCCAACGGCAACATACGTGTGTGGGATTACATTTACCATCAGGGGGCAGCCGCCGTGCTGCCCGTTGATGATGAAGGGCGCATCATACTGGTCAGACAGTATCGTAATGCATTTGACCGCTTTATGTTAGAGATCCCGGCAGGTGGCCTGGAAGGTCCCGGAGAGCCCACTAAGGAAGCTGCAATACGTGAGCTGGAAGAAGAGACAGGCTTCTGTGCTTCGGAAGTAAGCTTCCTTATGGCTTTTTATCCTACAGTCGCATACAGCGGCGAGAAGATAGATATATATCTGGCTAAAGGCTTAAAACGTAAGGAACGTCATCTGGATGCGGATGAATACATAAATGTTGAAGCATGGGACTTAAAAGAACTGATGGAAATGATCTTTTCGGGCAGATTAAACGACGGAAAGACCGTTGCAGCCATCTCAGCATACGCGTTTTTGACTAAATGAGTCAAAATATAAATTTCTTTTCGTCAAGATGTGGTGGACATAAAAAAACGATCTGCGATATTTTGTGTTAACCATAAAAAGCTTGTATTTAAGGCAAAAAATCCCTTGATTTTCTGTTTGCTTTTCTAAAAACCCCCACTTATAATCACTTTTGTAAGCCGCGAAACGCTTATGTAAATAGCTTTATGTTGCATTTTTATGTAACGTTCACCAATGGGGAGAGGCGGCAAAAAATAATTATGAAGAGGGTTTTGAGAGATGGTAAATGCCGGTGAAGTAAGCATGATGGAAAGAGAGCTTGACGAATTTATCGACTACTTGAAGGAAGTAAAGAAGACATCACACAATACGGAGCTTTCCTATAAAAGGGATATAGCAAAGCTGGAAAAGTTCCTGGTACAGTCTGGTGTGGATGAGCTGTCAAAGGTCAGCGCCACTACATTGCAGAATTATATCCTGCTTATGGAAAAGAGCGGATCTGCCGCTGCAACCGTATCAAGAAATATCGCTTCCATAAAAGCATTCTTTCATTTCCTTTTCCGTAAAGGATATGTAAGCGAGGATATCGCAGAGGATCTTAAGGCACCCAGGATCGAGAAGAAGATGCCTGAGATACTTACGACCGATGAGGTAAACAGGCTGTTAGACCAGCCCAGAGGATCCGCACCCAAGGATCTGCGTGACCGCGCTATGCTGGAACTCTTATATGCTACGGGCATCAGGGTTTCAGAGCTTATCAATCTTAATGTTTCCGATGTTAATCTTCAGATAGGCTATATAGTATGCAGGGATGCAAAGAAGGAGCGTGTAGTACCTTTTGGTGCACCCGCAAAGAGAGCAATCGCCGATTATCTTAAGAATGCAAGGGATCTTATGCTTGAGGATCAGGCATCTGATGTGCTCTTTACAAATTGCTCAGGCCAGCCCATGAGCCGTCAGGGCTTCTGGAAACTTGTAAAGTATTATGCAAGGAAGGC
>JAFYCS010000034.1 GCA_017539565.1 Lachnospiraceae bacterium
AAGCAGATCTCCGTGGCCGCCAAAGAGTTTTCCCTTTACTGTTCCTTTTCCCTGCACATACCGGTAACCGGGATCAGGTATATAATTCTTTCTGTAGTTTTTATCTGTATGCGATTCCTTATCATACGACCATTCTTCCGCCGGCTTAATGTTACCGATAACAGAATCATCAAAGAATACCTTTTCAAACCAGTAACGGCTGTAGGTATGCCAGCCGGCGGCTTCTGCCACGGTCGTCAGCAGATTATCACCGTAATATGTCATAAGCCCCGCCCTGTAGCAATAAAGATGCAGGGCCATTACATCCGAATACCCGCAAAGGATCTTAGGATTACCGGATATAGTTTGGGGAGACAGATACGGCAACAGCTTAACGGAATCATTCCCGCCTATATTTGCAATGATCCCCCTGATATCCTTATTTTCAAAGGCCCACAGTATATCCTCTGCCCTGGCCTGCGGATTATCCTTTAGATATGTTGTTCCTCTTAATGAATTGGGCGCAGCCACAACATTTAATCCCAGTTCTTTAAGGCGTTCGCATCCAAGACGGTATTTCCACAATACACGCGGTGCCCCGGCACATCCCCAGGAGGGGCTGATCACAGCTATCGTATCACCCTTTTTAAGTTTTTCAGGTTTTATCATGAGCTATCTCCCTGATCACCTTCCAGGCATCTGTCAGTTTCTCCAGGTTCCATGCTGCATTCGCAGGGCTTGTGGAAGGAAGACATACCGCCGGCCGACCTATCACATCTTTAGTATATTTATTATAATACTTCTCTGCAGTCTTTCCGTTAACAAATATTGCCCTGATATCTGCAGTATCAAGAATGAAGGATAGATCATTGGGTACCACATCTTTGATCGTAGAATCCGCAGAGCCCTCGATCTCACAGGCACCTATAACATCCCACATTGCTATATTATTACGTTTCAGGAAATCTTTTTTCTCGTCTGTGTTTTGAGGCACTGCCTGTTCAAATACTGCCGCCGAAACCTTCCAGAAACGGTTCTGCGGATGTCCGTAGAAAAACATCTGCTCCCTGGACTTTACCGACGGAAAGCTTCCAAGGATCAGTATCTTAGAATCCTTATCAAAAAACGGAGGTATCGGATGATGTATCATAATTATCTGTCCCTGTCTTCTTTACATCGATCGATGACACTGCTATATTTCCACGCACCAATCATGATACATATCATATCTGTTCCCCGCGGAATGCACAAAATCTCCTGACTCTATCAAAGCCCTTATCTCTTCATCAGATGCCCACCTGGCATCCACAGCCTCATCCGGCTGTAACACTATATCTTTTATATCTACATGTTTTTTAACAAGATAAATGTCCATAAAATAGTTTTTATGAGCATATGTGGTCATCAGTCTTAATTCATCCTTTGATACAGAGATACCGGTCTCCTCAAAAAGCTCTCTGACTGCTGAATCAAGAGTTGTCTCCCCGGCAAGCGTTCCGCCGCCTACAAACTCCCACTGATTACCTGCTTTTTTATCCGGGTGACGTTTTGTGATAAGGAAACTGCCTTCCGGATCTTTCACCCAGATCTCGCAACAGACATAAAATTCATCTTCTCCGAATTTATCGCCGCGCAAATGTTTGCGCCCCAGAGGCTTCCGTTCAGCATCATAAAGATCCCAGTATTCCATAATCTTCTCCCTTTCCGCTCACAGTGACGGCTCCCCGCCGGATTTCCATTGATATATACTTAAATCTACTCTTCCGTCTTCTACTGCAATACCTTCCGCTTCCAGAAGCTTTTTCTGTGCATCAGCTCCGCCGAAAGCGAAATTATCAGCCAGCTTTCCCTTTGCATTGACCACACGAAAGCATGGTATATTATCCGGATCCGGATTCCTGTGAAGCACGTTCCCGACTACACGGGCGAGATATCTGTTTCCTGCAAGATCTGCTATCTGTCCGTAGGTTGCAACGCAACCGAATGGTATCATTTTAACAATATCGTAGATCCGTCTGATCACGGAATCGTCCCTCCGGTCACTCTTCATCATATACCATTATATACTCTTCATCATTCTGATCTGTGATACAAAAACCCACTTTTTCATACATGCGTACAGCATAGTTTGCTTTCTGCACTGCCAAAGAAGCCCTTTTATATCCTTTTGATCTGAGCAGGTC
>JAFYCS010000035.1 GCA_017539565.1 Lachnospiraceae bacterium
TATCGGAAAGGACCGTAAGGAGCTTAGGATAGTAGTGTGCCACCTGGGTAACGGTGCCTCCATCTCAGCAGTAAAGAACGGCAAATGCGTGGATACTTCCATGGGACTTACACCTCTTGAGGGGCTGATAATGGGTACAAGATCCGGTGATCTGGATCCCGCCATCCTTGCGTATATAGGAGAAAAGGAAGGCTTATCGGCAGCAGAGGTAAATACCGTGCTAAATAAAAAATCCGGTATATTGGGGCTTTCCGGCGGTGTATCTTCTGATTTCAGGGATATTGCCGCAGCCATAGCCGAAGGAAATGAAAAGGCCAAGACTGCCCTGGAAACCTATAATTACAGGGTTGCAAAATATATCGCGTCCTACGCTGTTGCAATGCAGGGCATTGATATAATTGCATTTACGGCGGGGGTAGGCGAGAATAACTATGATGTGCGCTCTGCCGTATGTGACCATCTTGCATTTATGGGTGTAAAGGTAGACAAGGAAAAATTTAAAACTCACGGTGAAGAAGTGATCGCATCTACGAAGGATTCCGCCATCACCGTAATGGTGGTTCCCACCAATGAAGAACTGGCTATAGCAAGGCAGACAATCGCACTTTTGTAATTTTGTGGTAACTGTTCAGTATCAAAGGAATTTCTGAACAGCTACATTGCGGGAGGATATATGTCATTACTTGAGATTAAAGGCTTAAAAGCAGGAATAGAGACAGGTGAGATACTGGGAGGTATCGATCTGAAAGTTGAAGCAGGTTCCACACATGTCATCATGGGACCTAACGGTGCGGGAAAATCCACACTTGGAAATGTTATCATGGGAAGTCCGGCATATTCAGTGACGGACGGTTCAATTATCTTTGACGGAGAGGACATAACGAAGATGGCAGCCAATGAGCGTGCCAAGAAAGGATTGTTTATGTCTTTTCAGAATCCGTTGGAGGTACCGGGGCTTACTCTCGAAGCATTTTTAAGAAGTGCTATGAGGGAGAGGACAGGCAAGGCTGTAAGGATCTTCCAGTATAAAAAAGAACTGGAGGAGACATGCAAGCTTCTTGATATGGATGAGGCATTTGTTGAGCGTGACCTGAATGTGGGTTTCTCCGGCGGTGAAAAGAAGAAAGCAGAGATATTCCAGCTCCTTATGCTTAAGCCGAAGCTTGCCATACTTGATGAAACGGATTCAGGTCTCGACGTAGATGCTGTGCGTATCGTGTCTAAGGGAGTGGAGATTTTTTCAAAGCAGGGTGGTTCACTTATTATCATTACCCATAACACCAGGATACTTGAGGCTCTGAATGTGGATCGCACTCATGTGATCGTTAAAGGAAAGATTGCCGCCGAGGGCGGTTCAGAGCTGATAGATGAGATAAATACAAACGGATTCGAGAAATACATATGACGGATATTGCAAGAAAAGATACACCAATAGATATAGATGAAGGGGATTCCGGCATCATTCTTGAAGATGTGGAGCGCGGGCTTTACGACTTTAAGGATGAGGAACGCGAGGAAGACTTTTTCAAAGTTGATGAAGGACTGACGGAAGAGATAGTCAGGGAAATCTCTGAGACAAAGCATGACCCGGAATGGATGCTGGATTTCAGGCTTAAGTCCCTGAGGATATACAATGAGCTGAAGGTTCCCAAGTGGGGCCCGCCCATTGACGGTCTTGATATGGAAAAGATCGTCACCTATGTAAGACCGAAGACTGATATGAAGGCGTCCTGGGAGGATGTTCCGGAAGATATAAAGAATGCTTTTGACAAGCTGGGTATACCTCAGGCGGAAAGAGAGAGTCTCGGTGGTGTAGGTGCACAGTACGACTCTGAGCTGGTTTACCACAATGTCCGCGAGGATGTGGCAAAGCAGGGCGTTATATATACGGATATGGAGTCGGCGCTTACCGGTGAATTTGAAGAAATGGTGAGGGAGCATTTCATGAAACTGGTGCCCCCCACTGACCATAAGTTTGCAGCCCTTCACGGTGCGGTATGGTCCGGCGGATCATTTGTATATGTTCCCCCCGGAGTAAAGGTAGACATACCTCTGCAGTCATATTTCAGGCTTAACGCACCGGGCGCAGGACAGTTTGAGCATACCCTGATCATAGTCAGCGAGGGTGCTGACGTGCATTTCATAGAAGGATGTTCTGCACCTAAGTATAATGTGGCCAATCTTCATGCAGGCTGCGTGGAGCTTTTCGTAGGAAAGAATGCACATCTTAGGTATTCGACCATAGAGAACTGGTCCAAGAATATGTATAACCTGAATACCAAACGTGCCATCTGCGAGGAGGGTGGTACGGTTGAGTGGATATCCGGATCCTTCGGTTCCCATGAGTCTTACCTTTATCCTACTTCCATACTTAAGGGTGACAATTCCCATGCGGAATTTACCGGCGTGACTTTTGCCGGAAAAGGACAGAACCTGGATACAGGCGCAAGGATGGTGCACATAGGAAAGGGCACATCTTCCTTCATAGATACCAAGTCCATCTGTAAGAGCGGTGGAATCAGCACATACCGCAGCAGCGTGGAAATAAGAAGCACTGCGGAAGGTTCAAAGGCTTCAGTAAACTGCGGATCCCTTATGCTTGACAGTATTTCCAGGTCTGATACGGTACCGGCTATGGATATCCGTACTGATAAGGCTGATGTAGGACATGAGGCAAAGATTGGTAAGATTGATGACGAGGCTGTATTCTACCTGATGAGCAGGGGAATAAGGGAAGCTGATGCAAGGGCAATGATAGTAAGCGGTTTTGCAAATCCTGTCAGCAAGGAGCTGCCCCTTGAATATGCAGCTGAGATGAACAACCTGATCAAGCTCGAGATGGAGCAGGGGTAGTTTATAACTTTTTTGCTTTTTCGGTTGCGGAAAATATAGCGCATAAGATTGTGACAGCAGGTGGTGCAGGCTGCACCTGAATGTTTTTAAAGAGCATTGGAAACGGATAAAAAAAGCATGGATATAAAGAATGATAGAAAAGATACATATACCGTCAACCATCTTCCGGTACTTACCTGGTACAGGGATAAGCTCAATGATGTGGAGATGGAGGTTTCGGAGGCTACGATAGAAGCTATTGCCAAAGCTTCCCATCCGGCATATCTGGTTAAGCCTCAGTTTCCGGAAGAAATGAAGGTTACGGAAGGTGTCAGCCCTGCCGGGCTTCTGAAGGGTTATGAAGCTGAAGGCATGGAGATAAAGCGTGAAGAATATGTGGCAGGAAAGTATCCCATGTATCAGGAACAGGTATTTCCTACCGGTATGGGTGCTGATATAGACCGGCTGATCGTAAAGACAGGCGTGCCTGCCCGTGTGATGGAGCTTCCGGCAAATACAAAGATAAAGGATCCGGTATATCTTCATTACACTTATCCCACAGGGGCTGAGGATATCGATACCACGCTTATAAGGATCGGCGAGGGCAGTGAGATCACCATTATCCAGTATATGGATTCAGAGCACGGTGCAACTAATGGATTTGCCGGTACTCAGACCAGAGTTATACTTGGCAGGAATGCAAAGCTTCACCTCATAAAGGTGCAGTGCCTGCCGTCCAAATTCTTATATTTTAATGATATGGGGAGCAGGCTTGATGAAAATTCGGAATTTACTTATACAGAGCTTTCCCTTGGTTCGGAGAAGTCATACCTTGGTACATATATAGATCAGATTGGTGATGAGTCGAGGTTCAGGGCTGATCTGGGATTTGTTGCAGCCGGCGGCAGCCTTACCGATATAAATTACACTGATGTTTTTAAAGGAAAAAAGAGCGAAGGCGTGATGCGGTTTAACGGTGTAATGCTTGATGGCTCTTACAAAGCTTCCAGGGAA
>JAFYCS010000036.1 GCA_017539565.1 Lachnospiraceae bacterium
TCATGGTGGGAGGATCTCCTGCAGACAATAATGTGTCTCTGGTAGAGAATGCTTTCGAAAAGGTTATGACTGACAATAATGTGACTATAGCAGACCGTACCCACTGCGATGGCTGGAGAGCGGAGCTGGCTGCAGACTATATATATTCGCATCGCGTTCTCGTTGCCGGCTGTGATGCGGTAATGTGCGGAAATGATAATGTGGCCAGTCAGGTGGTGAATGCCCTTGCGGTACAGCGTATGGCAGGGAAGATACTGGTCACCGGGCAGGATGCGGATCTTGAAGCCTGCCAGCGTATAGTGGAGGGCACACAGATAATGACGGTATATAAGCCTGTTGAAAAGCTTGCGCGGCGTGCAGCGGAATGTGCCGTGGCAATGGCAGAGGACAGGGAGATAAGCGGCAGTGATGTGGGCACGATATCTAACGGAAAGAAAGACCTGCCATACGTTAAGCTGGAACCGGTAATGGTGACCAGGGATAATATGGATGAAGTGATCATAGACAGCGGTTTCCATTCAAAAGAGGAAGTGTATCTGAATATTAAGTAAAGAATCTTAACATTTTTGCAATAAATTCCTGAACCATGACAAAAAAATGCTGGTTCAGGTTTTTTTGTGCGCTGAAAGTAGACAATAAAGTGAAGCAATTAGCAAACAACTACTATTTGACCTGTGTTAACATGACAACTGTAAAGGAGCAAAAGCGCTCCGAAAGCAAACCCGAAAAACAAAACCAATAAAAAAGGGAGGAAAGCAACAATGAAGAGATTTACAAAAGCATTTTTAGGCGCAACACTGGCTGTATCAATGCTGGCTGGATGTAACGGAGGCGGCGGAACAGCACCCGCTACTACCGGCGGTTCAACCGAGACTACTACCACTACTTCAACAACTACTACAAGCACCGATGACGGCGGCTCAACCGAGACCACTACTACTTCAAACGAAGGCGCAGGCAAGAAGGTTGGTGTGTCCATGCCTACCAAGGATCTGCAGAGATGGAATCAGGACGGTGCCAATATGGAGAGCGAGCTGAAGGCAGCAGGTTACGAAGTGGACCTTCAGTATGCAGCTAACGATGTACAGCAGCAGCTGTCACAGATCGAGAACATGATCGCCGGCGGATGCGATGTAGTCGTTATCGCAGCTATCGAAGGTTCTTCACTTGGTGAGGCTCTTGACATGGCTAAGTCATCAGGCGTTCCCGTTATCGCTTATGACCGTCTGCTCATGAACAGCGATGCAGTTTCCTACTACGCAACCTTCGATAACTACAAGGTTGGTACCGTTCAGGGTACATACGTAAAGGATACCCTTGATCTGGATAATGCAGCAGGACCTTTCAATATTGAGTTTACAGCAGGTGATCCCGGTGATAACAACGCAGGTTACTTCTTCAACGGTGCATATGACGTTCTTAAGCCTTACATCGAGAGCGGAAAGCTTAATGTAGTATCAGGCCAGAAGTCCTTTGATGAAGTTGCAACTCCTACCTGGGCAACCGATAAGGCTCAGTCCAGAGCAGAGAACATCCTTTCATCTTACTATGCAGACGGAACCAACGTAGATGTATGGCTTTGCTCAAACGACTCCACCGCTCTTGGTGTTGAGAACGCTCTGGCAGCTAACTACAACGGAACCTATCCCATCATCACAGGTCAGGACTGCGATATCGTTAATACCAAGAACATGATCGAAGGCAAGCAGAGCATGTCAGTTTTCAAGGATACCCGTACTCTTGCATCCCAGGTTGTTAAGATGACCGGCCAGATCCTCAGCGGAACTACTGTAGATGTTAATGATACTTCTACATATAACAATGGTGTGATCACCGTTCCTTCATTCCTCTGCGAGCCCGTATTTGCAGATGCAAACAACTACAAGACAATCCTTATCGATTCCGGATACTACACCGAGGATCAGTTAAAGTAAGAAAAAGACAGCAGTAAATCTATATACGGCAGGCGGGGAATACCCCGCCTGTTGTATGACAGGGAACAAAAAGGCGGAAGGCAGAAGTAAAGATTGGAGGGGAAACCTTGGGTAAGATATTACTTGAAATGAAAGATATAACCAAGACCTTTCCCGGAGTAAAGGCTCTCGATAATGTCAACCTGCAGGTTGAAGAAGGCGAGATCCATGCGCTGGTAGGGGAAAATGGTGCCGGTAAGTCCACGCTGATGAACGTACTCAGCGGTATATATCCCTACGGTACTTATGAAGGGGATATCATATATAATGGCGAAGTATGCCAGTTCCAGAAGATAACCGATTCCGAAAAGCGCGGTATAGTTATCATTCATCAGGAGTTGGCCCTTGTGCCGCAGATGTCAATAGGTGAAAACATGTTCCTGGGCAATGAGCGCGGGAGCAAGAATGCGATCAACTGGGATGAAACGTACAGCGAGGCTGATAAGTACCTTAAGATGGTAGGTCTTTCCGAGTCATCGCGTGTACTTGTAAAAGATATAGGAACAGGTAAGCAGCAGCTTGTGGAGATAGCAAAGGCTCTGGCTAAGAATGCCAAGCTGCTTATCCTTGATGAGCCCACTTCGTCACTTAATGAGACGGACTCAAGAGCTTTGCTGGATCTGATGCTCGAGTTTAAGAAAAAGGGCATGACGATGATCATCATCACGCACAAGCTGAACGAGGTGGTATATGTTGCTGACAAGATCACTGTCGTGCGCGACGGTTCCACAGTTGAAACAATGGACTGTCATAGTATTACGATAAACGAAGACCGTATCATAAAAGGTATGGTAGGCCGTGAGATCACTGACCGTTTCCCCAAGCGCAGCAATGTGGAGATAGGGGATGTGAATATGGAGGTCAAAGACTGGACGGTTTATCATCCGGTCTATGCAGAACGTAAAGTCGTCGATAATGTAAACATGAACGTCAAGAAGGGCGAAGTGGTAGGTATCTACGGATTGATGGGAGCCGGACGTACAGAGCTTGCGATGAGTATATTCGGACGTTCCTACGGTGCGGATATAAGCGGAAGCCTTTATATCAACGGTGAGGAAGTGGTACTTAAGAATCCGCGTGAAGCCATCAATGCAAAGCTTGCATATGTTACCGAAGACCGTAAGGGTAACGGACTGGTGCTTTCAAATCCCATACGTGTGAATACCTCGCTGGCAAATATGGCCGGGGTAAGCAATAAGGGTATAATCGATATGGATAAGGAATACCAGGTGGCTGTTGAGTATAAGGATAAACTCCGTACCAAGACTCCTTCGGTAGAGCAGAACGTAGGTAATCTTTCGGGTGGTAACCAGCAGAAGGTGCTGCTTGCAAAGTGGATGTTCACGGATCCCGAGATACTGATCCTTGACGAGCCCACGCGTGGTATCGATGTAGGAGCCAAGTACGAGATCTACTGTATTATAAATGATCTGGTAAAGGCCGGAAAATCCGTTGTGATGATATCCTCCGAGCTTCCCGAAGTCATAGGTATGAGCGACCGTATCTATATAATGAATGAAGGCAGGTTTGTGGGAGAGATGAAAGCATCCGATGCCACTCAGGAAAATATCATGGCCTGCATATTACAGGCGGGGAGGGGCGAATAAGTATGAATACAAAAATTCTTGATGTATTAAAAAAATATACTATGGTATTTGCCCTGATCGCCGTGATCATATTCTTTTATGCAAGTACCCAGGGGAAGATACTCCTTCCTCAGAATATAAACAACCTTATATCCCAGAATGCGTACGTGTTCGTGCTGGCAGCCGGTATGCTCCTCTGCATACTTACCGGTGGCAACATCGACCTGGCAGTAGGTTCGGTAGTATGCTTCGTAGGCGGTATAGGCGCTGTTATGATGGATAAGAACATCAACGTATGGGTAGCCGTAGCAGTTATGCTCATCGGCGGTGTCCTGGTAGGTGTATGGCAGGGCTTCTGGATAGCCTACGTAAAAGTGCCTCCTTTCATAGCTACACTGGCAGGTATGTATGCATTCCGCGGACTTGCAAACGTAGTAATGAAGGGCTTCGCGGTAGGTGTACGTAATGAAACCTTCCTTAATGTATTCGGTGGCGGTGCAGACTGCTATATACCGGATGTACTTCACGGAGACGGTTTCAACATCACATGTATGGTAGCGGGTGTGGCAGTAGCGTTAGTCTACACTGCTATGGTAATAAAGAAAAGACTCAGCGCAAAAGCGAAAGGGTATGAGCTTCAGCCACTGTACCAGGTAGTTCCCAAGATGGCAGTTGTCTGTGCGGCTCTGCTCTGGGTATTCTATAAGCTGGCCAATTACAAGGGTATACCCGCAGGTCTTATCTGGATCGCGATAGTGCTCATAGCATACGGATATATCACATCCAAGACCACCATAGGACGTTATCTCTACGCAGTAGGCGGTAATGAGAAGGCCACAAGGCTTTCGGGTATCGATTCACGCAAGGTCTACTTCTTCGCATATATCAACATGGGGCTTATGGCAGGACTTGCAGGTATACTTACGATAGCACGTGCAGCGAATGCACAGCCCACCTTCGGACAGGGCTATGAGATGGATGCCATTGCAGCCTGCTTCATCGGTGGTGCTTCCGCATACGGCGGTGAAGGCGGTATCTTCGGTGTCATCATAGGTGCGGTACTTATGGGTGTTATCAACCAGGGTATGAGTATCATGGGTATGTCGGCAAATTATCAGAGCGTAGTAAAAGGTATAGTTGTACTTGTGGCTATCATCTTTGATGTGCTCTCTAATAAGAAGAAAAAGTAAGGAGAGTGAATCATGGCAAAATTTCTTGAAACATTAAAAAAGCATGCAATGCTGATCGTTCTTGTCCTGGTATATATCTTCTTTACCGTGAAGACCAACGGCTTGATGTTCTCTCCTCTGAACTTTAACGCCCTGATCACGCAGAATGCATACGTATTCATCCTGGCAACAGGTATGCTGATGTGTATGCTTACCGGCGGCAATATCGATCTTTCCTGCGGATCTTTCGTATGTTTCCTGGGATCTGTAGGTGGTATCATGATGGTAGTAAAGGGACTGGGAACCGGTACATCGATCTTCCTCATGCTGGTCGTAGGTATAATCTACGGATGTGTGCTGGGCTTCCTGGTAGCGTATGTGAATATCCCGCCCTGGATCGCAACACTTGCCGGATATCTGGCATTCAGAGGCTGGGGAACAGCGCTTCTTTCGGAAAACAGTGACACCGGTAGTATAGGCCCCTTCCCCAAGAGCTTCCTTCAGATATTTTCAGGTAAGTTATTTGAAACAAAGATCAATGAGCTTAACTATGTCTGCCTTATAACAGGTATAGTAGCAAGTGTGATAGTGGTAGCAGTAAACTTTATGACCAGAGCTAACAAAGTTAAAAAGGGATATGAAGCTGATTCGATCATATCTGTGGTCATCAAATCGGTACTTTCCGCAGCAGTTATCATGCTCTTTGCATACAAGCTGGCTATGGCCGGCGGTATACCTACAGTTCTGGTATGGGTGGTAGCGATAGTGCTGATATACAGCTTCATCACATCAAAGACTACCCTTGGCCGTTACTTCTATACCATAGGCGGTAATAAGGAAGCTACCAGGCTTTCGGGTGTGGATACAAAGAAGATCATGTTCTTTGCTTACCTGAACATGGCGATACTGACAGTTATCACTTCCTATATAGTAGTTGCACGTTTCCAGGCTGCCAACTCAACGGCAGGTACCAACTACGAGATGGACGCCATTGCGGCCTGCGTGGTAGGTGGTGTTTCCGCATACGGCGGTTCCGGTTCAGTATTCGGTATGGTAATAGGTGCAACGCTGATAGGTGTCATCAACCTGGGCATGCAGCTTACAGGTGTGGATGCCGACTGGCAGAAGATAGTAAAGGGTGCGGTACTTCTGGGTGCAGTGGTATTTGATATCATGGCAGCAAAGAAGAACGCTAATAAGTAATATCAACGATAGATTAAAGATGCTGCGGGCTGTCAAGAAAAAATACTTGACAGCCCGTTTGCTTTCTGGCATAATACGCTTTGTTATGGAAAAAATAGTCGAGCAGGGCATATTATACGATTTTTACGGACCGCTGCTTACGCAGCACCAGCAGGAGGTTTATGAAGCCTGCGTATTTGAGGATCTGAGCCTTGCGGAGGCCGCGGAGCGTTTCGAAGTTAGCAGGCAGAATATCCATGATCTGGTAAAACGCTGCGACAAGAGCCTTAAGGACTATGAAAAGCGCCTTGGACTGATAGCGCGCTTCAGAGAGAACAGGGACAGCCTTGAGAGTATCAGGGATCTGCTGGCAAAAAACAGGGAGGCAGACGGTTCCCGAAAATTCAGCGGGGCAGAGATAAACGGACTGCTGCAGGCCGTGGATCATCTGCTGGATGAGATATAGGATGTGTTAAATGGCATTTGAGAGCTTAAGTGATAAATTACAGAATATCTTCAAGGGTCTGAAGGGCAAGGGAAAGCTTACCGAAGCTGATGTCCGCGGAGCCATGAAGGAAGTCAAGATGGCACTTCTGGAAGCAGATGTTAACTTCCGCGTGGTAAAGCAGTTCGTCAAGTCTGTTGAAGAGCGTGCCGTTGGTGAGGACGTTATGAACGGCCTCAATCCCGGACAGATGGTCATCAAGATAGTTAACGAAGAGATGACCGCCCTTATGGGCAGCGAGACTACGGAGCTTAAGCTGCAGCCCGGAAAGGCCACCACAGTCATCATGATGTGCGGTCTTCAGGGTGCTGGTAAGACCACGACTACAGCAAAGATAGCCGGAAAGCTTAAGCTGAAGGGTAAGAAACCCCTGCTTGTAGCCTGCGACGTTTACAGGCCTGCCGCTGTAGAACAGCTGGAGATAAACGGAAAGAAGCAGGAAGTTGATGTGTTCTCAATGGGCACGGATCACAAGCCTGTAGACATAGCAAAGGCTGCAATGGCCCATGCGGAAAAGAACGGCCATAACGTAGTCATCATAGATACCGCAGGACGTCTGCATATCGATGAGGATATGATGCAGGAGCTCATCACCATCAAGGAGCAGATAGAAGTGCATCAGACTCTCCTGGTAGTTGACGCGATGACCGGTCAGGATGCGGTCAATGTGGCTAAAGAGTTCGATGAGAAGGTCGGAGTTACCGGTGTTATCCTGACAAAGATGGATGGTGATACCCGCGGTGGTGCGGCACTTTCCGTAAAGGCGGTAACAGGCAAGCCTATATTGTTCGTAGGTATGGGCGAAAAGCTTTCTGACCTTGAGCAGTTCTATCCCGACAGAATGGCAGGACGTATCCTGGGCATGGGCGATGTGCTCTCTCTTATCGAAAAGGTTGAGCAGAGCATAGATATCGATCCGGAAACAGAGAAGGATATGGCGGGCCGCCTTAAGAAAGGCAAGTTCGATTTTAATGATTTCCTTGAGTCGATGAAGCAGATGCAGAAGATGGGAGGCATAGGAAGCATACTTTCCATGCTGCCCGGAGTAGGCTCAAAGATGGGCGACATCAGCTCAATGATAGATGACAAGCAGCTTAAGCAGACAGAGGCTATAGTACTCTCCATGACACCGCAGGAGAGAGCCAATCCCAAGCTTTTAAATCCCCAGCGCAAGTTCAGGATCGCTAAGGGAGCAGGCGTGGACGTGGCTATAGTCAACCGCTTCATCAAGCAGTTTGAGCAGTCACAGAAGATGATGAAGCAGATGCCCGGAATGATGGGGGGCATGGGTAAGAAAGGACGTGGAGGCTTTCGCTTTCCGTTTTAAATAACAATCATTTAATCCAAGAAAAGGGAGGAAATTAAAAATGGCAGTAAAGATGAGATTAACCAGAATGGGAAAGAAGAAAAAGCCCCAGTATCGTATAGTTGTGGCTGATTCCCGTAATGCGCGTGATGGTAAGGTGATCGACGAAGTAGGTACCTACGATCCCAACACCACACCCTCTACCTTCAAGTTCGATGAGGAGAAGACCAAGAAGTGGCTTGCTAATGGCGCACAGCCTACCGAGACTGTAGGCAAGCTCCTTAAGCTGGCTAACATCGAAAAATAATTGAAGCCGGGGGTATTTGAATGAAAGAATTAGTTGAGGTGATGGCCAAGGCTCTGGTTGATAAACCGGAGGCTGTGCAGGTCACCGAGGAGGCTGACGGAAAGCATATCACCGTCAAGCTCAAGGTTGACCCCTCAGACATGGGCAAGGTCATCGGCAAGCAGGGCAGGATAGCAAAAGCGATCCGTGCCGTTGTAAAGGCTGCCTCCACCAGGGACGATACCTATGTGGACGTAGACATAATAGAGTAATAAAACATAAATGCCCGGGAGTTTTTTCCGGGCATTATTTAACAGAAGGGGATCTATGACAGAAGATTATTTCAGGATAGGTGTGATAACGGAGCCTCACGGAGTAAGGGGAGAGGTAAAGGTTTATCCCACAACAGATGATGCGGCGCATCTTAAAAAAGTGAAGGAATATTATATGCCTGCCGATGATGGTATGCAGTGTCTGCATGCTGCGGGTATGAAGATGCAGAATGACCGTATCATACTTCAGTTTAAAGAGATAACTGACAGGGATACGGCGGAGAAGCTTCGCAAAAAGGAGCTTTATGTGGACCGTGCCCATGCCGTGCCTCTTGAGGAGGATGAATACTATATTTCCGACCTTGAGGGACTGGATGTGTATGAAAATGACGAAAAGATAGGCACACTGCAGGAAGTGCTGCGCACCGGGGCAAATGATGTGTACCGTATAGAGCGTAATGACGGCAGCGAGCTGCTGCTGCCGGCCATCAAGCAGTGCGTGCTTAAGGTTGATATAAAAGAGGGCCGCGTTGACGTGGCGGTCATGGAAGGCTTATGAGATATTATGTGATGACACTCTTCCCGGAGCTTATCGATAAGGGCATGCATACGGGGGTCCTTTATCGTGCTATGGAGGAAGGGCTGCTTTCTCTTGATTGTTTCCATATCAGGGAATATACTGCCAGTAGGCACAAGCGCGTGGATGATTATACTTACGGCGGCGGGGCCGGCATGCTTATACAGTGCCAGCCTGTATATGACTGTTATCAGGCGGTTATGGAAACGATAAAGACACGTGCCGCAGCCGAAGGAAAAGAAGCAGGCAAAAAGCGTGTGATATATCTGACTCCCCAGGGCAGGGTATTTGACCAGGCGCTGGCAGAGGAACTGGCAAAAGAGGATGACCTGATATTCCTCTGCGGACATTATGAGGGGATAGATGAGCGCGTGCTTGAGGAGATAGTCACCGATAATGTATCGATCGGGGATTATGTGCTGACCGGCGGGGAACTCCCGGCACTGGTTATGATGGACAGCATATCCCGTCTTATTCCCGGCGTGCTTAACAATGATGAGTCGGCCACTACGGAGAGCTTTAATGAGGGACTGCTGGAATATCCACAGTACACCAGGCCTGAGGAATGGATGGGAAAGAAGGTGCCTGAAGTGCTTTTGTCAGGCGACCATGCAAAGGTGGACAGATGGAGACTTCTCCAGTCGATGGAGCGTACAAAAGAGCGCAGGCCGGAGCTGTATGAAATCTATGAGCAGACGCATGCAGAAGAGCTGGCAGCACTCAGGAAGAAGCTGGAGAAGGAAAGGAAAAGACAGCTGAAAGCAGAGCAGAAAGCTGCGCAGAATGCAGGGGGAAGCACATGAGAATAGAAGCCAGGGAACTGTGCAAGAGCTTTACACGTCTGGTAAATGATAAGGATAAAAAGAGCCGCAAAGAGGAGTTCTTTGCGGTGGATCATGTGGATATAGATGCACATGAGGGGGAGATACTGGGAGTGCTGGGGCCTAACGGTGCCGGTAAGACCACGCTGCTGCGAATGCTGGGGAATCTTCTGGAGCCGGGCAGCGGATATGTGCATATCATAGATGAACAGGGGGAGAGGATCACCGATCCCATTAAGATCAAGAGCTGTATAGGCTATCTTTCGGGAAATACGAGGCTGTACGGCAGGCTTTCGGCAAGGGAGCTGATGCATACCATAGGTGAGATCTACGGTATGGATGATGCGAGCCGCGAAGCGCGCATCGACCAGATAGTCGATGTATTAAAAATGCAGGAATTCGTGGATAACCGTATCGAGCGTCTTTCCACGGGCCAGACCCAGAGAGCGAACATCGCAAGATGCCTTGTTCATTCGCCGGGTATATATATCTTTGATGAGCCCACTCTGGGGCTCGATATCCTGAGCAGCGAAGCTATAGTTGAATTCATGAAGAGCGAGAAGACCAAAGGCAGGACGGTGCTTTATTCCACTCATTATATGGAGGAGGCACAGTACCTCTGTGACCGTGTTATCATGATGTACAAGGGCCGTATCATTGCCAATGATTCACCTTCAGGGCTTATGGAAATGACCGGGACGGATAATCTTCGTGATACCTTCAGGGCCATCATCAATGAAGGGGAAACGGAGGAAAAAGAGGATGCGTAAAAAGATCATCTTTTCACTCTATAAAAAGGAAATGCTGGATATCTTAAGGGATAAGAAGACTATTCTTATGATGATAGTGGTACCCCTTATCCTTTATCCTCTTATTTTTGCCGGCTCGATGTTTCTTGCATCATCCATGCTGACAGCATCGACTTCAAAGAGCTACAGGATAGGCTTTGAAAACTTTGCCGATGAACAGACTATGATCGATGCTTTTGATAAGTATAAGGACGGGCATGATTATACCTTTGTTTATTACCGGCCCGGGACTGATGAAGATGAAGAGGAGAAGCTGAGAAACGGCGATATCGATGCTTATCTGATCGAAAGTGTTTCCGATAATAAGCCCTATTATCAGATAGCCTACATGGCGTCAAAGACGGATTCGCAGACGGCGTCTGGTATGATAAAGGATATACTGCAGGATATACAGAACGAAAAGACCGATGCGGCACTGAAGGCTGAAGGCCTGGATCCCGATGCGGTATTAAAGCCGATAAGTTATACCTATCTTAATCTGGCTACTGATGAGGAGAATGCAGGGTACTTAGTCGGTATGGTCGTACCTTTCCTGCTCATAACCAGTATACTGATGGGAGCACTGTATCCGGCTATAGATGCTACGGCAGGTGAGAAAGAGCGTGGTACCCTGGAGACGCTGCTTACCCTGCCGGTAAAGAATCTGGAACTGATCGTTGCAAAATTTTTCGCTACATCGACGGTTGCAGTGGGCGCAGCATTTTTAAACATCCTTTCCATGTCGCTGATGGCGGGCTATATGCTGGTGAGTGCAGGCAGTGTAGACGCAACAGCGGATCTGGAGCTGTCATCCTTTATCCCGGCAGTGATCATAACCTTCCTTTGCGTGCTTACCTTTGCGATGTTTGCATCGGCGGTATGCCTGTCCGCCTGCATCTTTGCGCGCAGCTTTAAGGAAGCGCAGAACTATACTACGCCGGTTATGCTGGTATTCATGGTCTGCGGTATGGCGGGGATGATCCCCCAGCTTACGCTTAATTCGGTGACTGCGCTGATCCCTGTGGTGAACATATCCCTGCTCATCACCGAGATATTCAGCTTCCGTTTCGAGATATCCCGGATAGCTATGGTGCTTATATCCAACCTGGCCTATACTGCTGTGGCCGTTGTGATAATGGGCAGGCTGTTCTCTTCCGAGAGCATATTATTCGGTGATGCGGCCGGCAGCCTGCGTCTCCTGGAGAGCAGGAAGCATATGAAAGACAAGCAGATACCGGGTATCGGTGATGTGATAATGCTGTTTGCCATGCTACTGATCGTAGTGCTTTTCGGAGGCGGTATACTTGTGCTCAAAATGGGACTTTGGGGGCTGGTTGCGGAGCAGGCAATGATATTCGGCCTGACAGTCTTCTATGCATGGTATATCAAGGCTGACAGGACGGTGGTATTCCATCTTCATGCACCGCGGGTTCCGGCTGTGATCGGCGGCGTGTTAAGCTGGGCAGGCGCATATCTGCTGGTACAGCTGCTGGCCAATCTGGTGACCGTACTGTTCCCGGGGCTGGCATCCAACCAGAATGCCCAGATGCTCCAGGAGCTGTGGACGGATGCTCCTAAATGGCTTATGATCCTTTCATCGGCCCTTATGCCTGCGATATGTGAGGAGTGGGCATTCAGGGGATTTATGCTTGGCAGCTTTGAGTTTAAGTTTAAACCCGCGGTGGCCATAGTGCTCACGGGGGTATTTTTTGCACTGTTCCACATGAGCCTTTTGCAGCTGATCATCATCGCTCCCCTTGGAATACTGTTTTCATATATAGTATGGAAGGAAAGGAGCATATTTATTACGATGATCCTGCACTTCCTTAATAATCTGACTTCCTTAATACTGGAAGAGTATCAGGAGGAGCTGACAGAGATATTCCCGTTCCTTGCGGGAGAACTCACTGCGGGAGGCGTAGTACTGCTTCTTGTCATCGGTTCCGTGCTGCTGGCAGCAGGCCTGCTGATAATACACGGGAAAAAGAAGGAGGTAAGCGCCTCCTGATCCGGAGAGATTTATAATTCAAAATTTGATACAACCCAAGTCAAATAATAAGAAGAGAGATCTCGCGGCCGGTGTTAATATTGTTTTCCGGAACGGGATCTTTTTTATGCGGGAATAACAGTTATGAAAAATAAGAAAACCATAGTCATAGATGAAAAAACGCCGCTTCTGATGCTGGCGGGGCCGATGTTCCTGGAACTGCTCCTGAACACGATGCTTAATAATGTGGATATGCTGATGCTCAGCCATTATGATGAGATGGCTGTGGGAGCGGTAGGAAATGCCAATACCATTATGTTCATGATGAACATACTCTTCAATGTTATAGCGACGGCCACCAGCGTGGTCGTTGCCCAGTATCTCGGGGCAGGGCAGTATGATAAGATGAACATGATCTACACCCTGGCTGTTGCCGTAAACTTTGTCATCGGTATGGTACTGAGTGGTACCTTTTGCGCGGCCAATCCGCTGATCATGAACTTTCTCCATGTTTCACCCGAGATGCGGCCGTATTCCATGATATATATTTATATCGTAGGAGGAGGCGGCTTTATCACCGCGGTGTTTAATGTAATGCTCCAGATACTGCGGTGCAACGGATATACGAAGATCGGCATGTGGGTAACATTTGCGATCAACATCATCAATATCATAGGAAACTATCTCTTCTTATACGGACCGTTAAGCTCCCTTAAGATGGGGGTAGCGGGAGTTGCCATATCCACAGTTGTGGCCAGGGCGATTGCCGTGACTGCCGTAGTCATATTCTTCTATGCGGCAAAGATCGGAAAGCTGGCATTGCGGTACTTAAGACCTTTTCCGGGGAGACTGCTTATCAAGATGATCAAGATAGGCCTTCCTTCTGCCGGAGAGAGCCTGACCTATAATCTATATCAGACAACGCTTCTTTCCTTTGTCAATGCGATGGGGAATGATTCGGTAAATGCCAGGGCATATTGCAATACGCTGATATCCTTTGCGATGATCTTTTCGAATGCTTCTGCCATGTCGACCCAGATAATAACGGGGCATCTGGTGGGGGCAGGCAAATCGGAAGAAGCCTATAAGCGTGTGTTCAGGACACTGAGGACCTCACTGCCCATCACGATAGCGCTGGCTTCCGTGAATGCGCTGCTATGCAGATACAGCCTGAGGCTGTTTACGGAAAATGCGAATATCATTGCCCTTGGGCAGATGATAATGATCGTTGATATTTTTATCGAGACGGGACGCTGTCTTAACATGACATTTGTCAGCAGTCTTAAAGCCGCAGGAGCCTATATCTTTCCGCTTGTCATGGGAATACTCTGTAACTGGGGGCTGGGCCTGACCGCCGGATATACGGTCGGCGTGGCTCTGGGGCTGGGGGTTGCAGGGATATATGCAGGAACAGCTACAGACGAATGTATCCGCGGACTGATCGTTATGTATTACTGGTATAAGAAGAAATGGTGGGGGAAATCGGTTGTTGAAAAGAGGGATACTCCGGAAGCCGCTTAAGTTAAGAAAAAATAACTTGCAATAATCCCGAGTATGTGCTAAACTGTCAAAGTTGCGAAAAGTAAAGAGATGTTCCGCTGGTATAAATGAGCAATTCAGATACGTAAGAACGTCCGATGAAATCACAGGAGGATTTATAAATGAACGCAGAGATCATCAAAGAACTTGAAAAAGAGCAGCTCAAGAGTGAAGTACCTTCTTTCAATGTAGGTGATACCGTAAAGGTTCACGGAAAGATAAAGGAAGGTGAGAAGGAACGTATCCAGATCTTCGAGGGTATCGTTACCAAGATCCAGAACGGTGGCGCACGTACTACCTTTACCGTACGTAAGACCAGCGGTGGTGTAGGCGTAGATAAGACCTGGCCTCTTCACAGCCCCAATGTTGAGAAGGTGGAAGTTGTTCGCCGCGGTAAGGTCCGCAGAGCAAGACTTAACTATCTGAAGGGCCGTGTCGGTAAGAAGGCTAAGGTAAAAGAGGTTATTCGCTGATAGCGTGTAACACAAAAAAATGCAGGGCACTTGGCCCGTTTGCGTGAGATTAAAGGGGCGGAGTTATCTGCCCCTTTTTATTCGATTCATTACTATTCTGAGGTGAGCCATGGCCCGAAAGAAGGGCTTGACCTTTTATACAAAAGAGAGGAAAATAAACAAAAAGTATGTGAGTGAGGTTTTGAGCTGGTTGTTCTGGGGCGCACTCATGGTACTTCTGGCGTTTATGTTCGTGTATCTTTTCGGCCTGCGAACCAGCATCATAGGGGTATCGATGGAGCCGGATCTCCATAACGGAGAGGAGATACTGATAGACCGTTTTGTATATCTCATACGCCAGCCTCAGGGATCGGATGTGGTGGTCTTCAGGCCTAACGGTAATGAGAATGCCCATCTGTACGTAAAGCGTATAGTGGGGACACCGGGAGATACGGTGCTGATACGTGACGGGCTTTTATATATAAACGGAAATATATATGATGAAGCCGGTATATTTGACCGTATAGAGAACGGAGGCATAGCGGAACCGGGGATAACACTTGGTGAGGATGAGTACTTTGTGCTGGGTGATAACCGTAACGACAGCGAAGACAGCCGTTCCAGTAATATAGGTATAGTCAACCGCAGTTATATTATCGGGCGGGCGTGGTTTCATCTGAAGTATAAGAAAGAGAGCATGGGTTTTATAAAATGAATGTGCAATGGTATCCGGGCCACATGACAAAGGCCGTGCGTTCGATGCAGGAAGATATCAAGCTGGTCGACCTGATCATCGAGCTGCTGGATGCAAGACTGCCCATGTCGAGTCGCAATCCCGATATCAACAGGCTGGGACAGGGCAAAGCCAGACTGATACTGTTAAATAAGGCTGACCTGGCGGATCCGGCTGAGAATGATAAATGGCTTAAATATTTTAAGGCTTCCGGTGCAGAGGCGGTGCTTCTAGATTCACGTTCCAGCAGCGGCATGAACGATATCCGTTCGGCTGTAAGGGCTGCCTGCCGTGAGAAGAGGGAGCGTGACGCAAGACGCGGGATAAAGAACAGGCCCGTGCGTGCCATGGTGGCAGGTATCCCCAATGTGGGTAAATCCACCTTTATAAACAGTTATGCAAAGAAGGCTGTAGCCAGGACCGGAAACAAACCGGGCGTGACTAAAGGCAAGCAGTGGATACGCCTGAGCAATGAGCTGGAACTTCTGGATACTCCTGGCATATTGTGGCCAAAGTTTGAGGATGAATCTGTGGGACTGCATCTGGCTATGACCGGCAGTATAAATGATGAGATACTTCCTAAAGAAGAGCTGGCTGTGGCGATAGCTTCGCTTATGAAGAGTGCATATCCGGGCAGGATGAACGAGCGATACGGTGCCGACGAAGAGTGCGGTGATGCACAGCTTCTGGTGGCTGTGGCAGAGCGTATGGGCTGCATAAAAAAAGGCGGTGAACCTGATACACTCCGGGCGGCATCACTGCTCATAGATGATTTCAGGGCCGGAAGGCTTGGAAGAATAAGCATTGAAAGGGTATAGGGACATGAAGGATGAACTGATCGACGAAGAGCTTGAGATCAAGGAGCTCGATGCGGATGCGGATGAAGAAGATGATGAGCTCAAAAAAGCGGCAGCTAAAAAGAACAGAACGAGAGCTGTTATAAAGGATATACTCTCAAATTCACTGTTCCTTCTGGTAGTCCTTATAGTAACCCTGCTTCTGGTGAAGTATGTGGGCCAGCGTACCGTAGTGGTAGGGCACAGCATGGAACATACCCTCTCCGACGGAGACAGCCTTATAGTTGATAAGATAAGTTACCGCTTCAGGGATCCCAAGCGCTTTGAAGTTATAGTATTTCCTTTTGAATATAAGGAAGAGACTTATTATATCAAGCGTATCATAGGACTGCCGGGCGAAACGGTACGTATAGACGAGAACGGCGTTATCTACATAAACGGTGAGGTGCTGAACGAGTCATACGGAATAGAGACTATACAGGATCCGGGAACGGCGATAAATGAGATAACCCTGGGTGAAGGACAATACTTTGTGATGGGTGATAACCGTAATCATTCCTCGGATTCGCGTACTCCTTCGGTAGGACTGATAGAGAGAAAGAACATAATCGGAAGAGCATGGGTAAGGATATATCCTTTCAATAAGATGGGAGGCATTTAAGTGGCCACTAAGGCGGAAGAAGCACGTATCGAAAGAGAAAGAAAGAAGGCTGAAAAGCTTGAAGCTGAAAAGAAGCGCATGTACGGAATGTTCACTTATGAAAGGGAACATTCCGGCTGCGCTTTTATCTGCGGTATAGATGAGGTGGGACGCGGCCCCTTTGCGGGACCTGTTGTGGCAGGCGCCGTGATCCTTCCTAAGGATTGTGATCTGTTATATCTAAATGATTCAAAGAAACTCTCCGAAAAAAAGAGAGAGGAGCTTTTTGAGGCGATAATGGAAAACGCCGTATCCGTAGGGCTTGGTTTTGTTGATAATGAGCGTATCGATGAAATAAACATACTCAATGCCACATACGAAGCCATGAGACAGGCAATCTCAAAACTGACGCAGAAGCCCGATATACTTTTAAACGATGCGGTCACCATACCGGGAGTGGATATACCCCAGGTGCCGATAATCAAGGGGGACGCGAAATCCGCATCCATAGCCGCAGCCAGTATAGTGGCCAAGGTCACAAGGGACAGGTTGATGGTTGAAATGGATGAGAAGTATCCCGGATATGACTTTGCATCAAATAAGGGATACGGAACGGCGGCACATATCGAGGGACTTAAGAAGCTGGGCCCCTGCCAGATCCACAGAAGGAGCTTTATAGCCAACTATGTATAAACGGTGAGAACATATGAGTATGCTGTCACAGATATTCGGCCCGGGGCACAGTGCGCCGGTCACGGATAACAATCAGAATATACAACAGCAGAGCGCCGAAAATAAAGGCAATGAGTATCTGTCGCGCCTTTCTTCCGGACAGACCGTTGAAGGCAAGGTTACCGATATCAAAGGTAATGACGTGCAGATAGAACTTCCCAACGGAGGGAAGGTTACGGCCAAGCTTGATAATGCAATGAATCTGAGTGAGGGACAGACCCTTACGTTTGAAGTGCGTGCCAATTCAGGCTCGCAGATCAGCTTAACACCATTATATACGAATCTGACGGTGGACCCTACTGCAGCAAAAGCGCTTACGGCAGCAGGCATGAGCGTGAATGCCCAGACCATGGCCATGACAACGGCCATGATGGAAGGGGGGATGAACATCGACAGTAAGTCACTGGGCGATATGTACCATCTGATCACATCCATGCCGGAGGCTGAACCGGGGAACCTGGTAGAGATGCAGCGTCTGGGGCTGCCCATTAATGAAGAGAGTGTGGCACAGTACAGTGCATTCAAAAATTATGAGTCACAGATATCGGAAGGCATGCGGGAAGTAGCCGACGGTGCCATAGCGCTGTTTGATGAACTGCAGGCGGGTGAAGGCGGAGAAGCAAAAGCCATGCACTTCATGAAGGAGCTGACGGATGTTTTTGCACAGACGCCGGAGATGACGGAGACGGCAGAGGCAGCGGAGCAGGGCGGAAAGGTGATACTTTCCGAAGACGGCACAATAAAGACCGCGGTAAGTGACAGCGCTGCGGATACATTGATGGCAGACATAGCTGAGCTCTTTGAGGCACAGGCGGATAAAGAGAATGTGCAGCCGAAATTAAGTCCCCAGGAAGAGGCCCTTAAACTGATAAAGGATGCGGCAGCGGCGGATAAACAGCCGGCAGAAATACGGGAGAGCGGCAATCCGGCGCAGAATGTTAACGATAAGATAGTGCAGCTGCTTAATAAGATGGATGGAGGGGAGTTGCTGGCTCAGCAGCTTAAGGATATGGCGCCTACGGATCAGAATGCACTCAAGCTGTCTAACGCCCTGCTTAAGATCATGGATGAAAAGGGCAGCTTCTCCAATAAAGAGCTCGAGGCAGAACTGAAGGAGCTGTTTAAGAGCGAGGACTTTAAGAATGTTGTAAAGAATTCAATGAAGGACAGCTGGAGCCTCCGTCCGGACCAGGTGGCTGATAAGGCAAATGTGGAACAGCTGTACCAGCGCCTTGAGAAGCAGACCCACGAGCTGACAAGAAGTCTTTCACAGCTTGCGGAGCCCGGCAGCCAGTTCGCCCAGAGTCTGGGCAACATGAGCAATAACCTGGATTTTATGAATCAGATGAACCAGGCGATGCAGTACATACAGCTGCCCCTTAAGATGAACGGTTCGGATGCTACGGGGGATCTGTACGTTTATACGGATAAGAAGAGTCTCGCAGCAAAAGACGGTAATGTGAGCGCCATGCTGCATCTGGATATGGAAAATCTGGGGACTGTGGATGTCTATGCAGCCATATCATCCGGTAACAAAGTGACCACAAGGTTCTATCTGGAAAGTGATGAGGTGATCGATCTGATCGCGGAGCATATACACGAGCTTGATGAACGTCTGGAAAAGCGCGGGTACAGCTGCAGTACAAAGCTGACTACCAGGGATCAGATGGGGAAAGATGATGAGAATGTAAGAAGCCTCATGCCGCCTGCCGGAGAAGCAAAGCTCATATCCAAACAGAGCTTTGACATGAGGGCGTAAATATGGCAGATAACAGGAACAGACCCAAGAAAAGAACGGCAGTCGCCCTTGAATACGATCCCGTCGATGCGGCGCCTAAGGTAATAGCGTCCGGTACAGGTAAGATCGCGGATAAGATCATCGAAAAGGCTAAGGAAGCCAAGGTGCCGGTACATAAAGACTCAAAGCTGGCGGATACCCTGTCACGCCTTGAGATAGGCGAGATGATACCGCCGGAGCTATATGAAGTAGTTGCCGAGATACTGGTATTTGTGGATGCCATGGATAAGATAAAGGATAAGATGGCCAAGGCAGGGAAATAAACGTGAACAGACGTGCAGTAGGCAGTGAAAAGGAAGCCAAAGCGGCAGAATATCTGACCGCACAGGGCATAAAGATACTTGAGAGTAATTACAGGTGCAGGGCAGGCGAAGTAGATCTTATAGGGATAGACAGCGGCTGTCTTGTTTTTTTTGAAGTCAAATGGAGAAGGAGCGGATACAGCGGGGATCCTTCCGAGGCTGTAGACTGCAGGAAGCAGCAGAAGATATGCAGGGTCTGCGATAATTACAGGATGTTCCATAAGGAACTGTATAAGCTGCAGGTGCGTTTTGATGTGCTGGCCATGGAAGAGGAAAAGGTCAACTGGATAAAGAACGCCTTTGATTATGCAGGCAGAGGGTTCTGAGTACATACTCGCGTTTTGTTACCGGTGCCATCCTCTCTGTCATCCTGAGCACAGCGAAGGATCTTTCTGTTGACAAACGTATAAGCATATGATATTTTTACAACAATATTTTTCAGAAAGGGACCGTTAATATGCATCGTAATGCAATCGGATATTCATACGACGAAATGATCAGCGTATACGCATATTATGTATATGCTTATTATTACGTGTGTGAAAACAGGGATTGCAGGGAACGGTAGATTTTCGGATACAATAAGTTACAGGTATTGAAAGACCGCTGATCTTTGCAGGATGAGCGGTCTTTTTTATATCAGAAAATAAGGAGGAGAAACAATGATACGGAAAGCAGAAATGAAAGACCTGGATGCGGTCAATGAACTGAGGCGGCAGGTAAACGAACTGCATGTAGAGGGGCGGCCGGACATTTTTAAGCCGGGCTTTGGTCAGGAGCTTAAGGATCATGCGCTTATTTACCTGACTTCGGAGAACAATGAGATCTTTGTGGATGAGGAGGATGGGCGGCTGGCGGGGATGATAATGGTGGATTACTTTTCCAAGCCGGAAACACCATACAGTATGGCCAGGGATTTTTGCCACATCGCAGAGATCTGCGTGGATCGCGATTTCCGCAGACAGGGGATTGCACACCGCCTGATGGAACACGTTAAGGAAGAGGCGAAAAAGCGCGGCATGACGAGGATAGAGCTGGATGTGTGGGCATTCAATGATGCGATCCGGTTCTATGAGGCAGAAGGCTTTAAGACTTTCAGGACCTTCCTGGAAATGGAACTGTGATAAAGAACCTCCCCGTAGCCGTTGTGCTTGAATCCCGACAGCGTATGTGTTAAAATAATCTGATTGTTTTTTTGAGAGGTGATCAGATATGAAAAAGGGAACCGGAATAGCCCTGCTGCTGATGCTTCTGCTGTGCATCTGCATGACATGCGTGTTGGGATTCCTTCTGTGGCAGAAGAACAGCGAGATCGATGATCTCAATTCAGACTTGAGAAGAGATAACAGGACTATAGAAGGATATGAGGAACAGATAGCAGAGCAGCAGGATGCTTTCTCAAAAGAAAAGCAGGAGCTTGAACAGAAAAATCAGAAACTTAAAGATGAAAAAGATCAGCTGACCGCGCAGCTTAAGGATGCTGAAGATGAGCTGGCAGCCCGGGAGGAACACATCCCTGCCACTGAAAATGTGGTCATAGACGAGAACGTCGGCAGGGTATATCAGTCAGGCTACGGGGAATTCTGTGATGCAAATGATACCTATGATACCAGACAGTATATGTTCAGTACCATGTATAATTATCCGACGGATGTTGTATTTACAGGCGACAGCCTGGTGGAACGCGGCAGCTGGGAAGAGCTCTATCCTGATCTGTCAGTAAAGAACCGTGGTATAGGCGGGGATACAATAAACGGATTGAGGGTCAGGATTGATACCATAATGCTCACGCAGCCAAAGAAGCTCTTTATATATGTGGGTATCAACGATGTCCTGCATGGCAGGGAAGTTGAGAGTATCCTGGGGCGGTACGGTGAACTGTTTGACGTGTTAGATCAATATGACTGTCAGATATATATACAGGGAATTATGCCGGTATCGTCATCACAGTATGACGCTGAACGCATATGTCTGGATGTGAATGAGATCAACGAGAGACTGCGTGAAATGGTTGAAGACAGGGGATATACCTTCATCGATCTGTGGTCGGAATTCGCAGGCGATGACTGGGCGCTCAGGGAAGAGTATTATTACGACGGGGTGCATGTAAATGCCGCTGCCTACCGTCACTGGAAAGAGATACTGGATCAGTATATTTATGAATAAGTCATAAGGAGGGGGCCGCTTAAAAAGTGGGAAGATTGCCTTATGACCCTGTGTATTATAAAAAAGACTATAAGGAGGAAATATAAATGGAAATCTTTGAGGAATTACAGGAGCGTGGCCTGATAGCCCAGGTCACCGACGAGAAGGAAATAAGAGACCTGATCAACGACGGAAGGGCTACTTTCTACATCGGCTTTGACCCCACTGCGGATTCACTGCACGTAGGCCATTTCATGGCATTATGCCTTATGAAGCGTATGCAGATGTCAGGCAATAAGCCTATCGCACTTTTGGGCGGCGGTACCGGTATGATCGGTGATCCTTCCGGAAAGACCGATATGAGAAAGATGCTCACCCCCGAGCTTATCAATCATAATATCGAATGCTTTAAGGTACAGATGAGCCGTTTTATCGAATTCGGAGAGGGCAAGGCAAGACTGGTAAATAATGCGGACTGGCTCTTAGACCTTAACTATATTGAACTGCTTCGTGAGGTGGGACCTCACTTTTCCGTAAATAACATGCTGCGAGCAGAATGCTACAAGCAGCGTATGGAGAAGGGACTTACATTCTTTGAGTTCAACTACATGATAATGCAGGCATATGATTTCTACACCCTGTTCCAGAAGTACGGCTGTAACATGGAGTTCGGCGGTGACGACCAGTGGTCCAACATGCTGGCAGGTACAGAGCTCATCCGCCGTAAGCTGGGCAAGGATGCATACGCTATGACCCAGACCCTGCTGCTTAATTCGGAAGGCAAGAAGATGGGCAAGACCGAAAAGGGTGCCGTATGGCTGGATGCAAATAAGACTACACCTTTTGAATTCTACCAGTACTGGAGAAATATACCGGATGCAGATGTTCTTAAGTGTATCCGTATGCTGACCTTCCTGCCAATGGAGCAGATAAGGGATATGGATAAGTGGGAAGGAGCCAAGTTAAATGAGGCTAAGGCTATCCTGGCATGGGAGCTTACCAACCTGGTACACGGTCAGGAAGAGGCTGATAAGGCTAAGGAAGCCAGCCTGGCACTGTTTGCAGGCGGAGGTAACTCCGAAAACATGCCTTCCACCCATTTAAATGATGAAGACTTCACCGATGGTGCTGTCGATATCATAACCCTTCTTGTTAAGGCATCCCTGGCAGGCTCACGCGGTGACGCAAGACGTACCGTTGAGCAGGGCGGCGTAACCGTTAACGGCGAGAAGATCTCCGACATCAAGCAGAGCTTCACAAAGAGCGACTTCGCCGGCGACTTCGTCCTGAAGAAGGGCAAGAAGAATTTCATGAAGTACACCGTATAATACAGGGGCCCGCCTGTGCTTGACTATGTCATCCTGAGCGTAGCGAAGGATCTTTTATGAAAGAACATGTGATCATAAAAATCAAGGAGGGGAGTATTGCCGAGGAGCTTGGTATAGAGCCCGGCGACGTACTCCTCTCAATTAATGATAAGGAGATCGAAGATGTATTTGACTTCGATTTTCTTTGTATGGAGGAATACATAGAAGTACTTATCCGCAAGGCTGACGGCGAGGAATGGCTGCTGGAGGTGGATAAGGAGCCTGATGAGGATATGGGCCTTGTTTTTGATGAGGGCCTTATGGATCAGGCGCATTCCTGTAAGAATAAGTGCATCTTCTGTTTTATAGACCAGAACCCGCCGTGCATGCGTCCTACCATATATTTTAAGGATGATGATACCAGGCTTTCATTTTTGCAGGGCAACTATGTGACCCTGACCAATCTTAAGGATGAGGATGTGGAGCGTCTTATACGCTATCACATGGAGCCCATCAATATCTCCGTACATACCATGGATCCGGAACTCAGAGTGTTTATGCTTAAGAACCCCAATTCCGGCAGGGTGCTTAAATACTTAAATGATTTTTATGAAGCCGGGATAACCATGAACGGTCAGATAGTGCTTTGTAAAAAAGTTAATGACGGTGAGCACCTGGATTTCACCATGAATGAACTGCTTAAATTCGCACCTGTAATGCAGAGTGTATCGGTAGTTCCTACGGGACTTACGAAGTACCGTGATAAGCTTTATCCTCTTGAACCTTTTGATAAAGAAGATTCGGAGAAGGTCATCGACCAGATAGAGGCTTTCCAGAAAAAGGCTTTTGAGCAGACCGGCTTACATTTTATACATGCCTCGGATGAATGGTATATAACGGCAGGCAGGGAGGTTCCGGAGGAGGAGAGATACGACGGATATCTGCAGCTGGAGAACGGTGTGGGCATGATAAGGCTTCTGATAGAGGAGATAAAATCTTTTCTGCCGCAGGCAGTCATGATATACGGAACTGATATTAAGAGGAGCGTATCCATAGCCTGCGGAAAGAGCGCCTATCCAACAATGCAGCGGATGATGAAGGAGGTTGAAAAGACCTTCCCGGATATAACGATTCATCTCTACTGGATCAGGAATGACTTCTTCGGTGAAAGGATCACCGTATCCGGGCTTATCACAGGGCAGGATCTGGTGGCACAGTTAAAGGATCAGGAGAAGGGGGAGGAGCTTTTGCTCCCTTCGGCAATGTTCAGATCCGGCACCGAGGACTTCCTGGATGATATGACCAGGACGCAGGTTGAGACAGCTTTACAAACGAAGGTTACTATTGTAAAATCGAACGGTATGGATCTGATAAGAGCAATATTGGGACAGGAACAGAGCGGAGAAGACGTGGAAGATGTAAATCCTTACGAGCTCTCCGATGAGGTGTATGATGAAACGTAAACCCGTGGTGGCGATAGTAGGCCGCCCTAATGTAGGAAAATCGACTTTGTTTAATGCGCTGGCAGGTGAGAGGCTTTCCATAGTAAAGGATACGCCGGGTATCACCCGTGACAGGCTTTATACTGATGTAGACTGGCTTGATAAGAACTTCACCCTGATAGATACGGGCGGTATCGAACCGGACAGCAGTGATATCATACTCTCGCAGATGCGGGAGCAGGCACAGATCGCCATAGATACGGCGGATGTGATCATCTTCCTGACGGATGTAAGGCAGGGGCTTGTTGATGCGGATTCCAAGGTGGCTGATATGCTGCGCCGCTCAAAGAAGCCTGTAGTGCTCGTGGTCAATAAGGTGGACAATTTTGCCAAGCAGCAGGCTGATGTATATGAGTTCTATAATCTGGGACTGGACGAACCTTATCCGATATCTGCGGCAGAGAAGCAGGGACTTGGTGATATGCTGGATAAGCTCATCAGTTATTTCCCGGAAGGCAGCGGTGAGGAAGAAGAAGATGAGCGTCCGAAGATCGCCGTTATAGGTAAGCCTAATGTAGGCAAATCTTCCATAATAAACAGACTGCTGGGAGAGAACAGGCTCATAGTTTCGGACATAGCAGGTACCACCAGGGATGCCGTGGATACCGTGCTCAAGCGTAACGGTAAGGAGTACGTCTTTATCGATACCGCAGGTCTTCGCAGGAAGAACAAGATAAAGGAAGAACTTGAGAAGTATATGATAGTGCGTACCGTCAGCGCCGTGGAGCGTGCTGATGTGGCGGTGCTGGTCATAGATGCTACGGAAGGCGTTACAGAGCAGGATGCCAAGATCGCAGGCATTGCTCATGAACGTGGCAAGGGTATGATCATCGCAGTAAACAAGTGGGACCTGCTGGAGAAGGATAACAAGACCGTAAACGACTTTACCAAGGATATCCGTGATACTCTGGCATTCATGCCTTATGCCGAGCTTATATTCATATCTGCAAAGAGCGGGCAGCGTCTGCCCAAGCTTTATGACATGATAGATGCTGTGACAGAGAATCATGCCATGCGTATACAGACAGGTGTGTTAAACGAGATCGTCAGCGAGGCAGCAGCACTGCAGCAGCCCCCTTCAGACAAGGGCAAGCGCTTAAAGATCTATTACACCACGCAGGCTTCGGTCAAACCGCCTACCTTCGTTATCTTCGTAAACGACAAGGAGCTTATGCATTTCTCCTATGTGCGTTACCTGGAGAATAAGATCCGCGAAGCCTTTGGCTTCAGCGGAACGCCACTGCGCTTCATAATAAGGGAAAGAAAAGAGAAAGACTGACAGGATGAGCTGCCGCAGATGCGGCTCACCGGCGCGGGAGAGAAAGGGAAAATGGAGATCATAGGAATACGTATCCTTTGTCTTGTTATAGGTTACCTCTTCGGTAACTTTCAGACAGCATACATAATAGGAAGATTAAACGGCATAGATATCCGTGAAAAGGGCAGCGGAAATGCAGGGACAACAAATACCCTGCGTGTTCTGGGCAAGAAGGCCGGCCTTCTGGTATTCGTCGGCGACCTGGCAAAGAGCATAGGTGCCGTGGTACTGGTTTATTTTCTGTTTCGCTACCGTTACCCGGAATATATTTATCTCTTAAAGCTTTATGCGGGACTCGGATCCATTCTGGGGCATAATTTTCCTTTTTATCTGGGATTTAAAGGGGGCAAGGGTATCGCAGCCATGAGCGGTATGATACTTGCATTTCATTGGATGTATGTGCCTATAGACCTTTTGCTCTTTTTTGGAACCTTTGCGATCACACATTATGTGTCACTGGGCTCGCTGATACTTACTACCGGCTTTTTTATCCAGACGGTCATTATGGGTGAGCTGGGGATATTCAAGCCTGTGATCATACCATGGATGGATTTTGTTCAGAAACCTTTTATACCGCCCGCGGTCCGTTATGAGATGTATGCGGTTGCATTTGTTATCACGTTGATGGCTTTCATCCGACATCATGAGAATATTAAAAAGCTCATCAGGGGAGAGGAACGCAAGACCTATCTCTTTAAAAAGAATAAAACGGAGTGAAGGCAACACCCGTGTCATCGTGAGCGAAGCGAAGGATCTTTATCAAACATAATAAGGGGGAAATGAAAATGGCAAAGATAGGAATGATAGGTGCAGGCAGCTGGGGAATAGCTTTGTCATGGCTGTTGGCAAATAACGGGCACGATATATGTGTATGGTCGGTATTGGAAGATGAGATCACGATGCTCAATAATGAGCGTGAACATAAGGATAAACTGCCGGGGGTTAAACTCGGCGATGCGATAAGCTTTACCACTGTGCTGGAAGATGCATGTAAGGATAAGGACCTGATCGTTATGGCAGTGCCCTCGATCTTTACCAGAAAGACTGCAGAGCAGATGAAGCCCTTCATTCCCGAAGGCCGTATAGTGGTAAATGTGGCAAAGGGTATAGAAGAGAGCACGCCGCTGACACTTGATAAACAGATAAAGGAAGAGATACCCCAGGCCGAAGTGGCCGTATTATCAGGACCTACTCATGCAGAGGAAGTGGGACGCGGCATGCCTACCACTATCGTTGCGGCGGCAAAGAAAAAGGCTACCGCAGAATATGTACAGGAGATATTTTCATCGGAAGTATTCCGTGTTTATACATCACCCGATGTGCTGGGTGTGGAGCTGGGAGCTGCGCTTAAGAACGTTGTGGCACTGGCGGCAGGTATGGCAGACGGCCTGGGCTACGGTGATAACACCAAGGCTGCCCTGATCACCAGGGGCCTGGCAGAGATAAGCCGTCTGGGCATTGCCATGGGCGGTAAGGCAGAGACCTTCGCCGGCCTTACAGGCATGGGTGATCTGATAGTGACCTGCGCATCCGTTCATTCAAGAAACCGCAAGGCGGGCTTCTTGATGGGACAGGGTAAGACCGCACAGGAAGCCATGGATGAAGTTAAGATGATAGTGGAAGGTGTTTATTCGGCAAAGGCCGGCAAGGCGCTTGCAGAAAAATACGGTATCGAGATGCCTATCGTTGAGCAGGTAAACCATATACTGTTTGACGGAAAGGCCGTAAAAGATGCGGTAAAGGAGCTCATGACAAGAGACCGTAAGTCGGAGCATAATGAGCTTCCCTTTGAGGAATAGTCAGAGATTTGAGATCTGAAAAGCGTACAAATATTATACTCGCGATCATACTTTTGGCCTGCTTTACGGTATTCGTCTATTGGGGATATCAGAAGGAAGGCTATCATGTGGATGAGATGTATATGTACGGTACGGCCAACAGTGAGTACCTGCCTTTCATGCACATGGGAACGCAGGAGTATTCCGTAAAGGACTGGATGAAGGAATACGGAGCGGGGGAGAATATCATCGACCTGTTCCGTAATCTGTCAAAAGATTTTTCCATACTTAAAGCTAACGGCTGGGATATAAAAGGCAGTGAGATCTATGCCGCATACGCCCGTGCCAGGGAGTGCAGCAATGATATGTATACCACTACCTGGATGAGCGGGCAGGCTTATAAGGATTACATTGCAGTAAGCGATACCAACCGTTTTAATTACATTTCCGTACTCTATAATTTCCGCGGGGATAACCACCCGCCTCTGTATGCGCTGCTTCTGCATACGATCTGTTCTTTCCATCCGGGAAAGTATTCCAAATGGTATGGCCTTAGCCTGAATATTATATTAGGTATACTCAGCATATTGCTTTTATACCGTACAGTCGAGAAGTTTCTTGGCGGTAAAACGGTCGGGCTTATGGCGGCGGCGCTCTATGGACTGAGTGCGGCAGCAGCCATAACGGCTTCGTATATCAGGATGTATGCACTTGTCACCCTTATGGTCACCGGAGTGGCCTATGCTCATCTTAACCTTGCTTCGAAGAATTGGGAATGGGATAAGAAGGACAGGCGTAAACTGGTATTCTTTACTCTCTGTGCATATCTTTCACAGTATTATTCAGTGATCTATATCTTCGGCATAGCACTTGCGTCGGTTGTGATAATGCTGGCCAGGAAAAAGATAAAGAGCGTACTGCGTTATATACTTACCATGGGGATCACCGGTGCTGTCGGTATAGTTATGTGGCCGTTCTCGTTAAAGGCGGTGTTCGCGGGTTCGCGCGGGGCAGAATCCATAGGCGGATTCTTTTCGCTTGAAGGGACTCTTGACAGACTGGGGACGATGTTTTATGTGCTGGTCCACAACTGTATGGGAATACCCGAATGGCTGTATCTGGCATTGGCGGCTGTCGTGACCGTACTTATCGCAGTGCTGATGATAAAGGATAAGCAGGATGCTGACAGATCACGTATCGAGCGGGCGCTTATGGTGACAGTACCTTTCGTGATATACTTTGTATGTGTTTCAAAAATGGTTCCTTACCTGGTGGACCGTTACATCATGTGTATCATGCCCTGGTGCGGAACACTGCTCCTGTGCGGTGTGATGTTTTCGATCAAACGTCTGAAGCTTAAGGGGAAGGCCATGGCAATAGCTATGGCAGCCTGTTTACTGCCGATGCTTATCTTTTCGGATTCCCTTGTAGTTGGGAACGGTCAGATATATCCCGGCGGACAGGAACGTGATATCATAGCGGGGGACACCGACTGCGTATATCTGCTCCCTGCCGGATGGTGGAATGAGAGCGCGGAGGATACGCTGCTCTTGTCAAAGTGCAGGGATACGGCTGTTGTACGTGAAGACAGCATTGATGTGCTGGCGGGAACTTATAAGGCAGACATCGGATCGACACTGCTAATGGTAGTGCACAGGGAATTGGAAGCCGGGGATAATGTAAAACGCTTCGCGGCATCCCTTACGGATCCTGCTTCAGGCACAGAACTGATCGAAAAGCAACGGGAGAGCGTAAGGGGTAATACCTGGATCTATTATAAAGTGGAAGCTGCAAAAAAAGAGAGCGTTTCTTCAGCAGGGCAGATCACGGATACAGTTGTGGCAGCAGCAGACCGGTGACATTTGATGCATACAGGTTTTATATCCATGTTAAGGAGGGATAAGCTTAAGCTTCTTTATTACCGGGAAAAAAGGGATCATAAACAGAATTGAAAAGCGCCGTATGTTGATGTAGAATACATCACAGACGGTGCTTTTTTATGGCATGATGTTAAAGTGAAATACCACAAGGAGGAAATGTAAAGCATGAAGGCAAAACGTATTATGACTCTTGTGATGTGTGCAATGCTGGAGATAAGCAGTTTAGGCTCTGCTTATACGCCTGTTTTTGCTGCAGGAGAAAATGAAGTAACTGTTGTTGACGAAGATACATATCCGGAGGCTGCGTATGAGCAGGATGCGGATGAACAGGGGGAACCATCTTCTGAAGCTGTTGAGGAAGAGGATGTTTCAGCAGGAGTGGATATCAGTTCGTATCTTACCGTAAATGATAAAGGTACTATTACGAAATACTCCTATGAAGGCGATGAGATCACTGATATCATTATCCCCTCAACTGTGAACGGGATAACGGTAAAAGGTATAGATGACGAGGTATTCAAAGGACATAAGGAGCTTATTTCCGTACAGTTCCCTTCAACACTCGAATGGATCGGTAACAGCACTTTTGAGAACGCCAGTCTGGGATCAAACAGGAAGGACGGACATCTGGTCATTCCTGCGAATGTAACACAGATAGGCCATGATGCGTTCAGAGGCTGCAATGCACTTGGAACCGTTACTTTTGAAGCGGGAAGTGCACCGATCGTATTCGTCTCTTCCTGGGGAAAAGGTAACACCTTTACATCTTGTGCTGCGCTCACAACGATAGAGCTTTCGAACAGGATAGATACCCTGCCCGGTTATTTTGCAAATGATTGTTCATTGTTAAGTAACGTTAAGTGGAGCAGTACCGTAAAAGAGATAGGAGGGCATGCGTTTGAGAACGATGTTGTTTTAGACAGCACTGATCTGAGTGGTACCGTTACAGAAACGATCGGGGAATACGCGTTCAGCGGCTGTACCGGTTTTGGACAGGTCAAGTTCCCTGAGACTCTTGTTAATATAGGAAACGGGGCATTTGCCAAGACCCTTATGGGCAAGCGTTCGGCGGCCGGACAGCTTGTAATACCGGCAAGTGTTTCTTATATCGGATATAATGCTTTTGAAGCATGTGTTTATCTGGAGAGCGTAAGCTTTAATGATCAGACAGGGAGTGACATAACAGAAATAAACTTCGGATCCAGCTGGGGAAAGGGTGAGACCTTTGCAGGCTGTGAGGCATTAAAGACCATAAGCTTATCGAATAAGACAGTCAGCCTGCCTCCTACTTTTGCACATAATTGTCCTGTCCTCAGTACCGTAAACTGGAGCAATGCTTTAAAAAAGATTGATGAGAACGCTTTCGCGAACGATCCCGTGCTCAACAGTCCCGATATGAGTAATACTGCATTGGAGACGATAGAAGAGGGGGCATTTAAAGACTGTAAGGCACTTCAGTGCGTTAAACTGCCCGAGACATTAAAGACTATCGGTGCAAATGCATTCCAGGGTACTTCCATGGGAACCGCGTCGGCACACGGAGATCTGGTGATCCCTTCGGCAGTTACATACATAGGATGTTATGCATTTGAAAATTGCGAGTTTCTTGGCAGTGTTACGTTCAGACCTTATACGGGAGAGGCTGCGCTCGATGCGATGGCTTTTGGCGAAAGCTGGGGGCACGGACAGACATTTGCTAACTGCAAAGTGCTCAAATCCATCACCATGTCCAACAGACTATCCGTTATACCGCCTGAATTTGCGATGAACTGTGAATCGCTGAAAACTGTAAAATGGGGAGCTTTCATCACTGAGATCGGTGACAGCGCTTTCTATAAAGATGCTGTATTGAACAGCCCGGATTTTTCCGGCACTACGCTTAAAACCATCGGAGAAAGTGCATTTGAAGGATGTACTTCATTCGGCCTGGCTGTATTTCCCAGGGCATTAAAGAGCATCGGGGCCAGTGCATTTAAGGATACGGCTATGGGAACCAAAGAAGCCGGCGGCGTGTTGGTCATCTCTGAAGAAGTCTCTTATGTAGGGCCTTATGCATTCTTAAACTGTGCTTATCTTTCCGGAGTGGTGGTAGAGGATTATACCGGTGACGGAGCGCTTCCGGTGCTTACATTTGGCACCAGCTGGGGACACGCACAGAATTTCGCGGGATGTCCGATGCTTGAAGAGATTATAATAGGAGACAGGGTAAAGACCATACCTTACGAATTTGCATCAGGCGATCCGGCTCTTACAATGCTTACGATACCTGCAAGTGTTGAGACTATTGAGCAGGGCGCATTTTATGTGGATACAAAGGATAATGAGAAGATCAAGACATTCCTGAGCACCGATAATCAGGTTGCTAAGGACTATGACTGGGATAAAGACAACAGAACGATAGCAAGCGGATCCAGAGTTTTAGTTGAAAGTGTTACACTGAACAAGACAGAATTGGAAGTGGGCACAGGAAGGAGTGCTACACTTAAGGCAACAGTAACGCCCGATAATGCTACCAATAAGAAGGTTACCTGGAGAAGTGATAATGCCGAGATAGCTACTGTTGATGCGAACGGTAAGGTTACCGGTGTGGCAGCAGGTGAGACACGTATAATAGTTACCACTGTGGATGGCGGAAAGACGGCAAGCTGTACCGTTAAGGTTACCGAGAGCGGAACTTCCGGCGGTGACGGAGAAGAGCTGACCCTTCCCGGCAAAAAGAACACCGAGGTTACCGCAAGTCTGATATTCATCACAAACGGTGCAGACGAAGTAGATCATTATTACACACTCAACAAGAGCGGAAAGAAAGCAAAGCTTGTGAACATGGTCAAGAAGGGACACAGCTTCAAAGGGTGGTATTGCGAATATACTGATAAGAACGGCAATAAAAAGTCAAAGAGACTCAAAACTCTTACCGCAGCCATCCTGAGCAAGTATTCTGTTGATAACACGCTTACCCTGGAGGCAAAGTTTACATCCAACAAATATACCATTAAATACAAGGTGACCAGGCCTGCAAAGAAAGTAAAGGTGAGCGGAAAGATCAGGCTTTCGAAAGCTGAAAAGAAGATAGATTATGCAACAGGCAAACTCACTGTAAAAGGGGAAAATCTGACTGCAAAGGGATATACTCTTGCAGGCTGGACCACAAAGAAGGGCGGCGCTGAGGTGATGCTTACTATAGGAGAGACCGTAACCATCGAAGAGCTGATCCCGGAAAAAGGCAAGACGATCACACTGTATCCTGTCTGGAAATGATCTTACGGTCATAAGAAAAGGATGATAATTTAAAAGGGGGCTTTCGCCCCCTTTTATTTATGCCAGGTATTTCTCTAATGTTTTTTCTACACACCCTTTTCCGGCGGAGAGCTCTGCGAAGTAGCTCTTGACGGTATCGGCCATGCCTATGGCACATAAGTCTACGCCGAAGATCTTGTCATTCTTAAGCAGCTCATCAAGCTTCGACAGATCCTTGGGAGCATCTGAAAGCTCATAAGCCTTAACAAAAGGTGTTACGGTATCCAGAAGCGGATCGGGGCTTAATTCGAATGCATTTCCCTTATCATCAACAGCCATAAGGTAACGCAGCCATCCTGCATATACCAGAGGAATGAATTTTAAGGACTTAACATCCAGCGTGCTGCTCTTTTCATAAGCCTTGATGGTCTCGCCAAATCGGATAGGCAGTTTCTGTGAAGTGTCACAGGCTATCCTCTGCGGAGTATCAGGCATGAACGGGTTGGGGATACGTGTATTGACTACCGTATCGATGAAATCACTGGGAGCGATGATGCCGGGATCCACGACTACGGGAAGCCCTTCAACATAACCGACCTTCTCAACAAATTTCTTGAGAAGAGGATTCTTCATCTCGTCAGCGATAAGAGTATAACCCAGCAGGCATCCGTAAACAGCCAGTGTGGTATGCAGGGGATTTAAACAGGTGCATACTTTCATCTTTTCAACCTTGTCTACGGTTTCGCGGTCGGTAAAGATGATACCGCCTTTATCCAGGGCAGGCCTGCCGTTCGGGAAGGCATCTTCTATAACAAGATATTCGCATTCTTCAGCGTTTACGAAGGGTGCGATATAAGTATTCTTGGATGTGATGACGGGCTCCAGGTTTTCCATGCCGTCATCTGAAAAGATCTTCTCGACTTTTGCATCCGGTCTGGGGGTGATCTTATCGATCATGCTCCAGGGGAAGGAAACTTTAGTCTTATCATTAACGTATGCAAGGAAATCTTTATCAGCAAGACCGGCAGCGCACCATTTTTCGGCAAAGGCATTTACTGCGGCATAAAGCTTGTCTCCGTTGTGGGAGCAGTTGTCCATGCTGACCATGGCGATGGGAAGCCTGCCTTCCGTAAAACGGGTATAGAGCAGGGATACTACCTTGCCGAGGTAACTTTCGGGCTTTGCGGGACCTTTTTCAAGATCGGCAGCAACAGAAGGGAGCAGTTCGCCGGCTCCGTTTACCAGGCTGTAGCCCTTTTCAGTAATGGTAAAGCTTGCCATCTGTAATGAGGGATTGCTGAAGATCTCTTTAAGACGGCTGTACTCGGTATCGTTATCGGAATCCAGTATAAGTGATTCCATGATGGAGCCTACAACGGTCTTCTCAACATTGCCTGATGCCTTTAATGTTGCCAGCAGGCTTAAGCTGTCATGAGGACGGTAGCTCTTTTCGATTATCTCGTAATCATAGCCTTCGGCTGCGATAAGACCTGTATCCATAACGCCTGCGTTTAACAGGTTCTGCATAACGTTGGCCTGGAAGGCGCGAAAGATATTGCCTGCGCCGAAGTGTATCCATACAGGTCTTTCATAAGTATTCTTTTTAACGCTCTCTATGTCAAAGGAAGGGAGCTTATAGCCCTTGCTTTCATATTCGGCGCGTGCTTCTTTTATACCTTGTAATGTTAATTTCATATCTGACCTTTCTGCCTTTATATGGCGGGTATAGTTTGTGCTGCCGGGCAAAGACGATGGTTCTTACAGCGCCTGCTTATGTCCGTGAGACTTGCATATTGCTTCCCAGAGACCGTTGAGATAGGTAGCACCCAGAGCTCTGTCATACAGGCCGTAGCCGGGCATTGCCACTTCATCCCAGATCATACGTCCGTGGTCGGGACGGATGGGACCGTCGAAGCCTATGTCGTAAAGAGCCAGCATTATCTCATACATATCAAAGGTACCGTCGCTTGAAAGATGAGCAGACTCCTCAAAGTCGGTGGGAGAGTTGAATTTCAGGTTGCGCACATGTGCGAAATGTATCCTGCCTTTTAATGAACGGATCATGTCGGGCAGATCGTTCTCAAGATTGGTACCGTAGGATCCGGAGCAGAAGGTCACACCGTTGTGCGGGTTATCTACCATTTTCATCATGCGGAGTATGTTGGCTTTGTTGATGATGATACGGGGCAGACCGAATACGCTCCATGCGGGATCGTCGGGATGTATAGCCATGTTGATATCGTATTTATCGCATACCGGCATGATGCGCTCAAGGAAATACTTTAAGTTGGCGAAGAGCTTCTCATCGTCAACATCCTTGTACATCTCAAAGAGCTCCTTGATGTGCTCCATACGCTCAGGTTCCCAGCCGGGAAGGATGGCACCGTTTGCGTCGCCGCTGATGGATGCGAACATATCTTCAGGATTGAGAGCGTCAACAGCTTCCTGGGTGTATGCAAGTACCGTGGAACCGTCGGGACGGACTCTTGCAAGCTCTGTTCTGGTCCAGTCAAACACGGGCATGAAATTGTAGCAAACCATGTGTATACCGGCCTGGCCTAAGCGTTCGAGTGTTGTGATGTAGTTGTCGATATACTTGTCACGATCGGGAGTTCCCACCTTGATGGCGTCATGTACGTTGACGCTTTCAATACCGGTCAGCTGAAGGCCTGCATCCTCTATCTCTTTCTTAAGAGCAAGGATGTCTTCCATTTCCCATACTTCACCGGGAGCGGTGCCGTAGAGAGTGGAGATCACGCCTGTCACACCGGGGATCTGACGTATCTGCTTTAATGTTACCGTGTCGTACTTGCTGCCGTACCAGCGAAGAGTCATCTGCATTTTAAATAGTCCTCCTGTTATTTTAATAGAACCACCTGGCCTATTAATGATCATTATTGCTTATTGTCACAAGGGATAGTATACTATGTGTAATAAATGCTTGAAAAGAATATCTATTGCTCCAAAACATGCAAAAATTGCTCTGATTATCATTCTGACCATTATGGAGGCAGAAGTGGCAAAAGCAGATCAGCAAAAAAAAGACAGTATATCCTCAGGACGGAGGATCAGGACGCTCCCGGCAAGTGAGGAACGTCAGTATATGATAGACAGGGATTATGAGGTTTATGAAAAGGAGGGTGTCCCCACAGGTGCCATGTCTTTTCACTATCATAATTACTATGAGATCTTATATGTGCTGGAAGGTGAGTACTCTTCAATGATAGAGAATCAGAGTTATCATCTGCATAAGGGGGATTTTTTGCTGATCGAGCAGAATGTCATGCATAAGTACCAGCCCACTGCCAACGGAGCGGATTCCAAGCGCATCATATTATGGGTGACTTCTGCATTCCTGCAGGAGCTGGCTGACCCCGGTCAGGATCTGTCTGAATGTTTCAGGCTTAAAGATTCCAGGGCATGGCATTTTCCTGTTTATTATGAAGAAATGCTGCGAGGTTATCTTCTTAAACTGGCGATGAGCGGTGCGCCTGAGGGGCTGCGGCGTACCATGGACAGGGGATATCTGACCCTGTTTTTTGCGCATTTAAATATACTCTGCGGAAGAAAGGAGTCGCAGCTGTTCGGTGAATACGTGGCTGAGCATCCGCTGGTGGAACAGGTGGGGCAGTATGTTGAAGAGCATATGGAAGAAGCGGTTACGGCAGATCAGCTGGCAGATGAGGTACATATGAGTAAATATCATTTCCTGCGGAAATTCAAGAAGCTCACAGGAGTAACACCGCATTCATTTGTGATAAATAAAAAACTTATCCGTGCCTGCGAACTTCTGTCCCGCGGCGAAGCAGTATCTTCTGTCTGGCAGAAAACGGGATTCGGCGATTATTCCGTATTCCTGCGCAATTTCCGTACGGCCTTCGGAGTGTCTCCGGCTAAATACCGGGGATGAAATAGTATTTGACGTAAGCGTACAAAATTTATATCATTGAGTGGGGATGTTGAACGGCAAAAAAGTGGGGAAACAAGTAAAGAGGAGGTATTATTAATGTCAAAAGCGAAAGTCTACTATGTTGATGCTTCAGCCCATCGTCAGGGAGATGGGAGTAAGGACAGGCCTTTCAAACACATAGGCGACGCCGCAAAGATCGCAACGGCGGGGGATGAAGTGGTGGTACTCCCCGGAATCTACAGGGAGTGGGTATGTCCCGTTAATGCCGGAACAAAGGATGCAAGGATAACCTACCGCTCAAAGGAGCCGCTTGGTGCAGTCATCACCGGTGCTGAAGAAGTCAAGAACTGGAAGAAGTACAAGGGTACCACCTGGACGGTAAGTATCGATAACAGTATATTCGGTGCATATAATCCGTACATCGAGAAGGTGGAAGGCGACTGGTATTTTTCGGATAAGGTACGCCATACCGGTGCTGTATTCTTAAATGATGCGATGATGTATGAAGCTGACAGTCTTGATGAATGTCTCAAGGCTAAGGCCGATCCTTATTCATGGGATCAGGAAGCGTCAAAATATAATTCTTTGTGGAGCAGGACGGGAACAGGACAGTATTGTACGCGAACTTCCGCGGTGCGGATCCCAACAAAGAGAATGTTGAGATAACGGTACGCCGTAACTGTTTCATGCCTGATAAGAACTTTGTGAACTATATAACCGTGAGCGGCTTTAATATCAACAAAGCAGCCACTACCTGGGCACCTCCCGCAGCTTATCAGGACGGTATGATAGGACCTCACTGGAGCAAGGGCTGGATCATTGAGGATTGTGAGATATATGGCAGCCGCTGCTGCGGTATTTCACTGGGCAAATATCTTGATCCCGAGAATGATATGTACTTCTTCAGAAAGTATGTTAAGAGCCCTACACAGATGGAGAGAGATGCGGTATGCCGCGGACAGTATCACGGCTGGGTCAAGGAGCGCATAGGTTCTCATATCGTACGCCGCTGTCATATCCATGACTGCGGGCAGACCGGTATTGTAGGACGTATGGGTGCCGTATTCTCATTGATAGAAGATAACCATATCCATGATGTATGTACCTCCGCACAGCTGGCAGGTGCAGAGACTGCGGGCATCAAGCTTCATGCGGGTATTGATGTTACCATCCGCCGTAACCATATCCATAACTGTATCATGGGTATATGGCTTGACTGGGAAGCGCAGGGGGCAAGGATAACCCAGAACCTCCTTCATGACAATCACCGTCCTGACGGGGTACAGGCAAAGCCGGGTATCATGTTCTCGACTGATGTATTTATCGAAGTGGGTCACGGGCCTACCCTTATCGATAACAACCTGCTGCTCTCAAAGGTGAGTGTAACGATACCAAGTGAAGGAATAGCCTGTGTGCATAACCTTTTCCTGGGAGCGTTCAGCCTTATCAATTCCGGTGTGGACAGTATAGTCAACGGACAGCGTGAGCCCAGATACACACCTTACCATATTCGTCACAGGACCGAGGTTGCTGGCTTCATGACCATACTCCATGGTGATGACAGGATCTACAATAATATCTTCATACAGCATTATCCTGTCGAAGATAAGAAGAAGACACCCAAGGATGCGGATTATATGGAAGTAGGGACAAAGTGTTTCGATATCTTCCCTTCATTTGAAGAGTGGAACGCACCTTTCGCCATCGACGGCAAGCCTGATATGGGCGCACTGGCACAGGCACACTTCGGACACCTTCCGGTATGGCTCTCCGGTAATGCATTCTTTAATGGGGCAAATGTCAGCAGACATGATAAAGATAAGTTTGTTGATAAGAAGAACACAGCAGCTGTTGAGCTTAAGAAGAACAATAAAGGTAAGTACAGCATAAAGACCAATGTATACTCCCTGCTTAAGGATTTCAATACTTCCGTTATCTGTACGGAAACGCTGGGGAAGGCTTTTGAACCCGAGCAGAGATTTGAAAATCCCGACGGAACAGATATAATCTTTGACACGGATTATCTTGGCAACCACCGTGGTATATCTACGATACCCGGACCGTTTGCGGATGAGGCATCTTCGAAGAAGAGCCTTTGAGACTGATAAAGATAAGTTTAATCCCCCGGCATAATGTGATATGCCGGGGAGTTTTTTTGGAGGAGACAGTGAAAGTACTCCGTTTTATCACAAAGTACATGCTGATGTTTGCGCTGGCTTCATTTATCGGCTGGGCATATGAAGTTATCTGCACTTTTGTATTGTTTCATTACTGGGCAGACAGGGGAGTGCTGCATCTTCCGTTCTGCCCGATATACGGTTTCGGGATACTGATATTGTATCTGATCTTCAGGAAGGTTAAGGAACCGTTGCTGATATTTCTGGGAAGCGCCGTGATCACGACGGCTATAGAACTTGGGGCTTCTTATATTCTGGAGTATTTCTTTCATGTACAGCTCTGGTCATATAAGGGCTGGTATTTTAATTTTGATGACCGGATATCGCTGATCAGCAGCTGCATCTTTGGCCTGATGGCAGTGTGTTTCCTAAAATTGATAGTGCCACTTACAGAGCGTATCTATTCATCAAAGATAAAGGATATCGCTGCTGTTTCAGTGGCACTGTTTTATGTCTTCTGTATCGTCTGGGAGGTCATCCACGGCGGGCCTGTCCCCACAGTTTGATCTGCAGGTTCAGCTTGGCTCTTGCTTCGCTTAAGCTTAAACCGGTCTTGCGGGCATAAGCTGCAATATCATCAAACTCGGCTTTGCTGCGGACAACACCGTAGCCTGCGGATTCTTTTATCCTGACGCCGTCCTGTTCGGTTATGTTACGGTCCAGGATGTAGCGGTTCATGCGGCACTGCCGTATTCCGATGGTGCTGGTATGTTTAAATATCAGTTTTACGATCTCGTCTTTATGTTCATCGTCGGTGATCACCGTAAGGAGTGTGCCGGGGCGGCCTTTCTTCATCAGTACCGAGCTGGTGTATACATCGCGGGCGCCTCCGAGCATGAGCTCTTCACACGCGAATGCCATATCCTCGGCACTCATATCATCCAGATTGCAGGAAAGCTCAATGACCTCATCATTGCTGTCGGCGGTCTCACCCAGGTGGGCACGTACGCAGTTGGCGATGGGGAAATCCTTTTTACCGCAGCCGTAGCCGGTGCTGCTTATACGCATTACGGGCATCGGACCGAACTCGGTTACGAAATGCTTTAAGAGTGCTGCGCCTGTAGGAGTGCAGAGCTCGCCTTTTATCTCACCGCCGTATATGGGAACATCTTTAAGGATATAAGCGGTAGCAGGAGCGGGAACGGGCAGGATGCCGTGGGCACATTTTACGGTACCACTTCCGACATGTACGGGTGAGCATATGATCTTTTCAACATTCAGTTCATTTAAAAGCATGCAGACGGCTGTAACATCGGCTATGGCATCCATGGTGCCGACCTCATGGAAATGTACCTGGTCTATGGGCCGGTTATGTGCATGGGATTCTGCTTCGGCAATAAGACCGTATACAGCCATGATATCTGCTTTTACCTTATCATCCAGATTAAGGAAATCAACGATAAAACGGACCTGTTCAAGGGTAGAGTGACTGTGGTGATGATCGTGGCCGTGTTCGTGATCGTGCTCATGTTCATGACCGTGTTCATGGTCTTCATGCTCATGGGAGTGCGTATGATCATTATCGTCATGACTGTGTCCATGCTCATGATGAGCGTGCATATCTTCACTTTCTTCTTTCCCGTCTACCAGTATAGAGATGTGGGTTCCGTGTATGCCACATTTTACGGAATCTTCACGTCGCATCAGTATGCGGGGGATACCCAGGGTATTGAAACGGTATACGAAATCGTCGGGATCCGGCAGGAGTTCGAGCAGAGCAGCGGTAAGCATATCTCCGGCAGCACCCATGTTGCACTCAAGATACAAGGTATTCACGGACAGCACCTCCTTATGACTTTTTATGAGAGTATACCACATAGTACCGCAACTTGTGAAGATGCGGCACTGCCTTGTGCCTGTATCCCTGATTGTGGTATAATCTGTCCTGTTATGGCAGCTAAAAGGCAGAGAAAACCTTATGAATACCGAAAGAGTACACGGAACGGCGTAAAGAGGCTTATCCTTACAGGCTTATCTATCATCGTCCAGATAGTGCTCTTTTTATTATTCTTTACCAAACTCCATGAATATGCCCGCTGGCTTAATGTCATAACTTCCGTGGCATCGCTGGCTCTTGTGCTGGCACTGTATTCCCAGAACAAGACATCCACCATGAAGATGCCCTGGATAATCCTTATACTGGCATTCCCTATACTTGGTGTGGCATTGTATCTGCTGGTAGGTCTGGATTTCAGTACCCGGAGCATGAGGGAACGTTTTGCGGAAACCGACGGCGTAGTGCTTGCGCATCTGCCGGCTAATGATGATCAGCTCAAAGAACTGGCAGATATAAACAGACCGTCTGCGGGGATAGCCTCCTATATTCGTTCCGTGGCAGCTTATCCCGTATATCATAATACCGACATTACTTATTATGACAGTGCGGAAAAGGGACTGGAAGCGCAGCTTACTGCCCTGAAGAATGCAAAAGATTTTATCTTTATGGAATATCATGCCATTGAGGATGACATAGCCTGGGCACGTATAGAGGAGATACTGGCGGAGCGTGCCGATGCGGGAGTGGATGTAAGGGTATTCTATGATGATATGGGCAGCATCGGCTTTATCAATACGGATTTTGTAAAGAAGCTTAATTCCCAGGGCATATCCTGTAAGGCATTCAATCCCTTTACCATAATGCTGAATTTCTTCTTAAATAACAGGGACCACAGAAAGATCACGGTGATAGATAACCGCATAGCCTTTACCGGAGGGTATAACCTGGCCAATGAGTATTTTAATATCACACATCCGTATGGGGAGTGGAAGGATACGGGAATACGCCTTGAAGGCGATGCGGTAAGGAGCTTTACGATCATGTTCCTGGAGATGTGGTCGGCAGGACAGCGTAAGGGTGAGCCCATAGAAGATGTCACACGCTTCCTGACAGAGACTACTTATAAAGCATCACAGCAGAGCTTCTGCCAGCCATATGCAGATAATCCCATCGACAGGGAGCGTATAGGCGAAGAGGTATACATCAGCATGATAGAAAAGGCGGAGCGTTACTGTTATTTTATGACTCCATACCTGATACTTACGGATGAGATGATGCATGCCCTGTGCCTGGCGGCAAAGCGCGGCGTGGATGTGCGGATAATTACCCCGGGCATACCTGATAAGAAGATGATATACCGGATCACACGTTCCTTTTATCACAGCCTTGTGATCCATGGTGTAAGGATATACGAGTGGACTCCCGGATTTTGTCATGCAAAGATGAGTCTGGTGGATGATATGATGGCGACAGTGGGCACCATAAACCTGGATTACCGCAGCCTCTATCATCATTTCGAGAACGGCTGCTTTATAAGCGGATCCCCCGTAATAGCAGAGATAAAAGAAGATTTCGATAAAACATTCGGGGAATCACGTGAGGTTACCGAAGATTATATCAGGGGATCGGCTACACACCTGCCGCCTTCACAGCTGTTCATGCGTTTATTTGCAGAGCTCCTCTGAACAGATAACAAAAAATGATAGGGGCCTAGTCCGAATAATAAGAAGTGGCGAAACGGCAGCGGATGATAGAATTACGGATATAAGGGAGCTTTGATTTTTTGTTTGCAAGTAGGATACCTTTGCGGTATAATACGGAAAGAATCTGACTTCCCTGTTGTTGCTTACAAAAAATATCAATAGGAGGTAAAGGTTATGGCATGTTTTACGGCTACGGTAGCAGAAGCTGTTGTAGTAAAGGTTATCGAGAAGGTTGAAGAGAAGAAAGAGTTAAAGGTTGCAGAGGGCAGCAAGCACGTTGAGGAAAGTGCACGTATCCCTTTCAGCAGAAAGCTTAAATGGCTCACTTCCCTGCTGATCGGCGGTTCATTCCTTCTTGCATTTGAGCATGTATGGCACGGAGAGGTTGTTCCCTGGTTCCCGTTCCTTACAGCGATGAATAATCCTGATGATGCGGCGGAGATGTTCCACGAGATCGCGACAGTCGGCGTATGTATGGCAGTACTGGTAACCCTGGTATGGGTAGGCATGTGTATCGCAGCGGATGCTATAGTTAAGAGATCTGCGCAGGAAACCGAGCAGGATCACGCAGCATAAGGAGGAGATGCCATGACATTACTTATAACCGTATTTGCGGCAGTTATCGCTACAGTATTATGGTATACACGTAAGAATGACAACCTTGGCCTGGGGATCCTGTGCTTTATGTATTGGGGCGCATCGCTTATGTGGCTTGTGGATGCGATATTTGAATATGTTGAGCTTCAGGAAGAATATTTCACGCCGGCGCTGGAGGATATGATCAATGATACTTTCCTTGGACTGAGCGTGGTGGCACTGGGACTGGTAGTATGGGTAGTTAAGCTTCTCATAACGGATCCGCGCGGAGTTGTAAGACGTTCACTCAGCAGCAGGACAGCAAGGTAAAAGATAAGGAGTAGAGGTAAAGAAGATGGAGTTGACACTGTTTTTAAATGCATTTCTTTCATACGGACTGGTATTCGTTGTATTTGCGGCTGCCATTGTCATTGCGTTTCTCATAGGTTTCGGCCTCAGGAAGAACAAGAATAACAAGGAAGCGGCTGAAAAACAGTCATAAACACCAAATCTCTTTGTTAACATGAAAGATGATTGACATAAAAGCTAATATTGCATATAATGATAAGGCACAATATCTTGTGCCTTATTTGTTTATTACAACAACATGAAGTAGTTTTGATCGGAGGATGGACAATGGCGGAAGTTGATTACAGTGTGAGATACACGCCGAAGAGAGACGTTAAGGTGATCAAAAAAGACAACACCAGAGAGGAATTCAATGTCCAGAAGGTAATTAATGCCGTGGGCAAGTCCGCATACCGCGCTCTTACGGATTTTACCGATGAGGAGAAATGCCGTATCTGCCAGTTTGTGGTAGATAAAGTGGATTCCATGGATGTTGATGAGATTCCCATCCCTATTATGCATAACATAGTAGAGAGCGCTCTTGAAGAGGTTAAGCCCATAGTGGCAAAGAGCTACAGGGATTACCGTAATTACAAGCAGGACTTCGTACGCATGCTCGATGATGTGTACAAGAAGAGCCAGTCCATCATGTATATAGGTGATAAGGAGAATGCGAATACGGACTCTGCACTGGTATCCACCAAGCGCTCCCTTATCTTCAACCAGCTTAATAAGGAACTGTACCAGAAGTTCTTTCTGACTACGGAAGAATTACAGGCCTGCCGTGACGGCTATATCTATGTTCACGATATGAGTGCACGCCGTGATACCATGAACTGCTGCCTCTTTGATGTGAAGAATGTATTGAGCGGCGGCTTTGAAATGGGCAATATCTGGTATAACGAGCCTAAGACCCTGGATGTGGCATTTGATGTTATAGGTGATATCGTGCTCAGCGCGGCTTCCCAGCAGTACGGAGGTTTTACCGTACCTGAGGTTGACAAGATACTTGAGCCTTATGCCGAGAAATCATACGAGAAATATATAAAGAAATATGAAACACTGGGAGTTGACCGCACCAGTGCCGAAGCGGAAGCAATGCAGGATGTTATCAGGGACTTCGAACAGGGCTTCCAGGGATGGGAGTACAAGTTTAATACCGTTGCATCGAGCCGCGGTGACTATCCTTTTATAACCGTAACAGCTGGCATAGGTACCGGACGTTTCGCACGTCAGGCTACCATAAGCATGCTCAACGTTCGCAGGAAGGGACAGGGCAGGGACGGCCACAAGAAACCGGTGCTCTTCCCCAAGATCGTATTCTTATATGATGAAAAACTCCACGGCCCCGGCGGTGAGCTGGAGGACGTTTTCGAAGCCGGGGTGGAATGTTCGGCAAAGACCATGTATCCCGACTGGCTTTCACTTACAGGTAAGGGTTACATTGCCAGCATGTACAAGCAATACGGCAAGGTAATATCCCCCATGGGCTGCAGGGCTTTCCTGTCACCCTGGTATGTAAGGGGGGGGATGCATCCGGCGGATGATAAGGATGAGCCGATATTTGTAGGACGTTTCAACATCGGTGCCGTATCCCTTCATCTGCCCATGATACTGGCCAAGTCGCGTCAGGAGAGCAAGGACTTCTATGAAGTGCTGGATTACTATCTGAATCTTATAAGACAGCTTCATATCCGTACCTATGCTTATTTAGGAGAGATGAGGGCTTCCACCAATCCCCTGGCATACTGCGAAGGCGGTTTCCTTGAGGGACATCTGGGGCTTCATGATAAGATCAAACCGCTGCTCAAATATGCAACGGCGTCCTTCGGCATAACGGCTCTAAACGAGCTGCAGATGCTCTACAACGGCAAGTCACTGGTTGAAGACGGACAGTTTGCTCTTGAGGTTATGGAGCATATCAATAAGCGCATTACGGAGTTCAAGGAGGAAGACGGTAATCTGTATGCTATCTACGGAACTCCTGCGGAAAGTCTCTGCGGACTGCAGGTACAGCAGTTCCGCAAGAAGTACGGCATCATAGAAGGCGTAAGCGACAGGGAGTACGTCAGCAATTCCTTCCACTGCCATGTGACCGAGACCATCACACCCATACAGAAACAGGATCTGGAAGACCGTTTCTGGGAGATGCTTAACGGCGGTAAGATCCAGTATGTGAAGTACCCGGTATCTTATAACACCGGAGCCGTACGTACTCTGGTACGCAGGGCTATGGAGATGGGATTTTATGAGGGCGTTAACTTGAGCCTGGCATACTGCGACGATTGCGGACACGAAGAGCTGGAGATGGATGTATGTCCCGTTTGCGGCAGCCGCAACCTTACCAAGATAGACAGAATGAACGGTTATCTTTCATATTCGCGTGTTCACGGAGATTCCCGTCTGAATGATGCAAAGATGGCCGAGATTGCTGAAAGAAAGTCGATGTGAGCGATAAGCGACGATGGTGCATGCATATAATTCAGAAACGGCATGCTTGCAGGCCGGAGCTGAATTATGTGCGTGCATCAGAGTGCAACGGACAACCGGCGAAATGCGAAGCATTTTGACGGTTGATCGTCGCTTATCGAAAGTACTAAAGAGAACTATACTAAAGAAAGAGACAGAACAGAGAAATGAGATATCATAATATTACTCACGATGATATGCTGAACGGTGACGGACTGCGTGTGGTTCTGTGGGTTGCAGGCTGTGATCATTGCTGTCCCGGATGTCATAATCCCATAACCTGGGATCCGGAGGGCGGACTGCCCTTTGATGAAGCCGCAAAGCAGGAGATCTTTGAGCAGCTTGATAAGAGTTATATAAGCGGCCTTACCTTCAGCGGAGGCGATCCTTTGTTCCCGGCTAACAGGCTGGATGTACGCGCCTTCGCGGAGGAGGTTAAGAAGCGCTATCCGGATAAGAACATCTGGCTTTATACCGGCTATGACTGGGATGATGTACTGCATTATCCGGTAATGCAGTATGTGGATGTGGTCGTAGACGGAGAGTTCAAACAGGATAAGAAGGATGTCAATCTTCAGTGGAAGGGCAGCAGTAATCAGCGTGTGATCGATGTTAAGGCCAGCCTGGCCCAGACCGATCCCTCAAGACCCGTGATATACTGCCCTGATTATAAGGAGTGAATATGCCCAGGATAAGGATCAAGTATTTCAGTGATAAGATAGAAAAGCTGCGTTACATAGAAGGAAAGTCTGACTGGATAGATCTGCGCTGCGCAGAGGATATCACCCTTAAGCAGGGGGAATTCAAGCTGATACCCCTTGGTGTGGGGATGCAGCTGCCGGAAGGCTATGAGGCTCATGTGGTGCCCCGCAGTTCGACATTTAAGAACTTCGGTATCATACAGACCAACCACTGCGGCATCATCGATGAGAGCTATTGCGGAGACAACGACCAGTGGTTCATGCCGGTATTGGCGATGAGGGATACGGAGATACATGTAAATGACCGTGTCTGCCAGTTCCGTATAATGGAACACCAGCCGGTAGTGGAATTTGAAGAGTGTGAACACCTTGCTGAAGAAGACAGGGGAGGATTCGGGTCTACAGGGAAAGCATAGTCTGTTTTTTCAGACAGCGGGTTATACGGGGATTTGATCAGAGGGGCTTTGGAAAGGAAAAAATCCTTTTAATGCTCCTTTTTTTGTGGTAATATATTGATATATATGCGCCAAAAACGCAAATGGTTACGATAGGCGGGATACTTGCCGAATAATTGTAACATTCGAAGGGCGGCTATGGCAGGTAGATTTACATGGCTGGACAGGATGGAGGGGGAATCTGTCCGCGCATACGACAAGCGTATAAACGATCTGGCGGCATTCCACAGTGGTTATGCCTTTTTGTCGTATGAGAATTACTGTCCTGAGTTCTATGCCTTTGCGGTTTATACGGTGTGGAACCACGAGTTCAACCGAAAGCTTGTTAATCCCCTGCCGGAAGGCGGATTTATGATGCATTGTGATGCCCGGAGAGCAGAAGAGATGCTTTCCTGTGCTCACGGTTTTCCTGTATTTGTCAAGCTCTGTGCCAAACTGGGTAAGCTTTATGTGGAGAGCTTTGCCATGGCAGACAAGGATGTGGTCTTTGATCTGTATTTTAACGGCTGTGATGTTAAGGCGCCGGAGGGATTGGTATTTATGGGCAACGAAGCACCGGAGCTGCTGCCTGTACAGAAGGGCTTCTCTGTGGCAGGAGGCAGTGCCCTTCCACGTTACCATGGCAGTCACCGGAGAGGTTCATATATAAAAGCCGGAAGTGTATCCGGCAGCTATATAAAGGGCAGTTATTACCGGGCGGGTGCGGCAGCCGGAAGTTATATAAAAGGCAGTTTTTACCGGTTGGGCACGGCGTCCGGAAGCTATATGACCGGCAGTTATTACCGCTGGGGAGCAGCATCCGGAAGTTACCGCGGCGGGCTTTCTGGCAGCTACCTTTCATGGTTTTTCGGAGGCGGGAGTTATCTGAAACTTCTTTTTGGGGCCGGCAGTTACCGCAGCCGTCTTTATGGCGGCGGTTATACGGGCGGGTTTTCTGCAGGGAGCTTTACGGGAAGCAGTTTCACTGCAGGCTTTTATTATGGCAGCAGCTATGTGGGCGGCAGTTATATAAAAGGCAGCTTTGCGGGAAGAAACTTTATCGGCGGCAGCTACATCGGCGGCAGCTTTGTCAGCGGACGATTTGAAGGGAGCGGTGTCGGCGGCAGGTATTTTATGACGGGCAGCTTCTATAACGGCAGTTATCACAGGGGCAGCTTTATATACGGTGGTTTCGCGGATGTGCTGGTGGGCTCGGCGCAGCCGCCTGCAGAGAATAAAGCAGCAGAGAATGATAAAAACCACCATGAGGAGTTCGTGATAAGACGGCTCATCGAAGAACTGGGCTACGGACTGGATCTTATTTGATATGAACGGTTTTTACTCAATATGGACAAAGCCGGCAGGAAAGAACGCGCAGCGGGAGTTTGCGATGCAGGATTACGAGCTCGCGTGCCTGTTGCTTTCTGTAGCGGCTTATGAAAACTATAACGGCAGGACCAAGCTCTACGCCGATAAAACTTCAGGCGCTTTTTTTATGGAGAGAGGGCTTGATGATATCTTCTCGAGAGGTATGGAAGAATTTGAAGTGCCGGAGGATATCGATCCCAAGGTGTTCTGGGCAGCGGGAAAGCTCTGCGCACTTAAGCTCGAAGACATGCCCTCCGTTATGGTCGATACGGATCTTATCATCTGGAAAAGCCTTGGCAGGCACTTGAGGGATAAGTCTGTAGCGGTGATACACAGGGAGGAACTGAATCCCGCGATCTATTCGGACCCCGGATGTTTCCCGATGAAACGGGGGTATTCATATCCCGCAGGGTGGGATTTTAACATACGTCCTGCCAATACGGCGATGTTATATATAAGGGATAAGGAGTTCAGGGATTACTACGTAAAAGAGTCTCTGAGATTTATGCAGAACCTTGGGCCGTCGGAGGATAATCTCTGTCCCATGGTATTTGCGGAGCAGAGGATACTGCCGATGTGTGCGGCGGCAAGAGGATTAAGCATCCATGCCTTCTGTCCGGAGATGGAGGGCTTAAGGGAGCAGGATATGTTCACGCATCTGTGGGGACATAAAAATGTGTTCAAGTTTAATATGGACGAAAGACGGGGATTCATCAGACGGTGTATGGAACGTATGAGGAGGGAGTTCCCGGAAATGTATGAAAGAGCGGCAACACTTCCCGAGCTTAAGGAAGCAGCCGTATGAGAGGTAAAGAGTTTTGCTGAAAGTAGAGAATCTGTGTAAGGCCTACGGAGGCCGCGAGATAGTAAAGGACATATCTTTCGAGACACAAAAGGGAAAGATATACGGATTCCTTGGCCCTAACGGTGTGGGCAAATCGACCACGATGAATATGATAACCGGCTACCTGGCTCCGGGCAGCGGTGAGATACTCATCAATGATATCTCCATGATCAAGAATCCGGTTAAAGCCAAGAGGCATATAGGCTATCTTCCGGAAGTGCCGCCTTTATATCCCGATATGACCGTATCGGAATATCTGGGCTTTGCTGCCGAGTTGAAAGGTCTTGGCGGCAAGGAAAAGCGTATGGAAGTAGAGCGTGTGGAAGAGCTGTTAAGCCTTGGCTATGTTAAGCAGCATCTGATCAAGCAGATTTCCAAGGGCTATAAACAAAGGGTAGGACTGGCCCAGGCCATAACAGGCAATCCGGAACTGATAATCCTGGATGAGCCTTCTTCCGGTCTGGATCCCAGGCAGATAGTGGAGATGCGTGAGATGATCCGCCGTCTTAAAGAAGACCATACCGTTATATTCTCAACACATATATTGAGCGAGGTCAGCTCACTCTGCGATCATGTTATGATCCTCTCCGGAGGCAGGCTGGTGGCAGACGATACGCCCGAGCATCTGGTCAAGGCGTATAACGAAAAGCAGCGCTTAAGTCTTGTGCTGAAAGGCAATGCTACGGCAGCAGAGCGTGCTATGGACAAGATCAAAGATATAGAGAGCCATAAAGTATGCAAGGAAGATTCCGACTCCTGCACCATAGAGGTTACGGCCAAAAAGGGGAAGGATGTCAGAGAGGTGCTGTCGAAGGCCTGCATAAAGGCGGGATATACCATATTAGAAATGACGGGACGTCAGGTTTCACTGGAGGAAGTTTATCTGGAACTTACTTTCTTACGGCCCATGAAGGAGGAAGCAGAAGATGTGGGCAGTATTTAAAAAAGAGTGGCTTGGAAATTTCCGTAACTTAAGCGGATGGCTGTTCCTGTCGGCAACCCTGTTCTTTATGGGGTGGTATTTCAGGTATTACGGACTGACAAACGGAATGCCGTATCTGTCATATATACTGGATGCGGTACTGTTCATCTTTATCTTTACCATGCCCCTGATAACAATGAGGAGCTTTGCAGAGGAGAAGCGTCATCGTACAGACCAGCTGCTCTTTACCTCACCTGTTAAGCTTTGGCAGATCGTTGTCGGGAAGTATATGGCAGCAGTAGCTGTATTCCTTCCGGTATTCCCGGTCATGCTGGCGTATCCGCTTATAATGAGGATATACGGTGATGTACCTTTTAACGAGAATGTTCTGGCAGTAGTGGGATTCTTCTTCTTCGGTCTGGCTGCTCTGGGTATCGGCGTGTTCATATCATCACTTACAGAGAATCAGATGATAGCGGCTGTGCTGAGCTTCTTCGTGCTCCTGTTGAGTGCAATGATCAAAGCCATATGCGGCATGATCAGCCGCGAAGGCAATCTGCTTACAGCCGTGCTTTCGATATTTGACCTTACGGGACCTTTTGATGACAGCTTATACGGCGTGCTGTACTGGCCTGATTATGTATATTATATCTCCGTAGTGGTACTGGCACTCTTTTATACGGAGCAGATACTGGCGGCAAGGCGTTTTTCCGTTAAGACCCACGGCATACCCTGGGCCCTGGTAAACACCTTGAAGATAGTGATGGTGACGGCAGCAGTGGTTCTCGTAAACATCGGTGTGAGGGCGCTGCCTTATGACAGCAAGAGCGTCGACCTTACCTACAACGGTATCAGGTCTATTACTGAAGAGAGCAAACTGACACTTTCCAATCTGGACCGTGCCGTGCAGATCTATGTCCTTGTGAATGATGAGGATAAGGATGAGACACTTGAAGCTACGCTGGACCGTATGGAAGAGAGCAGCGGTTTTATCAAAGTGGATTATGTGGATCCTAAGGAGAATCCTTATTTCTATCTGGATTATACCGATGTTGAGCCTCTTTCAAACAGCATGATAGTAGTCAGCGGCAAAAAGAGCCGTGTGGTTAACTATTATGACTGCTACCAGGTAAGCTATGATTATGCTTATGATGTGAGCGAAGGCGGATATGTCACCACCGATTATCATGTTTCGGGATACGACGGTGAAGGCCGTATAATGAGTGCCATCCGCTATGTCATAAATGACCACGTACCCAAGATCTACTGCATAACCGGACATGATGAGTTTGAGCCGGACGAAGAACTCAATACGCGTATCGCGAATGCCGGTTATGATATGGAATCCATCAACCTGCTGCTGCATGAGGATATACCGGATGACGGTGATATCATCTTCATACTGGCACCGGTCAAGGATATGAACGACGATGACCTGGCAAAGATCAGACGCTTTATGGATAAGGGGAAAGCCGCACTGTTCATCACCGGATATACTGAGGGTGCGGAACTGAACAACTTCTACAGCCTGTTAAAGGACTTTGGTATGGAAGTGCTGCCCGGAGTTGTAAGTGAGGCGGATCCTGCATATTATAACGGCACGCCGGAGTTCCTGCTGCCGGAGATAATCGAGGGTGAACTCACAAGGGCCGTGTATACCACCGGCCGTACGCGCTTTATCTACATGCCCTTCTCAAGAGGCATACGTCTTAAAGAGATAGCGGATGTGAGCGGAAGTACCTTCCTGCGCACGACTGAAAGCGCATTTATCAAGGTCGGACGAGACATGGAGAAGGGACCTTTTTCGCTGGGCATTTATACTGAGAGGTATAGTGACAGCGGTGTCAGCAGAGTGGTAACATATACAACAGATTACTTCCTGTATAAGGATATCAATATGGCTGTTAACGGAAGCAACTACGAGCTCTTTATGAGGAGCCTGCTCAAGCTTTCTGAGACAGAGGCGGAGGCGGATGTACCCGTTAAGCCTTACAGCTACGATCCTATACTGGTAGATCCCACGGCAAGGGGAGTCATATCCATGATACTTACCGGTGTGCTGCCCGGTGCGGCACTCCTGGTAGGCCTGGGGATCTGGTATTACCGCAGAAGGAATTAACTGTCATCCCAAGGGACATAGCCCGGGGGAGCTTACGAAAGGAAATGTCATCCTGAGGGCTTTAGCCCGAAGGATCTTTACACAAAGGAGGAGAATATATCATGAAGATCAGAACACGCTATGCACCGAGCCCTACCGGTAAGATGCATGTAGGAAACTTAAGGACCGCACTTTACGAGTTCCTTATAGCAAAGCATGAAGGCGGCGACTTTATGCTGCGTATCGAGGATACCGACCAGGAGCGTTTTGTGGAAGGTGCCATCGACATCATAAACCGCACCCTGGAAAAGACCGGCCTTACCCATGACGAAGGCCCCGATAAGGACGGCGGTTACGGCCCTTATGTTCAGAGCGAGCGCGTAAAGACCGGGATCTATATGAAATATGCAAAGGAGCTTATCGATAAGGGAGAGGCTTATTACTGCTTCTGCGATAAGGAGAGACTGGCTACACTTAAGACTGAGGTTGTTGAAGGCAAGGAGATAAGTATCTATGACAAGCACTGCCTGGGTCTTTCGAAGGAAGAGGTAGAAGCAAACCTGGCTGCAGGCAAGCCTTTTGTAGTACGCCAGAACATCCCCAATGAGGGAAGCACGACCTTCAAGGATGAGCTTTACGGTGATATCACCGTTGATAATGCGGAGCTGGACGATATGATACTTATCAAGTCTGACGGCTATCCCACATACAATTTTGCAAACGTGGTTGACGATCACACAATGAACATCACCCATGTGGTAAGAGGAAACGAGTACATCTCATCCTCACCCAAGTATCAGAGACTGTATGATGCCTTTGGCTGGGAGAGCCCGGTATATATCCATCTGCCCCTCATCACCGATGAGAATCATAAGAAGCTTTCAAAGAGGAGCGGACACTCTTCTTTTGAGGACCTTCTGGAGCAGGGCTTTGTGACCGAAGCTATCGTAAACTTTATAGCACTCCTGGGCTGGAGCCCGGAAGATAACAGGGAGATCTTCTCACTGGATGAGCTTATAAAAGAGTTTGATTATCACAGGATCAGCAAATCGCCTGCGGTATTTGACATAGTCAAGCTGCGCTGGATGAACGGCGAGTACTTAAAGGCAATGGATTTCGATACCTTCTATGAGATGGCGGAGCCTTTCATTAAGCAGACAATCAAGAAGGATCTGGACCTTAAGAAGATCGCAAACATGGTAAAGACGCGTATCGAGGTATTCCCGGATATCGCCGAGCATGTGGACTTCTTTGAGGAACTGCCGGAGTATGACATCGCTATGTACACCCATAAGAAGATGAAGACCGACGCCGCATCGTCACTGCAGGTACTTAAGGATGTGCTGCCTGTACTCGAGGCTCAGGATGATTATTCAAATGACGCTCTTTATCAGACCCTGCTTAAGTATGTTGAGGAGAAGGGTGTAAAGAACGGCTACGTGATGTGGCCTATCCGTACGGCAGTGTCCGGCAAGCAGATGACACCTGCAGGTGCTACCGAGATCATGGAAGTACTTGGGAAGGAAGAGAGTATAAAGAGGATAAAGAAGGGCATAGAGCTGCTTGACAGCGCTGCTGCCGTATAGTAATATCTCTATACTCTGAGAAGGCATACAAGCATGCGGAAGAGAAGGCCGCGTTAATGAGGTATGCCAATGAAATCTGAAGATATTATTTCAGGCCTTAGTCCCGAACAGGAGAAGGCAGTGCGTCATAAGGACGGTCCTATGATGGTGCTGGCCGGCCCCGGTTCGGGCAAGACCTTTGTGATCACCCGCCGTATCGCATATATGGTGCAGGAGCACGGGATAGACCCGGGCAGTATTCTAGTGATCACTTTTACAAAAGCTGCAGCCATGGAGATGGAGGAACGCTTCATAAAGTTGTGCGGCGGCAGCGGCAGTGATGTGAATTTCGGCACTTTTCATGCCATATTCCTTGGTATCCTGAAGGAATGTTTTCACTATGACAGAAGCAACATACTGGATGAGGCTCAGAAGAGGCGCTATTTAAAAAGCGTGCTGGGCGGTTATGGGGCTGTGGAGGATGATACATCCACCATAGACGATCTTCTGCGCATTTTTTCGGGGCTTAAGAATGACGGGCTTCCTCCGGAGAGTTATAACGCAGGTATGGGACTCATCGACAGGGAAGACTTTATAAATATATTTAATGAGTATCACAGACTGCTTAAAGCCGAGCATAAGCTGGACTTTGACGATATGGTGCTGGATACATACAGGCTCTTTAAGGAGAGACCGGAGATACTTGCGGCCTGGCAGAAGAGATACCGCTATATACTGGTGGATGAATTCCAGGATATAAATCCGATGCAGTATAAGGTGGTGAGAATGCTGGCCGGGGGAGATGAGAACCTGTTTATAGTCGGGGATGACGATCAGTCCATATACGGGTTCCGCAGTGCAGATCCGGGGATCATGCTGGGATTTCCTGAGGATTATCCGAAGGCGAAGAGGGTTACACTTAAGGAAAACTTCCGCAGTACACCGCCCATAGTGGATGCCGCACTTATGCTGGTGGGCAGGAACAGATCAAGGTTTATGAAGAAATTAAAGGCCGGCAGGAAGGGGAACAATGCGGTGTTCGTTATGGGCTTTGATGAGCGCAGTCTTGAGGGTAAGGCGGTATGTGAGCTGATAGAAAAAGCCCATGAGCATATGAACTATAAAAATATGGCGCTGCTGTTCAGGACACACAGCGGAGCGGAATATTATTCCAGGGCGCTGTCCGGTGCCGGGATCCCCTTTTATGTAAAGGAAAAGATAAGCAGTGTGTTTGCGGGCAGTACCGCGCAGGATATGCTGGCGATACTTGCCTTTGCGCACGGGGACAGACAGCGTAAGCATTTCCTGCGTTTTATGAATAAACCAATGCGCTATATCAGGAGAGCGTCGCTGACAAAGGAAACGGTGGACATTGACGAACTGTTAAAAGACCCCCGGCTTAAGGCAGCGGTAGCCGCACAGTTAAAGGGGCTCAGGTTCCATCTTAAGAGTCTTGCGGATATGCCGACTTATGCGGCACTTATGTATATCCGAAAGGGCATGGGCTATGAAGCCTGGGCCAGGACGGATGCTGTCGAAAAGGGCAGGGATACAGCTGAGCTGGAGGAAGAATTTGATATCATCTGTGATTCGGCAAAGGCTCATGATCCCTACAGCGAATGGCTGGAGAGCATCGCAGCTTATGAGCGTGAACTTAAGGACAGCGGAAAGGATAAGGACAGGGATGCGGTACAGATAATGACCATGCACGGATCGAAGGGACTTGAATACAGCATGGTGATACTTCCTGATGTAAACGAAGGAATGGTGCCGCAGAAAAAAGCCAGGGAAGAGAAGGAGATAGAAGAGGAGCGGCGCATATTCTATGTAGCCATGACCAGGGCCAGGGATAAGCTATTTATTTTCTATCAAAAAAAGAATGCCGGGGTCAATATGAGCCCCAGCAGATTCATAAAGGAAGCAGGTCTTTAGTCCTCTTCCTCATCAATGATCTCGTCGAATTCAACGGTATCGAGATACTCATCAAAGGCATCGGAGGCAGCTTCATACTCTTCTTCATCATCGATGTAACGAAGGGAAGGGTTGCCTTCTTCGTCTTCTTCATGACCGTAGATCCATACTTCTCCGTCCTCATTCTCACCGTCTTCGTTAAGGGGCAGGAGAGCGATGTAATCCTTGCCGTTGCATTCGAAAATAGCTACTATGGAGCAGTCTACGGGACCGTCTTCAAGGTCCAGCTGCACATACATCTCGTCATCATCAAATTCTTCTTTTTTACCCATGATCTTATAAGTACCTCCTTGTGACTGTATCGTCCTGAATATTATAGAAAAATATTGCTTTTAATACAAGTGTTTATATGTTATTATACTATTTTATGAGAAGGAGAAAGTATCGATGAAAGCCTGGGAACATTTTAAGACCATAACTGAGCACAGGATCGAGGTTATGAAGGGATGCTTTAAGGTGGGGCTGTATATGCAGGGCCTTACCCACGACCTGTCAAAGTATTCGCCTGCGGAATTCATACCCGGAGCAAAGTACTATCAGGGTTTCCGGAGTCCGAATGTGGCGGAACGCGAGGATATAGGGTATTCATCGGCGTGGCTTCATCATAAAGGCAGGAACCGGCATCACTTTGAATACTGGATAGACTATCCCGTAAGGGATAAGGATACCGGTGAGATAAAGATGATCCCGGCGCGTATGCCCAATAAGTACATAGTGGAGATGTTCATGGACCGGCTTGCGGCATGCAAGATCTACCAGAAGGAGGCATACACTGACGCATCCCCCCTTGATTACTATAATAAAGGCGATATAAGCAGCATGCTACACCCTGTTACCCAAAAGATCCTGGAACGGCTGCTTAAGATGAATGCAAAGTACGGGGAAGAATATACCGTTCAATATATAAGAGCAAAACTTCTTAGGAAGAAATGAGAGGAGATATGAAATGTCTGAAAAGAAGATAATACTTACGGGCGACAGGCCCACCGGAAGGCTTCATCTGGGCCATTATGTGGGATCATTAAAGCGCAGGGTAGAGCTGCAGAATTCCGGGGAATATGACGAGATAAATATACTTATTGCCGATGATCAGGCGCTTACCGATAACGTGGAGAATCCGGGCAAGATCCGTTCAAATATTGTAAACGTGGTGCTGGATTATCTTTCCGTGGGCATCGATCCCGCCAAGACGACTATATGTGTGCAGTCGGCGCTTCCTGCGCTGCATGCGCTCACTTTCTATTATATGAACCTTGTCACCACAGCAAGGCTTTCACGTAATCCTACCGTTAAGGCGGAGATACAGATGAGAGGCTTTGCCGATGAGGGACTGCCCGCAGGCTTCTTCTGCTATCCCGTATCACAGGCAGCAGACATCACTGCATTTGATGCGACCGTGGTACCTGTAGGAGAGGACCAGCTGCCCATGCTTGAGCAGTGCAGGGAGATAGTCGAGAAGTTTAACAGGATCTATGGTGAAACCCTGGTACTGCCTAAGGCGATGATACCCGAGAATGAGATGCAGCGCCGCCTGCCCGGTGTGGACGGAAAGGCAAAGATGAGCAAGTCTCTCGGTAACTGCATTTATCTGTCCGATTCACCCGCTACCGTCAAGAAACAGGTAAACGGCAGGATGTTTACGGATCCCCAGCATCTTAAGATAGAGGATCCCGGTCATCTGGAGGGCAACGTGGTGTTTACTTATCTTAGCGCTCTCTGCAGGGATGAGCATTTTGAAAGATACCTGCCCGATTACAAGAACCTGGATGAGATGAAGGATCACTACTGCAGGGGCGGTCTGGGCGACGGTACCTGCAAAAAGCTCCTTATCAACGTTTTGGAAGAGACACTGGAGCCTATCCGCAAGGAAAGGGCTAAGTGGGAAGCAGATATCGATTCCGTATATGACATATTGGCAGAGGGCACAAAGAAAGCCAGGGAGAAGACCGATGCAACTCTTGAGAGAGTGCGTTCTGCGATGAGGATCGATTATTTCAAGGATCGTTCAATTATAAAGGAATGGGATAAGATCCTTAAGGAAACAGAGAAATAAGTAATAACAGAGGTAAGCAAGATGTATCAGAATTCAATGATGGAACTCAGTGAGCACAGGAATGAGCTTTTTAATGCTCTGGTCGATTACTGCATGACTTCAGGTGAGATAGACCAGAACCTTTATTCCGAATATGATGTTAAGAGAGGCCTGCGTGATTCAAACGGTAAAGGCGTGCTGACGGGACTTACCGAGATATCGGATGTAAACGGCAGCAAGGTCATAGACGGGGTAAAGATGCCGGCAGAGGGTGAGCTTTATTACCAGGGCATCAACGTAAAGGACCTGGTAGAAGGCAATAAGGGTAAGCGTTATGCCTTCGAGGAGATAACATATCTGCTGCTGTTCGGATCACTGCCCAATACGAAGCAGTTCGAGAGCTTTAAGGCTATACTCAGTGACCTGCAGGAGCTTTCCGGAGATTTCGTAAGGGATGTTATACTGCATAATCCCAGCATCAATATAATGAACTCACTTCAGAAGGCTATACTGAGCCTCTATTCCTTTGATGCGAATCCCGAAGATACATCGGTTCCTAATGTATTGAGACAGTGTCTGCAGATGATAGGCAAGACACCGCTTATTTCAGTTTATGCTTATCACGGATACAGACATTTTGACCTTAATAAGAACCTGCTTATAAAGACTCCCAAGAAGGAATATTCAACCGCAGAGAATATCCTGCACATGTTAAGACTTGACGGTAAGTTTACACCGCTCGAAGCAGCTGTGCTGGATACCGCACTGGTACTGCATGCGGAGCACGGCGGCGGTAATAATTCCACATTCACGACTCATGTGGTAACTTCTTCGGGAACTGATACATATTCAGCCATTGCCGCAGCAATAGCTTCACTTAAAGGTCCCAAGCACGGCGGTGCCAACTTAAAGGTGCAGCAGATGTTCAGGGATATGAAGGACAATATCAGCGATTATTCCAACGAAGCTGCCATTGCCGATTATCTGGAGAAAGTCCTTAAGAAGGAAGCATTTGACAGGAGCGGGCTTATCTATGGTATGGGACATGCGATCTATACCCTGTCCGATCCCAGAAAGGTGATCCTTAAAGAATGTACCAGGAAGCTGGCAGAAGAGAAGGGACGTATGGCAGAGTTTGAGCTGTACGACTCGGTTGAACGCATCGCTGCGGAGCTGATCACAAAGAGCAGAAGGGTGTTCAAACCCGTGTGTGCAAACGTGGACTTTTACAGCGGATTTCTTTACAGCATGCTGGGCATACCCGAGGAACTCTTCACACCTATCTTTGCGATAGCGAGGATATCGGGCTGGAGTGCACACCGCCTTGAAGAACTGGTCAATAAGGGCAAGATAATCCGCCCTGCATATAAATATGTCGGAACCCATAAAGAATATATAGCCTTAGAAAAGAGGAAATGAGCATGGCAGGTAAATATGTGGCGTATGTATCCTGTTATACCCAGGGCAGCAAGGTGGGTATGAGGGTCTATGATGTAGACATGGAAGCGGGCAGATTCACCGAGAAGGAGCAGGTACAGATAAGCAACTCCTCCTATGTGACCATTTCACACAACCGTAAAGTCCTGTATTCCATAACCGATCAGGGTGTTGAGGCTTATAACATCAAAAAGGACGGTACTCTGGAGACTATTTCCGCGGCATCCATCAACGGCATGAGAGGCTGCTATCTGTCGACGGATTACAGCGACCGTTTCCTCTTTGTTGCCGGGTATCATGACGGTAAGATAACCGTTCTTAAACTGGATGAAGACGGAAAGATCGGTGAGATCACCGATGAGATTTATCATAAGGGAATAGGAAGCGTGGCAGATAAAAACTTCCGTCCTCATGTAAACTGCGTTAAGATGACCCGTGATAATAAGTATCTGCTGGCTGCGGATCTGGGCCTTGATCATACCAAGGTGTATGAGGTGGACCATAAGCAGGGCAAGCTTAAGATGGTCGATATCATACATGCGGAGCAGTATTCAGGCCCCAGGCATATAAAGATATCCAAGGACGGCAAGTTCGTATATATCATCCATGAGGCCAGCAACGCTATTTCCGTATATCATTATTATGAGAGGAACAACAATCCGGAATTTGAGAAGATCCAGTCGGTATCGACACTCAACGATTATCATGCCGGAAACGCTGCAGCCAGTGCGCTTAACCTTTCCGAGGATTTTAAGTATCTGGTATGCTCTAACGCCGGTGATAACAGCGTGAGCATCTTCAAAATCGACCAGAAGGAAGGGCTGCTGAGCAAGCTCCTTACCCTGCCCATCAGCGGCGATTACCCCAAGGATGCGGCACTGTTCCCGGATAACAGACACCTGGTATCATTAAACCACGAGAACAACACCATGACCTTCTTTGCTGTAGATCTTGAGAAACATACCCTTGTCATGAACACCAAGGAGATAAAGATCCAGCAGCCCAACTGTGTGGTATTCCATAAATTGGGCTGACGATATATCGAATACTGACTATAAAAACAGGGCGCGGCACACTATGACAGGTGCCGCGCCTTTTTTATTCCAGGCCGGGGTAAAGCAGGCTGGAAGCACCTGCCTGCTGTCAGACCGGCGTAATAATATAAAAGGCCCGCGATAGCGGGCCGGAAGTTGCGGATTGGATTCAGATGCGGGAATTGCGGTTCTGCAGGTACAGGTCGAGCAGTGTGATGGCGCACATGGCTTCGACGACAACTACGGCGCGGGGAACGACCACGGGATCGTGGCGCCCTTTTATGGAGAGGCTTACATCTTCGCCGCGTTCATTGACCGTATCCTGGGGCTGATATATGGAAGGCGTGGGTTTGAAGTATGCCCGGGCCAGTATGGTATTTCCGTTGGAGATGCCGCCCAGTATCCCACCAGCATGATTTGTCTCAAAGGTAACTTTGCCATCCTTCATGCGCATGCAGTCATTGTTCTCGCTGCCTTTGGAAGCGGCAGCTTTTATCCCGTCACCGATCTCCACGGCTTTTACAGCACCGATGGAGAAGAGCGCCTGGCCCAGCCTGGCGTCCAGCTTGTCAAATACCGGTTCACCTATGCCGGCGGGAACGCCTTCTATGCGGCATTCCACGATACCGCCAAGGGAATCGCATTCTTCGCGTGCAGCAGCTACGCAGGCTGCGGCTTTCTCTGCAAGCTCTGCATCGGGAATGCAGGCTGCATTTGCGGATGCTTCTGCGATGGCCTCGAGGCTCATGGCGTCCGCGTATGCGTCGGGAAGTGAGACGGGGCCGATGGCTGTGGTATAGGCCCGCAGTTTTATCCCGTAGTGCTCCAAAAGTAATGCGGCGATGGCACCTGCTGCAACACGTGCCGCAGTCTCGCGCCCTGAGCTGCGTCCGCCTCCGCGGTAATCCCTGAAGCCGTATTTGGAATGAAAACCGTAATCGGCATGTCCGGGACGGAAGGTGTCCGCCAGGTTACCGTAGTCCTTCGATATCTGCGAAGTGTTTTCTATCATTAATGAAATGGGAGTGCCCGTTGTCTTTCCTTCGAATACGCCGGAAAGAATGCGTACCTTGTCCGCTTCGCTGCGTGCGGTGGTCAGGGCAGAGGTGCCGGGCTTGCGGCGGTCAAGATAGGGCTGTATAAGCTCTTCGTTAAGAGTAAGTCCCGCAGGACAGCCATCAATGACACAGCCTAAAGCGGGGCCGTGAGACTCGCCCCAGGTAGTTACCCTGTATATGTTTCCGAATGTTGATCCTGCCATATTGACCCTCCGTTATCAGATGATCTTCTTAAGAAAATACTGCTATATCCTATCATGCGATAAGGATAATGGCAATAGTTTATGTTTGCGGCGGCTTGACCGTGCAGGGGCATTTTATTATAATTGTGGGCAGTTATGAGGAGGGAGAAAAAATGAAAAAGTACAGGATAATAGCAGCTTCGATACTCAGCTTGGCCATGCTTGCAGGCTGTACAACTAATGAAGGCAGGAGCCGCGGTGAATATGATCCGGATGCGGATACTACAGGGAATGAGGTGGATACACCTACCCCTACGCCTGCGGACATACCGACGGTAATAGTACCTGAAGAGACACCGACGCCTACTCCGGCGGATATCGATGACGGGCCGGTTTTTGACGGATATGAATCATCGGAGAAGGAGATAGCCGGATTTCTGGACGGGACCTGGTATCTTCATGAAGGGGCCAATATGATAGAGGCACCCGACGGGCTCTGGGATCACTTTGAGTTTAACGCCGATACTATGACGGCAAAGTACACGATGGCTTATGCAGCAGAAACCGCATACTTTGATTTTGAATTAAAAGATGCATATCCGGATGTTCCGGGGCAGTATAACCTGCTCTATCTGACAGCTACCGGGGCAACAGAAGGTTTCCCTTATGATATAAAGGGGCAGGTAGATACGTTCATGATAATACCTGTAAGGGACGGTATGGGTGACCGTCTCCTGATACAGCAGGTAGGCAACGGTATGTCGGAATTTGCATATGCTACCCTGAATGAAAAGCGCCAGGCTGATGGCGACTTCTGGATATTTAACAGGGATTATGGGGAAACTCCGCATGTAGGCGTAAACGGTATGGAGCGTGAACGTAATCTGAATAAGAACGATCATTTCTATGCCATCAGGTATTCCGATTACGGATCGGAATGCAGCCTGCAGGAAGTAGAGCCTTTATTTGTTGAGCTGGAGATGGAAGACGAATCCCTTGCAGACGTTATCTGTTTTGGCTGGAGTGATAACGGCCATCCTTTTAATACCGTAAACTATGATATAAAGGGAAAGGAGATGCTGGCAAATTCCGGAGCTTTTCTGCCGGGGCTGGTTGAGGTGACCACCGATGCGGACGGTAAGATCACTGAGATCCTGGATTGTCCTTCGTTTGCATACGGATATTTCTGCGAAGCCGCTAACGGTGCGCCTGATATTGACAGGGATGATGCAGTTTATGGTCCTACGGATAAAATGTTTCTGGGTGACTGGCTCTGTAAGGATGACGGGGTGGGTTCATTGCAGATCACAACTGCAGATCCCCAGACCGGCGGATATTATCTGTTGTTCGATGTTTACCGCCTTTGCGTGATAGAAGCGTATGCCAATATCGACGGTAACATGCTTAGTATCAACCAGGGATATATAAATTATACACTGCCGTTTGCAGCAACACTGGAAATAAAGGGTGACGAATTAAGGGTTACCGTTACCGAATCGGATTTTGAATATCTTCCCGTCGGTACCGTGATGCTCTATGAAAAAAAGTAAATAAAAAACGGAGGGCATAGTATGTTTACGGATTCTATATGGGCGCTGTTACCGCCGCTGGTGGCTATACTGCTGGCTCTTATCACAAAAGAGGTCTATTCTTCCCTGATGATAGGTATCATCGCCGGCGGACTGCTGTATGCAGGATTCAATCCCGTCCTGGCGATGGAGCATATCTTTACGGAAGGCATGATAAGCCAGCTTTCCGATTCCTGGAATGTGGGCATACTTATTTTTCTGGTAGTCCTGGGCAGTATCGTTATGCTTATGAACCGTGCCGGCGGATCAGCTGCTTTCGGGCGCTGGGCATCGGCACATGTAAAGACCCGTATGGGAGCCCAGCTGGCAACATTTGCCCTTGGCGTTCTGATCTTTATAGATGACTATTTCAACTGCCTTACGGTCGGATCCGTAATGCGGCCGGTGACCGATAAGAATAAGATATCACGTGAAAAGCTGGCATATCTGATCGATGCTACGGCTGCACCGGTCTGTATCATAGCTCCCATATCATCATGGGCGGCAGCAGTCACAGGTTTTGTGGACGGCACTAACGGGCTGACTCTTTTCATCAGGGCTATCCCCTATAATCTTTATGCTTTCCTTACGATAGGGATGATGCTTATGCTCATCTTAAGCGGTTATGACTTCGGCCCTATGAAGAAAGCGGAAAAGAATCTGCCCAAAGAGAAGATGCCGGATGAATCCCTGGTGGAATCGGGTATGACGGGAGCTGAAGAACAGCCTACACCGCCGGTTTCAGAAAAGGGAAAGGTTATACATCTGGTGCTGCCTATAATCACCCTTATATTCTGCTGCGTGATAGGCATGATATATACCGGAGGCTTCTTTGAAGGAGTAAACTTTGTTGATGCATTTGCAAATTCCGATGCTTCGGTCGGTCTGGTATACGGATCCATGGCTGCACTTTTTATCACTGTAATATTCTATCTCCTTACAGGGGTGTTAAGCTTTAAGGAATGTATGAATGCCATACCGGAAGGCTTCAAGAGTATGGTACCGGCTATCCTTATACTTACCCTTGCATGGACCTTAAAGAGCATGACGGATTCACTTGGCGCGGCAACATATGTGGCTTCGGTAGTTGAGAATATCGCAGGTAACGGCATGGTCATGTCTTTCCTTCCGGCCTTCGTATTCCTTATAGGTGCGTTCCTGGCGTTTGCGACCGGAACCTCATGGGGAACTTTCGGACTTCTGATACCTATTGTTGTATTTACCTTCAGCGGTGATATAAATAATGAACTGATGATAATTGCCATCTCTGCCTGCATGGCAGGATCGGTATGCGGCGATCACTGCTCACCCATTTCGGATACCACCATTATGGCGTCCGCCGGTGCACAGTGTGAGCATATAAATCATGTATCTACCCAGCTGCCTTACGCATTGACGGCAGCAGCAGTTTCATTTGTCGGATATGTAATAGCAGGATTTGTGCGCAACTGGATCATATCTCTGGGTGCGTCGCTGCTGATCCTTGCGGCGGCGATATTTATCCTTAAGAAACTTGGAAGCAGGAAAAAACAGGAAGGGTAATGTTTGGTTAAACATTAAGAGTCGGATTGATGGAAACTAAGATGAAATATCAGGTACTTGCCACAGAAGGCAGGGCTAAAAGAGCACAGATGGAGACAGTGCACGGTGTGATACAGACACCTGTGTTTATGAATGTGGGCACCGTGGGAGCGATAAAGGGAGCAGTATCCACTGAGGATCTGGAGCGTATAGGCACCCAGGTGGAGCTCTCAAATACCTATCATTTACATGTACGCCCGGGTGACGAAGTGGTAAAAGCCATGGGAGGGCTTCATAAGTTCATGAGCTGGGAGAGACCGATACTTACGGATTCCGGCGGATTTCAGGTGTTCTCCCTAGCGGGCTTAAGGAAGATCAAAGAGGAAGGGGTGACCTTCCAGTCACATATAGACGGGCATAAGATATTCATGGGACCTGAGGAGAGCATGCAGATACAGTCTAATCTGGGTTCTACCATTGCCATGGCTTTTGATGAGTGTCCGCCGGCTCTGGCGGAACGTTCCTATGTACAGCCCTCCGTTGACAGGACGACACGCTGGCTTGAACGCTGCATGGTTAAACTACAGGAGCTCAATGCCCGTGAGGATACGATCAACAGGCAGCAGCTGCTTTTCGGCATCAACCAGGGTGCGGTATATGCTGACATCAGGATAGAGCATGCAAAGCGTATAGCGGAGTTTGACCTGCCGGGCTATGCAATAGGAGGGCTGGCCGTCGGTGAGAGCCACGAGCAGATGTATTATATACTGGATGAGACCGTGCCTTACCTGCCTAAGGACAAACCCGTATATCTGATGGGAGTGGGTACGCCGGCCAACATACTGGAAGCGGTTGACCGCGGCGTGGATTTCTTTGACTGCGTTTATCCCACCAGGAACGGCCGTCATGCGCATATGTATACGGGGCACGGAAAGATAAACCTGATGAACGCACAGTATGAGCGGGATGACAGACCCATTGAAGAGGGCTGTAAGTGTCCTGCATGCCAGAGGTATTCCCGCGCCTATATAAGACACCTCCTTAAAGCTAAGGAAATGCTGGGTATGCGTCTGGGTGTGCTCCACAATCTGTATTTCTATAACCATCTTATGGAAGAGATACGCGATGCCCTTGATCAGGGGCGTTTTGCGGCTTATAAAAAGGAAAAGCTTTCAGCCATGCAGGGGGAATAAAATACCCCTTGCGGCAGGGCTTTTTTTTGTGTATTATTAGAAACGATATTTTTTAAACAAACAGGAGGAATCAGTAATGAATTTCGTAACAATGCTTTTAGAAGGTGCAACCGATGCTGCCGCAGCAGGAACACAGACAGGAGCAGTCGGAGGACTTGGACTTTCCTATATCATTTCCATCGTGGCAATGTTAGCCATTTTCTATTTTCTGCTTCTGCGTCCCCAGAAGAAAGAGCAGAAGAGAGTACAGGATATGCTCAAGGAAATGGAAGTGGGAGATGTAGTTGTTACCACCAGCGGTTTCTACGGTGTACTCATCGACATCACCGAAGATGATGTTATAGTTGAGTTCGGCAGCAACAAAAACTGCCGTATTCCCATGAGAAAGAGCGCAATCGCCCAGGTAGAGAAAGCAGAGAAGTAAGGAGACAAAACCATGAAACTCAATATCACCTGTATACCCGGTGACGGCATAGGACCCGAGATAGTGGCCCAGGCCAAAAGGGTACTTGAAAAGGTGGCTGAAAAATACGGCCACGAGATGAAGTTTACCGATATTCTTATGGGAGGTGCATCTATTGATGCCTGCGGAGAACCGCTGACTGATGAAGCCATAGCTACCGCAAAGGCAGCTGATGCCGTACTGATGGGTTCCATCGGCGGCGACACCAACACCTCACCCTGGTATAAGCTGCCCCCGGAGAAGAGACCCGAGGCAGGCCTTCTGAAAATAAGAAAGGCACTTAATCTGTTTGCAAACCTGCGTCCTGCAGTGCTCTATCCTGAGCTTCGCGGTGCATGTCCTTTAAAAGAAGAGATATCCGTAAAAGGTTTTGATATGCTGATAATGCGCGAGCTTACCGGCGGTCTGTATTTCGGTGAGAGAAAGACCGTGGAAGAAAACGGCATAAAGAAGGCCATCGATACCCTTACTTATACGGAAGAAGAGATACGCCGTATTGCCATCAAGGGCTTTGAGATAGCAATGAAGCGTCGTAAGAAGGTGACCAGTGTGGATAAGGCAAACGTACTGGATTCTTCACGTCTGTGGAGAGCAGTGGTCAATGAAGTTGCAAAGTCTTATCCTGAAGTTACTGTTGAGCATATGCTGGTAGATAACTGTGCAATGCAGCTGGTACGCGATCCTTCACAGTTTGATGTGATCCTGACCGAGAACATGTTCGGCGATATCTTATCCGATGAAGCCAGCATGGTGACCGGTTCCATAGGCATGCTTTCCAGCGCATCGCTTAATGATACAAAGTTCGGTCTTTATGAGCCCAGCCATGGTTCTGCACCGGATATCGCAGGCAAGGATATAGCCAATCCCATAGCAACCATACTTTCCGCATCCATGATGCTGCGTTATTCCTTCGACCTTGATAAGGAAGCAGATGCCATCGATGCGGCAGTTGATAAGGTGCTCAAGGAAGGCTTCCGCACCGGTGATATTTTCAGCGAAGGCTGCAAAAAAGTGGGCTGCACCGAGATGGGCAGTCTGATAGTAGAGCGTATTGCCTGATGAAGCAGTTTCTTATTGATGAGAAATGGGATGTGCTGAAGCTGGCATTGCTTTGCATAGCCGTATTAATAGGGATAAAGAAGAATATGAAGAAAAGGAGAAGGTCAAAATGAGAAGTGACAGTGTAAAATGCGGAACCGCGCAGGCCCCTCACAGGAGTCTGTTCAATGCTTTGGGCTACACAAAGGAGGAGAGGGAAAGACCTCTGATCGGTATCGTATCTTCCTTTAACGAGATAGTCCCCGGACATATGAATCTTGATAAGATCACGGAAGCTGTCAAGCTGGGCGTGGCAATGGCAGGCGGTACTCCCGTGGTATTCCCTGCGATAGCAGTTTGCGACGGTATCGCTATGGGACATATAGGAATGAAGTATTCACTGGTCACCCGTGACCTGATCGCGGACTCTACTGAATGTATGGCTATGGCACACGGCTTTGACGGCCTTGTGATGATACCCAACTGTGATAAGAATGTACCCGGCCTTCTTATGGCTGCGGCACGCGTAAATATCCCCACCGTATTTGTGAGCGGCGGTCCCATGCTGGCAGGCCATGTGCACGGACGTAAGCGCAGCTTATCTTCGATGTTCGAAGCTGTAGGCGAGCTGGCAGCAGGAAAGATCACTGAGGCAGATCTGGAAGAGTTTGAAGAGAAGGTATGTCCTACCTGCGGTTCATGTTCCGGTATGTACACAGCCAATTCCATGAACTGCTTAACCGAGGCGCTGGGCATGGGCCTTAAGGGCAACGGTACCATACCTGCAGTTTACTCCGAGCGTATCCGTCTGGCTAAACATGCCGGAATGAAGATAATGGAGCTGGTAGAGAAGAATATAAGACCCCGTGATATCATGACCGAGAAGGCTTTCATGAACGCACTTACGGTTGATATGGCTCTGGGCTGCTCCACCAATTCAATGCTGCACCTGCCCGCTATCGCAAACGAGGCAGGCGTAGACCTTAACCTTGATATAGCTAACGAGCTTTCTGCAAAGACTCCCAACCTGTGCCACTTAGCACCTGCGGGCCCTACCTACATGGAGGACTTAAATGAGGCCGGCGGCGTGTACGCGGTAATGAACGAGCTTTGCAAGAAGGATCTGCTCTATACCGATCTGATCACCGTTACAGGCAAGACTGTAGCGGAAAACATAAAGGGCTGTGTAAACAGGGATCCCGAAGTTATCCGTCCTATTGATAATCCTTACAGTCAGACAGGCGGTATCGCAGTGCTTAAGGGTAACCTGGCACCTGACAGCGGTGTTGTAAAGCGCAGCGCAGTTGTACCCGAGATGATGGTACATGAAGGTCCCGCAAGAGTATTTGACTGCGAAGAAGATGCTATCGCAGCGATTAAGGGCGGAAAGATAGTGGCAGGTGATGTTGTTGTCATCCGTTACGAAGGCCCCAAGGGCGGCCCCGGTATGAGAGAGATGCTCAATCCTACATCTGCCATCGCAGGTATGGGACTTGGCTCATCGGTAGCACTTATTACCGACGGACGTTTCTCCGGTGCAAGCCGCGGTGCATCCATCGGACATGTTTCTCCCGAAGCAGCAGTGGGCGGACCCATCGCGCTGGTGGAGGAAGGAGATATCATCTCCATAGATATACCGAACAACAAGCTGGATATGAAGGTTTCCGATGAGGAGCTGGCAGCAAGACGTGCTAAATGGCAGCCTAAGGAGCAGAAGCTTACAGGATATCTGGCACGTTACCGCGAGCTGGTAACTTCCGGAAACAGGGGCGCTATACTTAAGGTTCCGGGGAAGGACTGAGTTTACCTGAGGGAATAGTGGCAACCCGGAGATAGTGTCATCTGAGGAGCGCAGCGACGAAGGATCTTAAATAAGAATATCAATAAGGAGAGTAGACTCATGGCAGCAAAGAAGACTAAAACTGCATCATCAGCAGCAGTACAGGAGCTTTCGGGCTCACAGATAGTTATAGAATGTCTTAAGGAGCAGGGAGTTGATACCGTATTCGGATATCCCGGCGGTACCATACTGAATATATATGACGAGCTTTACCGTCATGCCGATGAGATAAACCATGTGCTGACCAGTCATGAGCAGGGCGCAGCCCACGCAGCTGACGGTTACGCAAGGGCTACAGGCAAGGTCGGCGTATGTATGGCAACATCAGGACCGGGTGCCACAAACCTGGTTACCGGTATCGCAACGGCACATATGGACAGCGTACCCCTGGTAGCCATCACCTGTAATGTAACCCTTCCCTGGCTGGGCAAGGATACCTTCCAGGAAGTTGATATAGCCGGTGTTACCATGCCCATCACCAAGCACAGCTTTATGGTAAAGGATGTCCATGTACTGGCAGATACCATCCGCAAGGCTTTCGCTATCGCAAGGAGCGGTCGCCCCGGCCCCGTGCTGGTAGATATCACTAAGGATGTTACCGCTGCTAAGTGTGCTTACAAAAAGGCTAAGCCCACCGTGCTTAAATATGAGAAGCAGTATACCGATGAGGATATTGATACTGCCATCGAACTGATAAAGTCTGCTGAACGTCCTTACATCTATGTGGGCGGCGGCGCTATAATCTCCGGTGCTACTAAGGAAGTTGCGGAATTCGCAAAGAAGATAGATGCACCCGTATGCGACAGTCTTATGGGCAAGGGCGCATATGACGGCACGGCAGATAATTATACCGGTATGATAGGTATGCACGGTACCAAGACTACCAATATCGGCGTGAGCAAATGTGACCTGCTCATAGCGCTTGGTGCACGTTTTTCCGACCGTGTTGTATCAAATCCCAAGACCTTTGCTCCCAAGGCAAAGATACTTCATATCGATATCGATGCAGCGGAGATAAACAAGAATGTACGTACCGCGGCAGCAGTGGTAGGCGACCTTAAGGAAGTGCTTACTGTCATGAATAAGAAGCTCACAAAGCAGAACCATAAGGAATGGATGGATAAGATAAAGGAGATGAAGGAAAAGATGCCCCTTACCTATCCTCATTCACGTCTGACCTGCCCTTACGTTATAGAGACTCTTTATGATGTTACAAAGGGTAAGGCTGTCATTACTACAGACGTAGGACAGCATCAGATATGGGCTGCACAGTTCTATAAATATACCGAGCCCAGAACCTTCTTATCAAGCGGTGGTCTGGGAACCATGGGATACGGTCTTGGTGCCTGCATAGGTGCAAAGTACGGCCGCCCCGATAAGATCTGTGTAAACATCGCCGGCGACGGATGCTTCAGAATGAACATGCAGGAGCTGGCTACGGCATCACGTTATAAGGTGCCCATTATAGAGATCATCATCAACAACCATGTGCTGGGTATGGTGAGACAGTGGCAGACTCTTTTCTACGGACAGCGCTACTCACAGACCGTACTCGAGGATGAGGTTGATTACGTTAAGGTAGCGGAAGGCCTTGGCTGTACTGCTTACCGCGTAACCCAGAAGGAAGAACTGGAAGAGGTGCTTAAGAAGGCTGTTAAGGCTAAAGGCCCTGTTGTGATCGACTGTGTCATCAAAGAAGATGATAAGGTTTATCCTATGGTTCCCGGCGGCCAGCCTCTGGAAGCGGTATTCGATGCCGACGACCTCAAAGCGCGCGAAGGAAAGTAAGGACACGGGGAGTGTCATTCTGAGCGAAGCGAAGAATCTGTTTTAGAGGTACATTATGCCGGACGATGAACGGATAGAATCAATCTTAGCCCATCTCGACAAAGAGGTAGCCTCAGGCACCATGCGCATGAGCGTGGAAGTGGATGAGGAACGGGAAGGCGAGCCGCTGGTTTCACACAGGGGCAGCAGGATTTACGGAGACGATGCAAGCCGCATCGTAGCCAAGCTTGACATGTATTCCGATCTTACGCTGAATAAGGATGATACGGAATGATAAAAGTCAGAGAACTGCTCAAACGTCTTGATAAAGAATACGGTACAGACCTCTTCTGCTATCTGGAGCATGAAGAGGCCTGGCAGTTATTGATCGCGACCATCTTAAGTGCACAGTGTACCGATGCAAGAGTCAATATGGTCACAAAAGACCTGTTCATAAAATATCCGTCTGTGGAGGCATTTGCACAGGCGGATCTTAAAGAGCTGGAAGAGGATATACACTCTACCGGCTTTTATCATAACAAGGCAAAGAATATAATAGCCTGCTGCAGGCGGCTGATCGATGAATACGGCGGTGAAGTACCGTCTGATATAGATGAGCTGGTAACGCTGCCCGGAGTCGGCAGAAAGACTGCAAATGTTATACGCGGCAATATCTATCATATTCCAAGTATAGTTGTGGATACCCATGTGGGAAGGCTGGCAAGACGCTTCGGGCTGAGCAGTAATGAAGATCCGGTAAAGGTAGAGTACGATCTGATGAAGAAGCTGCCTGAGGATCACTGGATACTGTGTAATATCCAGTTCATTGCCCTGGGCCGCAGCATCTGCACCGCAAGGTCCCCCAAATGCGAAGAATGCTTTCTGAAAGACATCTGTCCTTCTAGGAAATAACGACTATACCACGGCGGTATTCGGAAACGAAGCCGCCTTTTTTATCTGCCGCATGACAGTACAGATCCGAAGCAGCGATATCCTTTTCTAAAAGAGCTGATGCATCCGCATCCAGGACATCCTTTGCATCTGCCAGCCGTGATATGATGCTGCAGCCGGCGGAGGATCTTAATATGGACGGCAGGGTGCTCTCGCGGTTTAGACCCAGTATGCGCAGCCAGGGACAGTAATCGTATTTACTGCGCAGTATTTCTACGTCATCCTTTTTTATATTCAGAAGTATATGCAGCAGAGCGCGGCTTAAGTGACTGTAGGTTATATCCTTTGATTTGAGGGCATCGATAAAGGATGTAAAGCCTTTATAAGCTTCAAGTTTTCCGCAGATCTTATCGGACAGATCGGGGAATATATCAAAGTAATCAGCGAAGCCTTTAGAGCGTTCGCGGATGAGCGAAGAAAAGAGCATATCAGAGAAACGGTCAGGAGAAAGCGTTTTTTTATCTGCCAGATAAGCCCTGAGTATATCCGGGGCATAGGAGGGGATGAATTCTTTTATACTTTCTGAGCGATCGGCCGCTGAAATACAGGAGGGATCATCCGTAATGTCTGCGGAGGCTCCGGTCAGCATCCTGCGGATAGCGGAAGCGGAGGCAAAGCCGTCTTTCGGCAGGTCATCCGTATGTGATACCGCCTTCCTGGGAATGGTCAGCGGAGTGATATCCGCATTGAAATACTGTATCGCCTTTATGTATTCGGCTGCCAGCAGATCATTGGGGGACAGGCGTTCATCCATGGGAGTAAAATTACCGGTATGCAGATCATCAGCTGCAGAACTGTCCCTGTTACCGGCCTCTGTGCCCGGTATTTCGCCGGATTCACTCCCGAACAGGATCCCGTCTGTGACACCGGTATGCAGCAGTGCAGATACGGCACCTCTGGCAAAATATTGTGCACTGCCGGTGGCAAAGGCAACAGGCAGTTCCAGCACAATATCGGCGCCGGCAGTAAGTGCCATCCGTGTACGGGCATACTTGTCTATAACAGCGGGTTCTCCGCGCTGCACGTAGTCGCCGCTCATTACCACTATCACTGACTCTGCACCGAAGTGCTCCCGTGCTTCCCTGATGATATGTTCATGTCCCTTATGAAAGGGATTGAATTCTGCGATTATCCCGATGGTCTTCATGCTGATTATTTTACTTGAAAGGGTAATGATTTTCAATGGCAGAGATATCGTCTGAATCTATGCTTTTATATATGGTGTTTTTTCCGGAAATATGATATCATGTTTATCAGAATCATACGGAGACGGGAATATAATAAAATATAATGGGGCGGGGGATAACAAAAAAATACTGACAGGAGATCAAACTGTCGCCGCAGAGAATGGAAGCATTCTCTGTGACGGCAGTTTTTTGATACAGACAATAAAATCATAAAAAGAAAGGCGGTAAAAAATGAGCAAGGGAATGTTTTCGGAAGTACACGACATGCTGAACGGATCCACATGGACCTATGACAGCGGCTTTTATGCAAATGACGGTAAGAGCGATCTGTTCATCTGCTTCTTTTATTCCTCAGACGGGGAGCAGGTGGCTTATCTGAACAACGGCCACGAGGAAGCTATAGCGGATTATGAGGTTACCGAGGATGAGCTTGAAGACGGGACTCCTCTCATGCTGATAAGGGTAGGAGAGCTGGTATTGGGTTATATGCATGACGGTACCGACTGGTATATCATCGATAAAGACGCTAATGTGGCTGTGGCAGCAGAGCTTACCGAGGAAGAGGCAGAATTCATATTCGACGCCGTACAGGATTAAACTAAGGGGGGGAGATAAATGCTTAATAATGTGTGTGGTAACTGCGGGGGCATCATGGAGTGGAGCACAGACCGCAGGAAAATGAAATGCCCTTTCTGCATGACGGAATTCATGGTAGAGGAGAGGGAAGAGGATTCCTTTGATAAGGCAAATGTGATCGATCCGCTGCTGTTCAGATCCGCCTGGGATATCGAAAGCCTGCGTGGGATGAGGAACGGTTCGGATTTTATCAATGAATTCATCTACAGCATTAATGAAGCGGCTACGGCGGAAAAAGTACAGGATAACCTGTTTAACATACTGGCAAAGAGCGATAACAGCGATCTGGCTACGGCAAAGATACATCCGGATCTGTTTGCAACTGCCAAGGCTAAGGTTTCCCAGGTACTGGATCCCGGAGAAGAGGTGCTTTTATATCATAATTCCGGATTGTTCTCCAAGGGCAAAGAGGGCAGTGTGATCACGGATAAAAGGACCATCACCTTTGATGCGAAGAAGAATAATTTTGAGCTGCATAAAGATATACGTTCAATAAAACTGTCTGTCAGCGGAGACTGTCCGACTGTTCAGGTAAACGAGCAGTTTGCGGTCCGCTTTTCCTTGCTGGGCAGCGGCTACAAGGGGACCGGTGCCTGTGCTGCACTGATATGCTTATACGCATTTAAGCAGAACCCGGATCTTAAGCAGATATCGCTGGTTATGTGATCAGTCCTGTTACCATGTTTAAGGCGCTGCTCCTGCAGCGCCTTTTTTGAGTTATTCCAGCTGTGGAAAAGAAAGCGGGAATAAGGCGGAAAAAAATAATTGACGCGGCAGAAAAAGGGGTATATTATCTTATTTATCTGTTTTTAGCAAATAGTAAATAATTATGGAGGAAAGAGTTATGAGCAGAGTGTACAATTTTTCAGCGGGACCGGCTGTGCTGCCCGAGGAAGTACTGAAGGAAGCAGCAGATGAGATGATGGACTATCGCGGATGCGGTATGTCAGTCATGGAAATGAGTCACCGATCTAAGGTTTATGATGACATCATCAAGACCGCGGAGGCTGACCTGCGCTCCCTCCTTTCAATACCCGATGATTATGAAGTAATGTTCCTGCAGGGTGGTGCGAGCCAGCAGTTCGCAATGATCCCCATGAACCTTATGAAGAACAAGGTAGCAGATTACATCGTTACCGGTCAGTGGGCAAAGAAAGCATATCAGGAGGCGCAGCTTTACGGAAAGGCAAACAAGATCGCATCCTCAGAGGATAAGACTTTCTCTTATATCCCCGATTGCTCCGATCTGCCTATCAGCCCCGATGCTGACTATGTGTATATCTGTGAGAACAATACTATATACGGAACCAAGTTTAAGAAGCTTCCCAATACAAAGGGCAAGACTCTGGTATCAGACGTAAGCTCCTGCTTCTTAAGCGAGCCCATGGATGTTACAAAGTACGGCCTGGTTTACGGCGGCGTTCAGAAGAACATCGGACCTGCAGGCGTTGTTATCGTTATCATGAAGAAAGAGCTGATCACTGAGGATGTACTTCCCGGAACTCCTACCATGTTAAGATACAAGATCCACGCAGACGCACAGTCACTTTACAATACTCCTCCCGCATACGGCATCTACATCTGCGGCAAGGTATTCAAGTGGATCCAGAAAATGGGCGGCCTTGAGGCAATGAAGAAGCACAACGAGGAGAAGGCTAAGATCCTTTATGATTTCCTGGATGAGAGCAGCCTGTTCAAGGGCACCGTTGTTAAGGAAGACCGTTCACTCATGAACGTACCTTTCATCACCGGAAATGAGGAACTGGACGCTAAGTTCGTTAAGGAGTCCAAGGCAGCAGGCTTTGAGAACCTTAAGGGCCACAGAAGCGTTGGTGGTATGAGAGCATCCATCTACAACGCTATGCCTATCGAAGGCGTTAAGGCACTTGTAGAGTTCATGAAGAAGTTTGAGGTAGAGAATAAGTAAAGGAGAGTGAGTCAAAATGGCATATAAATATCATTGCTTAAATCCTATCGCAGCCTGCGGTCTGGATAATTTCACAGCCGATTACGCTAAGACTGATGACGTAAATGAGGCTGATGCTATACTGGTAAGAAGTGCTGTTATGCACGATATGGACCTGCCCGAAGCACTGCAGGCAGTTGCCCGCGCAGGTGCAGGTGTTAACAACATTCCTCTTGATAAGTGCGCAGAAAAGGGTATCGTGGTATTTAATACCCCCGGTGCAAACGCAAATGCGGTTAAGGAGCTGGTTTTTGCAGGTATGCTGCTTGCAGCACGTGATATCGTAGGCGGTATCGAGTGGGCTAAGAGCGATGCTGCAGATGAGAACATCGCTAAGACCGCAGAGAAGGAAAAGAAGAAATTCGCAGGTACCGAGATCGCCGGCAAGAAGCTGGGTATCATCGGCCTTGGAGCTATCGGTGTTCTGGTTGCTAATGCTGCTAAGCACATGGGCATGGAAGTATACGGTTACGATCCTTATCTTTCCATCAATGCCGCATGGAACTTAAGCCGCGATGTAAAGCACGTTACCGATGTTAACGATATCTATCGTGAGTGTGATTACATTACCATTCATGTTCCCCTGCTTGACAACACAAAGGGCATGATCGGCAAGGATGCTATCACCATGATGAAGGACGGTGTTATCATCATTAACCTTGCACGTGATCTTCTGTGCGATGAGAATGCTGTACTTGAGGGTATCAAGGCCGGCAAGATCCGCAAGTATGTATCTGACTTTGCTAACCCTACCACAGCAGGTCAGGAAGGCGTTATCCTTATGCCTCACCTTGGTGCATCCACCGAGGAAGCAGAAGACAACTGTGCTATCATGGCAGTACAGGAAGTACGTGATTTCCTGGAGAACGGTAACATCAGGAATTCCGTTAACTATCCCAACGCTGACATGGGCGTATGCCAGACAGCAGGCCGTGTAGCTATCTGCCATAAGAATGTTGCAAACATGATCACCAAGTTCACCGGCGTGTTCGGCGAAGTAGGCATCAATATCGATAATATGACCAACAAGTCCAAGGGTGATTACGCATATACCATGATCGATACCGATTCTGCGATCACTGAAGAGCTTGTAAAGAAACTTGAAGATATCGAAGGCGTTATCAGAGTAAGAGTGGTGAAATAAAATGACTAAAGAAGATGCGGCTTTTCTGGAGCGCATAAACAATTATGCCGACGAAGTGCTGGATGGCATAGATCCGCAGAAGACCCAGGTAGGCTTCATGCTGGAGAAGCTTAAGCCGGTGATGGAGGAGATAGCCTCCGAAAGCGGTGAGAGCGTAGAGACCGTGTTCATCCGCTACATGGATCTGGCCAGCGAACGCAGCGTAGAGCTGGAGCGCAAGTTCCAGAGCACCATGGGGAATATGAACAGCTACGGTGATATAATGAGTTGATCTGAAAAACGGGTACAGTTTCTGTACCCGTTTTTTTGTACTTGAAAATAGTTACCCCGTGTTGTAATATCTTCACAACACAGATAAGACTCTGACGTCCTTTCGCCGGGGACGTATACATATCCCAATATGATCTTGGAAGTACCTTAAGAACTGTCCTTTACAGGAAAGGAGTTTTTATGGTGCTTTTTTATTCGCTGCTCTACGAAAAGGGCGGCAGGGAGAGAAACGAGGATTCAATGGCCCTGCACAGGATGGAGACCAGGGCGGGAGAGCTGACGATGGCTCTTATCTGCGACGGCATGGGAGGTGAGGATAAGGGCGAACTGGCCAGCGGTTATCTGGTGGAGTGCTTAAGCGTATGGTTCTATGATAAGCTGCCCTCCGTGCTCAGGAACGGCTTCAGGAGAGGGCGCATACAGCGCTGCCTGCAGAGGCAGCTGTTCACGGTGCATGAAGAGTTAAGACGCTTTGGGCTGGAGAATAAGCTGCGCTGCGGTACCACTATGACCATGCTGCTCATCTTTAACAGGCAGTATCTGCTGTTTCAGAGCGGGGATTCCATGGCGTACAGTCTGGGGCGGAAGATAAGAGCCCTGACGCCGCGCCAGGGGAATGACAGGGGAGTTGACAGATGTATAGGTATAGGCAGTTTTAAAGCGCCCCATATGAGCGGAGGGAGGGTAGCCTGTAATGAGGGATTCCTGATTCACAGTGACGGCTTCGGGGACAGGATAACACCCAAAGATATGCTTGGGGCCCTTGGAGGCGGACGAATAAAAGAGCGTGGGGAGGCAGACAAGGCACTCAGGACACTGGCAAAGGCCGGAGTGAGACGCGGATGCAGGGACAACATGTCTGCGATTTACCTGGGATGCAGTTAAAGGAGAAGGACCTATGAGCATATATGAAGCAGAAGGAGCTGTAATAGGCCGCTACAGGCTTATAAAGAAGCTGGGGAAAGGAGGCATGGGAGCTGTATGGCTGGCTGAGCATACCGGCCTGCATACCAGGTTTGCCATGAAGATGGCTGCGGGAGACATAAACGGCTTATCAAGGAGCTGCCTGCGGACTGAAGCGGAGCGCATGAAGACTTTAAATGACAGGCGTATTCCTTATCTTGTGGACTTTATTGAAGACGATGAGTGTTCTGTGCTGGTCATGGAATATGTGGAAGGGATCACGCTGGAGGAATATATCGGAAAGAATGCACCTCTGGATGAAGAGGAAGCGCTTGGGCTGATGAAAAAGCTTTGCGATATAGTGGCATTCCTTCATAACAGCAGGCCCCGGATATTATACAGGGATATAAAGCCTTCAAATTTTATGATAAGTGCCGGCGGAGAGCTGAGGCTGCTGGATTTCGGCACGGCCCTTATACAGACGGAAGGAATGCAGGGGGAGGAGATCTGCGGCACAAGGGGCTATGCTGCCCCGGAGCAGCTTAAAAACAGCGGAGTAAGAGCGGATGCGGATGTATATTCACTGGCAGCAGTATATTCGTATATGCTGAGTGCTGTGGACCCCTCCAGGCCGCCATTCCATCCTGTAAGGGGAGAGGAACTGGGGCGCATGGTCAGCCGTTCAACTAAGAAACTTATCGATTCCTGCTTATCGCCGGATCCGGATAAGCGGCCGGCCAATGGGATAGCCTTAAGGGGGCGGCTGGAAAAGATAAGGCCCGGAAGGGAAAAACTTCTTAATTGCATGGAGGAACATCTATACCAGCTGATAATGTGGACCCAGGTTATGGCAGCCTGTATACTGCTGTGGGCAAGACACGGGGGACACCCGATACCTGAGGCAGAGTTTATCTGCTACAGTATCAGCCTGCTTAGCCTTCTCTGGGGCTTTATAAGGGAAGAGTTTTTTACTGATCCGGGCTTTGTGTTACAACGCAGCTGGAACATAATACTGAGCTCCAAGGAGGGGACGGGATTGCATTTTTGATAAAAGAGCCCGTGTCAATACCTTTTTTTAAATTGCCTGTTGTGGTATAATCGCATGCAGTGCAAAGAGCCTTAAAGGAGGGCCGTATGACATACAGAGAGAACACTAAAAAGATTAAGATAGGCGACCGCGTTATTGGCGGGGGAAGCCCTATATTGATACAGTCGATGACCAATACGCCCACCGAGGACGCAAAGGCCACCATAGAGCAGATACTCAGGCTTGAAGAAGAAGGCTGCGAGATAATCCGCTGTACGGTGCCTACCATAGCGGCCGCAGAGGCGCTGGATGAGATAAAGAGTAATATACACATACCACTGGTAGCTGATATACACTTCGACCATAAGTGTGCCCTGGCAGCGATAGAGCATGGTGCGGATAAGATACGCATCAACCCCGGCAACATAGGCGGAGAGGAAAAGCTTAAGGAAGTGGTAAGGGCTGCCAAGGCTAAGGATATACCTATAAGGGTCGGAGTTAATTCCGGATCCCTGGAAGCTGCTCTGGTGGATAAATATCACGGAGTGACGGCGCAGGGTATAGTGGAAAGTGCGCTGGATAAAGTAAGGATGATAGAGGAATGTGATTACGGCAATATTGTTATCAGCATCAAGTCCTCCAATGTACGCATGAGCATTGCGGCACATGAGGAGCTGGCCGGAAAGACACCCTATCCCCTGCATGTTGGCATTACCGAAGCAGGAACCCTTATTTCCGGAAACATAAAGAGCGCCCTGGGCATAGGAATAATCCTGGAAAAGGGCATAGGCGATACCATAAGGGTGTCACTGACGGGAGATCCCGTTGAAGAGGTGCGTTCTGCCAAACTGATACTGCGAAGCCTGGGATTGCGAAGCGGCGGTATCGAGGTGGTCAGCTGCCCGACCTGCGGCAGGACAAAGATAGACCTTATCGGGCTGGCAGGACAGGTGGAAGATATGGTACGTACCATTAAGCTGCCCAAGCAGGCTTCCATAAAAGTAGCGGTTATGGGCTGCGCGGTAAACGGGCCGGGAGAGGCTAAAGAGGCTGATATAGGTATCGCAGGCGGTAACGGTGAGGGACTGCTCATAAAGAAGGGGCAGATAATCCGCAAGATGCCGGAAAGCGAACTCCTCGGGGCACTGAAGAGTGAATTGGAGCAGATGATATCAGAATGAGCAGGAGATAAGATTCTTCGGGCTACGCCCTCGGAATGACGCTCTTTCGTGTCATCCTGAGCGAAGCGAAGGATCTTTTATGTGGGATATAGTTTATGGGAAAGAAATTCAGCGTGTGCTTCGGCGCATTTGAGATCCGGGAGGATCTTAAGCGTCTTTTTGAGGACGTCACAGTCGAGCGCGTGTCGATAAAGCAGGATCAGCTGCTGGCAAGAGTATATATATCTTATGACAGGCTTATCACAAAAGACCACATCTTTGCTCTTGAAAAAGAGCTGGACAGTGCGTTCTTTTCTGCTAAGGGGCTCAGCACGCGCATAATCGAAGATTATCATTTGAATGAACAGTATGATGCCGCCTATGTGGTGGAGAATTATTTTGACTGTCTCTTAAGCGAAGCTGTTTTAAGGGACAGGGTGATGTATACCGTTTTAAGGGGCATTGATCATAAGGTGGAGGATGGCAGGCTTATCCTGTCCATACCCGAGAGCTTTGTGGCCAGGCAGAAGGAAACCGGTATCATCGAATTCTGCGATAAGATATTCCAGGACAGATTCCATTTAAACTTAAGTACGGCGATAGTTTATACGGAGAAGAAGGAAAGCCGTTACCGTGAGGAGAGTGAGATGCGCAGCCGTCATATGGTGGAGAGCATCATGCAGGAAACCATTGAGCGTATGAGCGTAAGAGAGTCTGCAGCATCCGGTGTGACGGAGGAGATCCTGGGCGGTGCGGCTGTGGATACAGCCGGGCAGGGTGAGCCGGTTCAGGCTGCAGCCCCGGCAGATAAGCCTGAGAAGACGGCGGTAGCCCTTAAGGAGAATAAGGAAAGGATCCCTACAGCCGGTGCCGGTAAGCCCTCAAAGAGCGGATCGAAGTATTCAAAGAAAGACAAAGACGGAGGCGGAAATTTCGCCGGAACGGTCAAGAAGCTTAAGATGAGTGATGATCCGGATCTGATATACGGAAGGAATTTTGAAGGCGAGGCCGATGATATCTCATCCGTAGAAGAGGAGATAGGAGCAGTTGTATTAAGAGGCCAGGTAACGGCCTTTGATGAGGTCTGCCTGAAAAAGACCGGCAATTTCATTTTCAAATATACCATTACCGACTTCAGTGATTCTATAAGGCTTAAGATATTCTTAACGCCTGAGCTGGCTGAGGAGATGCGTTCTGCGCTTAAAAAGGGAGCCTTTATCAAAGTGAAGGGTATGCCCAAGTATGACGATTTCGACCGTGAGCTTGAACTGATCAATATCATAGGTATCAAAAAGATACCTGATTTCCGCAGCAAGCGTGAAGACTTCGCGGCACGTAAGAGGGTTGAGCTCCACTGTCATACGAAGATGAGTGATATGGATGCCTGCGGAGATGCGGCAGACATAATAAAGGTGGCCAAGCATTTCGGACATACGTCCATTGCCATTACCGATCACGGCAATGTGCAGGGCTTTACCTTTGCCAGCCATGCCCTGGATAAGAATGACAGTTTTAAGATACTCTACGGTATAGAAGCCTATATGGTAGACGACTTAAAGCAGATAGTTGTAAATGATAAAGGCCAGAGCCTGGATGCATCATACGTTGTATTTGACCTTGAGACTACCGGCTTCGTTCCCGGCCACAGCCGCATAATAGAGATAGGTGCGGTAAAGGTTGAAGGCGGGAAGATAACGGACCGTTTTTCGGAATTCATCAATCCCGGAGTGCCTATACCTCTTGAGATAGAGAAACTTACGAGTATTACCGACAGTATGGTAAAGGATGCTCCCGGTGTGGAAGTGATACTGCCCAGGTTTCTTGAGTTTTGCGAAGGCTGTGTATTGGTTGCGCATAATGCGGGATTTGATACTTCCTTCATCAGGCATTTCTCAAACGAACTGGGACTTACCTATGATTTTACCCATACCGATACCATAGACCTTGCAAGACTTTTGATGCACCGTATGGGTAAATATACCCTGGATCATCTGGCTAAGGAGCTGAACATACCTGCGTTCCATCACCACAGAGCCGTGGATGATGCTGAGGCAACTGCACACATCTTCCTTAAATTCCTTGATATGCTGAGGGAGCGTAAGATAGAGAACTTAACGCAGCTTAATGCCACAGGGCAGCTTACCGAAGATAAGATAGCAGATCTGCATCCCGATCATGCGGTCATCATAGCCAAGAACGAAGTGGGCAGGCGTAACCTGTATAAGCTGGTAAGTCTCTCAAACCTTAAATACTTCGGACGTAACGCGCGCTGGCCTTATCCACGTATCCCCAGATCCGAACTGATCAAATACAGGGAAGGACTTATAGTGGGCAGCGGCTGCTCCAACGGTGAGCTTTATCAGGCTATCATAAACGGCAGGACCGATGAAGAGATAGCCGAGATAGTTGAGTTCTATGATTATCTCGAGATACAGCCCATAGGCAACAATGAATTTCTTCTGGAGAATTCAAAGCTCCCCACGCTGCAGACCGTGGATGACCTGATCGCGGTCAATAAGCGTATAGTGAAGCTGGGAGAGATGTATAACAAACCCGTATGCGCCACCGGGGATGTGCATTATATAGAGCCGGAAGATTACATATACAGAACGATAATCCTTGCGGGTAAGCGTGTAGACAGAGCACGTAATGATGTGAAGAGCCTGTATCTGCGTACTACGGAGGAGATGCTTTCGGAGTTCTCCTATTTGGGCTTTGACAAGGCGGAGGAAGTGGTCATCACCAATACCAATCTGATAGCGGATATGTGCGATCACATCAGTCCTGTGCGCCCGGATAAGTGTCCGCCTGTTATAGCCGATTCCGATAAGATGCTGCGTAAGATCTGTTATGATAAGGCGCATTCCATGTACGGCGATCCGCTGCCGCAGATAGTTGAGGCGCGGCTTGAGAGAGAGCTGAACTCCATTATAAGTAATGGCTTTGCCGTAATGTATATCATAGCGCAGAAGCTGGTGTGGAAGTCTGTTGAGGACGGATATCTGGTAGGTTCCCGTGGATCGGTAGGTTCTTCATTTGTGGCCACGATGGCGGGGATCACGGAGGTTAATCCGCTGTCACCCCATTACTACTGCCCGGAATGCCATTACAGTGATTTTGATTCGCCTGAGGTAAAGGCATATGCCGGCACGGCGGGCTGCGATATGCCTTCAAAGAAATGCCCCAACTGCGGAGCAGAGCTTAAGAAGGACGGATTCGATATACCTTTTGAGACCTTCCTGGGATTCAAGGGAAACAAGGAACCTGATATAGACCTTAACTTTTCCGGTGAGTACCAGTCAAAGGCTCATAAATATACCGAGGTTATCTTCGGTGCCGGACAGACATACCGTGCCGGGACCATAGGAACCGTGGCGGATAAGACGGCTTTCGGCTATATCAAGAATTACTTCCGTGAGAACGGTATAAACAAGCGTGACGTGGAAGTGGAGCGTATGGTACCCAATATCGTGGGCATCAGGCGCACAACAGGCCAGCATCCCGGCGGTATAGTGGTACTGCCTGTGGGAGAGGATATCAATTCCTTTACCCCCACCCAGCATCCGGCCAACGATCTGGAAACGGATACCGTGACCACGCACTTTGATTACCACTCAATAGACCACAACCTTTTAAAGCTTGATATACTTGGACACGATGATCCTACCATGATAAGGATGCTGCAGGATATCACCGGAATCGACCCGCTTACGATACCTCTGGATGATAAGGGCGTTATGAGTCTTTTCCAGAATACATCGGCGCTGGGGATCACGCCCGATGATATAGGCGGTACACAGCTGGGAGCCTTGGGAATACCGGAGTTCGGTACGGACTTCGCCATGCAGATGCTTATAGATGCACAGCCCAAGAGCTTCGCCGATCTGGTGCGTATATCGGGACTTTCCCACGGTACGGACGTATGGCTGGGCAATGCCAAGGATCTGATCCTTAGCGGTGTGGCAACCATATCCACCGCGGTGTGTACCCGTGATGATATCATGACCTACCTGATACAGATGGGGCTTGAGAGTGAGGAATCCTTTAACATAATGGAAGCCGTGCGTAAGGGAACGGTGGCAAAGCATAAGGTGGATGAGAAGTGGGCTAAATGGACGGAAGACATGCGTGCCCATGATGTGCCGGAGTGGTACATCCAGTCCTGTGCGAAGATCCAATACATGTTCCCCAAGGCGCATGCTGCTGCTTATGTTATGATGGCATGGCGTATAGCATACTGTAAGATAAACTACCCGCTGGCATATTACTGTGCATACTTCTCCATCAGGGCATCGGCATTTGATTACGAGCTGATGTGTCTTGGAAAGGCAAGGCTTGAGGAGCATATGGCTATCATCAAGTCAAAGCTTAATGATAAGACTGCATCTCCGAAGGAGAAGGAAACCTACGACGATATGCGTATAGTTCAGGAGATGTATGCCCGCGGCTTTGAATTCACTACCATAGATCTGTATAAGGCTAAGGCGTCATATTTCCAGATAGTGGACGGAAAGATAATGCCTTCCTTCACATCCATTTCAGGCCTTGGCGATAAGAACGCCGAGCTGATAGAGGATGCAGCTGCAAGAGGGGAATTCCTTTCAAAGGATGACTTCATGCAGAGGACCAAGACCAGCCAGACCGTTATGGAGACGCTGGACAGTCTGGGAATACTCGGAAATATGACAAGTTCAAATCAGATCTCCTTATTTGATCTGATAGATAACTGATAAAAAACGTACAACACGTGTCTGATCCGCGCGTTGAAATAAACTAAACATTTTACAAGGAGGAAAAGAAATGAAAAGTTTAAGGAGGCTGATGAGCTGGATCCTGATCCTGACGCTCTGCTGCGGTGAGTTTACACCACAGATGGCAGTTTATGCGGCAGATGTGGAAACAGTGATCAGTGAGGGAGATGATGTGTCCGCTGATGAGATCGTGATCTCTGAGGATAAGGCTGTTTCCGGAGATGAGGCAGAAGCACCGGAGGATGAAACAGTATCGGAAGATGCCGCTGTGTCTGAGGATGAAGTTAACGTATCGGAAGACAAAGCTGTTTCCGGAGATGAAGTGACCGCACCCGAAGAGAAAGAAGAGGAGTCTGAAGGTGACGGATACTATGAAGATGCACTTGTAAGTGACGATGTGCCGGTAGAGGAGGAAGAGGATGTTGATGCAGACAGCTTCTGTGCTCTGAGCTTTAAGATGTACTATGATCAGAAGGAAAGCAGGAAGCTCGGCGTATCGATCAATAATCTCCGTAAGAGCAAAGGACTCGTAGCTTATACCTATGATAACGGCCTTGAGGAAAAGGCCTGCCAGCGTGCTGCGGAAGCTGCTGTCTATTATTCAAACACACGTCCCGACGGAAGGGATTTCAGTACAATTTTTGACAGCAATGTAAATGCGAAGGACAGGGCAAAAAAAGAGGTGCTCATACGTGAAGGTAACAGTGCTGCCGAGGCGTTTGAAAAGTTCCTCAGTGTTTCTGATAATTTCCTTACATCCACAGGCTATCAGTATATGGCAGTCGGACATGTAAAGTTTAACGGAAAGCATTACTGGGCACTGGAGCTGACCAATGCCGTTACCAATCTGGCTGACAGGGCAGAACGTGTCGAAGATGTGACCGTTACTATGGATATGCTTCTTAAGTTTATCAAAACTAAGGATGTGGTGCCTTCTCTTAAAAATAAGACCCAGATAAAAGTGGATAAGGGAGTGGCAAAGGAGCTGCCGACTTTCACCGGGAATGTAGTAAGTACCGAGCATCTGCCGGCAGATGAAAAGCTGCCGGTCATCCTTCCTAATGTTGACTGGACGATTACCAAGGACTTCGGTAAGATCACCAACAACAAGCTGACGGCTACGGCTGAGGAAGGTACCGAGGGTACCATCAGTAAGGCATACACCCTGGCAGGGACCAAGTTTGAATTTACCTATCCCGTACGTATCATCATTCATGTTAAGTCGATCAAAATGTCATTTGACAATGATCTGATGAAACCCGATGAGGAACAGGATCTGACAATAGTTGTCCTTCCCGATAACGCCGATGATAAGACTTTTTCAATAAAAGTTGATGATGAAAAGATCGTAAAGGTTGAAGCACCCAATAAGCAGCATTCATCATATGAGATAGTTGCATATGCAAAGGGCAGCACCACCATCACCGTTACCGCCAATGATAATTTTAATAAGGCAAAAGACAGCAAGAAGATCACCGTAGACGGTGTACAGATAGTAGAGATGCCCCAGGTCGCTGATTTTAAGAGCCCTATAGGAAAGAAGGATACAGTAAGACTGCATACCAATACTCCCGATGCGGCTATATACTATCTGACATTCGGAGATATCCATTTTGACAGTAACGGCAATATAACCAACAGTCCTGAGGAGCAGAAGAAATATCAGGCGTTCTATGATGATAACCCTGAGCTTTTCACCAGGTATACAAGGCCCTTCACTATATCCGAGAATACTACGATCAGGATGGTAGCCATGAAGAAGACTGTATCCGGATCCATGATCTACAGTGATTACAATATGATTCATATCGAGTATGCCGAAGAAGGATGGGGAGACATCATTAAAGAGGATCAGGCCCAGTGGAAATCTCCCGCTGACGTACCGGACGGCTTCTGGGTGGCAGCAGCTTCGATCCCCGAGCTCGTATATAACGGAAAGGCACAGAAGCCTGACAGCTTCAGGGTATATGATCACAACAAACTTATAAGCAGCAAGAACTATAAGATAGCATACAGCAATAATGTCAATGCATCCACATCTGCAGCAGCTCTCTTTAAGTTCAAGGGCAATTATACCGGAGAGCTTACCAGATATTTTACTATCAACAAGGCAAGCGTATCATACGCGCAGATAGGAAAAGCAGGTGCGGTAGCCAACGGTGCCGCCATCACTCCGGATGTCACGGTAACTGTCGGAGGAAGAAAACTTAAGAAAGATGTGGACTATACCGTAAGCTGTGAAGAGACCATCATAAAAGAAGGAACCTACAGGATCACCATCAATGGTATCAACAATTACTGTGACAGCCTTGAGCATGACTTTGTGGTAACGGCGTCCAAGAAGAATATCCCGCCTGCTGAGAAGCTTGTAAAGATCTCAAAAGCGGCAAAGGTTCAGGATATAGCGGCTTACTCGTATGACGGAGAGGCTAAGCTTCCCGTTCCCGTGGTAACCCTTAAGAAGGGCGGAGCAAAGCTGGTAGAAGGTACACATTATTCTGTATCATATAAGAACAATGTTAAAGCCGGTACGGCAAAGGTTGTTATCACAGGTCTTGAGAGCGGCGGATACAAGGGCAGTATCAGCAAGAGCTTTAAGATAAATAAGATAAGCTTTGCGACCAATCAGCTTAAGGTAAATTACAGTAAAGACTTTAACCTGTACCAGAAGGGCGGCGTTAAGCTTGATGATATGCAGGTTTCCATAATGATAGGAGGCAGCGAATACAAGCTTACCGAAGGTGTTGATTACACCGTTAAGTATTACAATAATAAGAAAGTTCCTAAGGACGGGGCAACTGCAAAACCTTACTTTGTTATCGAAGCAAAGGGAAGCTTCAAAGGAAAGTCTTCCAAATACGAGTTCACCATACTCAGGCAGACCCTTGCTTCTGTTGAAGGCTTTGCACCGGATAAGCCCTACAGCAGCAAACCCGGAAATTATAAAGTTAAGCCCGTACTTACCGATACTAACGGCAAGAAGCTGGTAGCCGGTACGGATTATGAGAAGGGCAGTGATTATGTATATGATGAAGCTGTTGATGTAATGTACAAGGGTGCGAAAGTACGCCGCGAAGCCTGGGATGCCGTTAAGCCCGAAGATATAATACCTGCGGGAACAGCTCTCAGCATAGCGCTGCGCGGTAAGGGCAATTACAGAGGCAATATAAGAGTAAGATTCAAGATCACCCAGAATGACATATCAAATGCAAAAGCTTATATCAAGGATCAGGGTTATACCGGCGATGAGATAAAGCTTACGAACGAAGATATACAGATAAACGGCGGAGCTGTTCCGGCAGACGGATTCGAGATTTTAGGTTACAGCAGCAATATCGAACCCGGCACCGCAAAGGTAGTTGTAAGAGGTATAGGAAACTACGGCGGTACAGTAACCTTCAAGTTCAAGATCGTTAAGCAGCAGGCACCGGGCAGCTGGATCGCAGGCTGGAAAGGAACTCTTGACGCAGAATAAAACATTGTAACTTAAGTTGTGATCAGCTTGCACTCCGGGGATACCCGGGGAGCTAAGCTGATCATATTGTATATGGAGAATGGTGAAGATATGATTGACAGCGTACTGTGGTACAAAAAGCCGGCAGCGTGTTTTGATGAAGCCCTGCCTGTAGGTAACGGCCGTATAGGAGGTATGGTATACGGTACGACGGAAAAAGAACACATAGGACTCAATGAGGATTCGGTATGGTCCGGCGGGCTGAGGCATCGTATCAATCCGGATGCACGCGAAGGTCTTATAAAGGTCCGTGAACTGCTTACAGCCGGAAAGACTGATGAGGCGGAGCGGCTTGCCATGGAAACAATGGCAGGGACTCCGGAAAACAGCAGGCATTATATGCCTCTGGGCGATCTGGATATTTATTTTGATCATCACTTTGAAGAGATCGTGCATTACAGAAGAATGCTGGATATCGACGAGGCCGTGGCGGTTACAGAGTATACATACCGCGAAGTCGGGTACAGGCGGGAAGTGTTTGTATCGGCTGCAGATGATGTGATGGTAATATATCTGAAAGCGACGGTACCCGGGAAACTTTCATGTTCGGTATGCATAGGCGGACGTGATGATTATTTTGATGACTGCAGGCCGGATGAAAAAGGGAAGATAGTTTATACCGGCGGTACCGGTTCTGCGGACGGCATATTCTTTGCGGCTGCAGTCAATGCGGTATGCACCGGAGGCAGCAGGCGCTGCGTGGGCAACAGTATACGGATAGAAAATGCGGATGAGGCAATGATCGTGCTGGGAGCATGTACCAGCTTTTATGCCGGGGATTATAAAGAACGGGCTGTGAAGACGGCAGAGGCAGCCCTGTCAAAGACTTATAAAGAATTAAGATCGGCACATGTGAAGGATTACAGGGCGTTATACGGACGCGTGGATCTTGATCTTAACGACAACAGTGAGGGTAACATTGACCTGCCTACTGATGAGAGGCTTAAAAAGATAGAGGAGCATCCGGATAACAAACTGATGGAGCTTTATTTCAACTTCGGACGTTATCTGATGATAAGCGGCAGCAGGCCCGGAACACAGCCCCTTAACCTGCAGGGTATATGGAATGACAGGATGTGGCCGGCATGGGGCAGTAAGTTTACCGTTAACATCAATACCGAGATGAACTACTGGCCTGCAGAGAGCTGTAATCTGGCTGAGTGTCATGAACCGCTCTTTGACCTGCTGGAGCGTGTGGCTGTGAACGGGCATACGGCAGCAAAAGAAATGTACGGTATCGATAAGGGGTATGTATGCCATCACAATACCGATATCTGGGGAGACTGTGCACCTCAGGATAAATGGATACCCGCAACGATATGGCCCATGAGCGGGGCCTGGCTGGCTTTGCATGTATATGAGCATTATCTGTACAGCCTTGATAAGGAATTCCTGAAGGAAAAGTATCATCTGATAAAAGGCGCTGCGGAATTCTTTACCGGATACCTGACGGAGGATGGGCAGGGAAGACTGATAACAGGTCCTTCCGTATCACCGGAGAATACATACCGCACAGCTGAAGGTGCCGAAGGACGGATGTGCATGGGACCTTCGATGGATTCACAGATACTTGACTGCCTTTTCACTGCATTCATAGACTGCAGCGGGATACTTGACACCGATCATGAGCTGGCAGCCAGGCTTAAGGAAATGCGTGAGCGCCTTCCTAAACCCGAAGTAGGCAAGTACGGACAGATCAAAGAATGGGCAGTAGACTATGATGAGGTGGAGATAGGACACCGTCATATATCGCAGCTTTTTGCGCTGCATCCGGCGCAGCTGATAACGCCACGGAAAACGCCGGAACTGGCACAGGCAGCAAGGGCTACCCTTGAAAGACGCCTGTCCCACGGCGGCGGACATACAGGCTGGAGCCGCGCCTGGATAGCCAATATGTGGGCAAGACTTCACGATAATGAAAAGGTATACGAGAACTTAAAGAAGCTGCTGTCCGTATCTACCAATCCCAATATGTTCGATAATCATCCGCCCTTCCAGATAGACGGAAACTTCGGAGGTACGGCAGCTATCGCGGAAGCACTGTTGCAGTGTACAGACGATGAGATAAAGCTACTGCCTGCGCTGCCTGCAGAGTGGAGCAGCGGCAGGGTAAGCGGCCTGCGTGCAAAAGGCGGATACATCATCGACATGAGCTGGAAAGACGGAAAACTGGCGGAAGCAGAGATACACGCGACAGTGACGGGAGAATGCAGGGTAAGATACAACACGGATAAGCTTATCGCTATCTCTCTGACTGCCGGGGAATCTGAAAGTATTAAAGGAGAATAAATCATATGAAACTGATCTTTATACGCCACGGTGATCCCAATTACAGGATCGACGGCTTAACGGAACAGGGGGTAAGGGAAGCTGAGCTTCTTGCCCCCCGCATGAAAACTATCAAAGCAGACGGTTATTTTGTTTCTCCCCTTGGCAGGGCAAAGCAGACTGCGCAGCTGGCGCTGGAAGGCAGCGGTATAGAACCGCAGGAGCTGTGGTGGCTGCGTGAATTCAGCTATCCCGTTCGCAGACCGGATAAGCCTGATGAGGATCACGTGCCCTGGGACTGGATGCCTGCCGACTGGACAGTACTTGATAAGATGTATGAAGAGAAGCACTGGTCGGAGCACCCGGTTTTCACTGAAGCAGGGATACCTGAGTATTATGCAAAGACTACAGAGGCATTGGACGGATTTTTGCTGGAGCATGGTTACAAAAGGGACGGACGTATGTACAGGGCAGTAAAGCCCAATAACGATACGCTGGTGTTCTTCTGCCATTTCGGACTAACATCACTGGTGCTGGCACATCTTCTGGGAATATCACCGATGATAATCTGGCAGGGCTTTATCAGTGCGCCTACATCCGTAACTACAATAGTGAGCGAGGAACGCCGCAAAGGCGAGGTGCAGTGGCGCTGCACTGCGTTTGGCGATACATCACACCTTTATGCGGCTGATACTCCCCCGGGATTTTCAGGAAGATTCTGTGAGTGCTTTGCCAATTCTGATGAAAGGCATTAAGCGGATCCTTAAAGGATCAACAGTACCTGCCATGTCAAAATATAATATGCGGGTTGTCATTTTTTAAGAAGCGGACGCTACATGCCGGATGATAGTATAACAGTGTTCATATTTCATGGGGGAAGAGTCGATGAAAATGCTCTGGAGGCTTAGCCGTGAAGCCATAAGATACAAAACACTTTATATTGTGGCCATACTGTCCACGCTGCTGCTTACGGCAGTCAATCTGACTGCGCCCAAGGTGCTTGCATCAATGACAGGTATAGTGGAAGACGGCGTGACGGAAGAGGGACTTCACCGTATAGGGATCCTGACCGCGATCCTGGTGGGATTATATCTCCTGCGTATACTGTTCCGTTTCTTAAGCAATTATCTTGCGCATAAAGCGGCATGGTATCTTGTCGGGGATATGCGTACCAAAGTATATGACAAACTGGAGCGCATGCATCTGGGATTTTTCCACGATAAACAGACCGGTGATCTGATGAGCCGCGTGGTCAATGATACCAGGGATTTTGAGCTTCTCTATGCGCATATGATACCGGAGACCATCACAAATCTGGTAACCTTCACGGGAGTGCTTGCGGTGCTCCTGTTCATTAATTTCAAACTTGCACTGATCACCTGTGCACCCATTCCCCTGATACTAATATCCGGTGTTGTCTTTGCAAAGAAGGTACGTCCTTTCTTCAGGATATCACAGAAGAAAATGGGCGAGCTTAACGGCAAGCTGCAGGATAATCTTTCGGGCATACAGGAGATACAGTCCTTCGGCCGTGAGGAGTACGAATCGGAAAAGGTAAACGAGAGTAATTTCGAGCATATACGTGCCATGCTCCAGGCCCTTAAGATAAGTGCGATCTTCCATCCTTCGGTGGAATTCATCTCTTCCCTGGGGACGATACTGGTGGTGGGATTCGGCGGATATCTGGCATACAGGGAGGGCCTGCGTGTGGAAGATATCGTGGCATTTTTATTGTATCTTGGACTGTTCTACGGACCTGTGACCGGTATGGCCAATCTGCTTGAGAATATGCAGCAGTCTATGGCGGGAGCGGAGCGTGTGATGATGATACTGGATACGCCCTGTGAGATAAATGATAAGGAAGATGCCGTTGATCTTAAGGATGTGAGCGGGGATATAACATTTAAGAACGTCAGCTTCTCGTACAATGATGAAGTGCCCGTGTTAAAGGATGTTTCCTTTAAATGCGAACCAGGCAAAATGCTGGCACTGGTAGGCCCCACAGGTGTGGGCAAGACTACACTTACCCAGCTTATATCCCGTTTCTATGAGCCTACTGAGGGACATATAATGATCGACGGACATGATATTTCGGATGTAACGCTTGAGAGCCTGCGCCGTAATATATCACCGGTACTGCAGGATACTTTCCTCTTTAACGGGACCATAGCGGAGAACATCGGATACGCTGTACCGGAAGCCACCCCGGAAGAGATAGCGGAAGCGGCAAAAGCAGCCAACATACATGAGACCATCATGGCCATGCCTAACGGTTATGATACGCAGGTAGGAGAGAGAGGACTCAGGCTTTCCGGCGGACAGAAGCAGAGAGTGGCGATAGCAAGAGCCATACTGCGCCGTTCACCTATCATCATACTGGATGAAGCTACGGCCTCCGTAGATGTGGAGACCGAGCAGCAGATACAGAAAGCCATCGGACAGATAGCAGGCAAACATACCATAATCGCCATAGCCCACAGATTGTCGACCATACGCAATGCAGACAAGATACTGGTTATCGAAGAGGGGCGTATCACCGAAGAAGGTACTCACGATGAACTGGTAGCCCTTGGCGGAAGTTACGCCCGTATGAACCGCATACAGACCGCCGCCACAGGCGGCATTGCCTGAATATAAAAAGCCATATCCCTATCCTTCTCACTTATGCGAAAGCCTTCCTGCATAACGGCGGGGGGCTTTTGTCATCAGGTTTTACATCACTCTGCTAATATGGTAGAATCTGGTTTGGTGAAAAAACACAATGGAGGGGGTTAGTATGATCACAGCAAATGACCCGATAAGGATCAATAATACACTTGTTAAGAACAGGCTTACCATGGCACCGACGGTCAAGTTTGACTATGCGGGTGAAGACGGTAAGGTGACGGATAAGCATATAGAGCATTACCGTGAAAGGGCACAGCACGGCTGCGGTCTGATCTGTGTTGAAGCTACGGCGGTGACTCCGGGCGGAAGGTTTGCAAAGAACCATATGGGCCTTTGGGAAGACGAACAGACAGAAGGCCATAAGGCCATAACGGCTGCCTGTCACGAATATGGTGCGGTGGTGATCATACAGCTTAATCATACAGGTATAACTGCCAATCCCCAGTGCGGTCCGGCGATAGGTCCCAGTGCGGTACCCACGCGCGATCCGGAAGTACTCTCAAAAGAAATGAGCATTGATGAGATACACGATATGCAGGAGAGTTTTGTCAGCGCGGCAGTACGTGCAAAGAACGCGGGTTATGACGGCGTACAGCTTCACGGCTGTCATGGCTATCTGATAAATCAGTTTGTTTCTAAAAAGACCAATCTCCGACAGGATGAATACGGCGGCAGTGATGAGAATCGTGCCCGTTTCTGCGCTGAGATAATACGCAGTGTACGAAAAGAGTGCGGAGAGGATTTCATCATTTCCGTAAGGACAACAGGTATAGAGCCGGATATAGCGACAGCGATATCGGTTGCGGAAGAATATGTAAAAGCAGGCTGTGATTATCTGCAAATATCTACAGGGATCGAATGGGAGGATCCTTCAGCGAAGGAAGTTGAAGGCCATTATAATAAGTTCTGTTCATTGGGTGTTCATTTCCATGAGCATTTCAAAGGGCGTATACCTGTATCCTGCGTAAACGGCATCAATACGCCGGAGCAGGTCAGGTACCTGATAGAAAACGGACTTACGGATACGGTGGATCTGGGACGTGCGGTTCTGGCAGATCCCGCCTTCTGTGAAGCAGTGCTGGAGGGCGCACCGTACTCCAAGTGCTTTGACTGCCCGCGCTGCCAGTATGGCCCGATGATGCCTCATAAGTGCCCGGCATACAGTGCCATAGCAAGATAGGAATACAAAAAGGAGGAAGAACCAATGATCAGAAAAAAAGAAGAATGCAAAGTTGAGTACCGTGAGAAGATGAGAGACGGTAACGGAACGGTGGAGCTTACAAGCTTTATCGCAGGGCCTGAAGAGCTTAATGATAAGGGACGCCTGTTTTCAAAGATCACATTAAAGAGCGGCTGCAGCATAGGCTTTCATATTCACGAAAATGACAGTGAGCTTTTTTATATCTTAAAAGGTACTGCAGAATACAATGATAACGGTGAGATAAAGACCGTCAGCGCCGGAGATATTACGATCTGTCCCGCAGGTACAGGACACGGAATAGCGAATAACGGTGAAGAGACTGTTGAACTGGTAGCGGTCATAGTTTATGCAGGCTGAGAGGTTGTTATGGATTCATATCTTATAAAGGATACCACGCGCGAGCAGCGCGAGGCTATAGTGGCAGAATCAATAGGAAATATAAGCGGGGCCTGTGACGGATGTATGGCAGGCCTTGCCGAGATGTATCAGGATTACATCGACGGTAAGAAAGAGATCCGCGAGATAAATATGGAGTTCAGGGCGCATTACGAATCGGGGATCGAGTTGCCCGAAAAACAGAGCTGCGGATATATGGTTTGACGGAGAAACAAAAATGTCGGAAGAAAAGAAGCCGGGAAAACCGAAACGGCTGATACTTAAACCTGTTGACCTGATCAGGAGAAAAACAGAAACGCAAAGGGAATTTTTGAAAAAAGGCCGTGCGGGCGGGATGGCTGCGCTGGCCTTACTTTCAACCCGGTTTATTTACTGGATCGTAAAAGGATACCTTCCGTTTCCTGCGGTGTTAAGTGCACCGTTGTCGCTTATACTGGTACTGATCGCATCGGAGTTATTATGCCTTGTGCTTAAGATACTGTTCGGAGGTGCAAGACGTGATAAGTCTTATTTTTTTGTCGCGGTAAGCTGTGTATGTGCAAACAATCTTATTGGTACGCAGGGGAATCATATACCTGCCGCACTGCTCATGAGCATGGCTCTGGCACTGGCCTGTGATCTGACAGGAAGGTGTTTATGGGGCTTTATAAAAAGCAGACGTATTAAGCAGGTGTTTGCATATGCGGTGATGACATTGTCTGTTGCATATCTGGGGCTTTACGCATACTTTTTCCGCAACGACTGTTTCGGCGAAAGCCGCGTGGATTTTTACAGCACCATCACGGCGCCTGAGGGAAGCTACGCCGCCCGGACCGTAAGCGCCGCGGGCTTTGACGATTATTTAAAGAACGGCAGCCTGGAAGTCAACTCGCTTACATACGGCCCGGATGAGAGTGAAGATATCGTTACGCAGACTTATGATATGTCGGGTTATGACAGCGTGCTTGACCGCAATATAGAAGGAAAGCTAAAGAGTTTTTTCAGTGAGTATGATTTTGCGAAGGCTCCCGTAAAAGGAAAGATCTGGTATCCTGCGGGAGGATCCGGCCTGCCGGTATTGTTCTTTGTACACGGTAATCACGATGCGGGTACGCCTTCGTATCTTGGCTACGAATATCTTGGAGAGTATCTGGCGTCCAACGGTTACGTGGTGGTATCCGTGGATGAAAATATCATAAACGATCTGGGGGAAGGCAACGATAAACGTGCCATACTTCTTCTGGAAAGCATGAAGGCATTGCTTGAAGAGAATGCCCGTGAAGGAAGCAGGATCTTCGGGCTTATAGACCCGGACAGGATAGTTATAGGCGGGCATTCCAGAGGAGGGGAGATGGCTTCGACGGCATATCTCTTTAATGATCTGGACAAGTATCCCGAAGACGGTACTTATAGCTTTGACTATCATTTTAATATCAGCGGGATAATAGCTGTTGCACCCGTGGTGGACCAGTATATGCCGGCTAAACAGGCCGTGGAGATCAGTGATACGAATTATCTTTTACTGCACGGTTCCAATGATCAGGATGTCAGCACCATGATGGGAGAAAAGCAGTATAACAATGTACACCTGACCGGAGGGACGCAGAAACTGTACAGAAAAGCGTCAGTATACATCCTGGGAGCAAATCACGGACAGTTCAACAGCCTCTGGGGACGTTATGACGGAGAAGGTGCGATGAACGGATTTCTGAACACCTGTAACTTTATTGATGAAGCGCAGCAGAAGCTTATCGCAAAAGCATATATAAGGACATTCTTAGACTGTGTTCTGAAGGATGACGATACTTATGTTTCACTTCTCTCAGATATGGCGCCGTACCGGGAATATCTTCCGGAGACGGTATATATAACAGATTACACCGATTCGGATTATACAGAACTGTGCTCCTTTGAGGATACGGCGGATATCGCCAATCCTGCCGACGGAGTAAAGATCAGGTGCAGCAATATATCTACGTGGAAGATAGTCCCTTATGAAAGAGGCAGGGGCGGAGAAGGAGAAGACCATGTCCTTTACTGTGCGTTTCAGGATGACACGGAGCCTTATGTAGATATATCATTTGCTCCCCTGGATATCACGGAAGGCTGCATAAGCTTCAGCATAGCCGATATGAGAGAAGATACACAGGAGCTGCATACAATGTTTGAATATACCGTAGAGCTTACGGATGCAGCCGGAGAGATGGTATCCGTGATATCGCCGGTATGTGTATATCATTCACCGGCAGTGCAGCTGTACAAGCAGGATGTTTTCTTTGGCAAGTATGAATACAAGCACCAGCTGCAGACGGTTACCGTTACCCCGCAGATGTTTGAAGCGGCCGGTTTTGATTTTTCAAGGGTGGTATCGATGCGGATAAGCACTCAGGGAAGGAAAAAGGGCCGTATGATCATCAACGATATAGCTTATAAAAGTTTGTTGAATTAAAATTCAATAAAAGTGTTGACAGGATCCTCTTGTCGAGTTATATTGAATTCACAATCAATGAATACAAATTCAATATAATATAAACGGAGGATAAAAAAATGGCAGCAGCAAAAGAAAAGGTAGTGATCATAGGCGGCGGTATCGCAGGACTTACAGCAGGTATATATGCACTTATGGCCAGTTTTGAGGCAGAGATATATGAGAAGAATGCGATCCCCGGAGGAGAGTGCATAGGCTGGAACAGAAAAGGCTATCATATAGATAACTGTATCCACTGGCTGACAGGTACTAAGAAGGGCACGGAAATGTATGAAGTATGGGAGAAGACAGGTGCCCTTTCAGATGACATCAAATGTGCAAAGATCGATGCTTTCTATACTTCAACCTATAACGGAAAGAGTGTTACACTCTGGAATGACCTTAAGAAGACAGAGCAGGAGCTGATCGCAGCATCACCCGAGGATGAGGAAGAGATAAAGAAGTTCATAGAGTATGTTGAGTATTCCAAGCAGTGTGTATTCCCCGCAGGAAAGCCCATGGAGATGTGGGGGATAAAGGATTATGTACAGATGGGAGCTTCCATGAAGGACTTTCCCAAGGTGATGAAGGAATTCGGAAAGATCTCCCTTGAGGAATACAGCAGAAGATTTAAGTCTCCCCTTCTTCAGAAGATGATCTGTGATTACCTTCCAAAAGAATATGCGGCATACTCATTCCTGGTATCCTATGCCACCATGGCTGACGGAAACGGAGGCATCCCTATGGGAGCATCACTTCAGATGTCTCTCAGGATGGCAAAAAGATTTAAGGAACTGGGCGGCGTGATATGCTATAATATTGGAGCAAGCGAGATAGTGCTCGATGGTAAGAAGACCACAGGAGTTAAGTTTGAGGACGGAAGCTTTGCAAAGGCCGATTACGTGATCCCTACAGTAGATACACATGTGCTTTTCGGAAGACTCCTTCCCGGAAAATATATGCCTAAGGAGCTTAAGGCTGCATATGATGAGCCGGCAAAGTATCCGGCTACCAGCGGTTTCCAGGTGGCTTATGCAGTAAGCACGGAGTTCAGCGTTGGTGAGACCGTATTTATCGAGATCGATCCCATACGTGTTGGCAGAAGGACTTTTAACAGAATGTATGTCAAAGCATACGGTTATGATCCCATATGCGTAAAGGACGGTAAGCAGGTGATCCAGACCTGTATCTCCCAGACGGATGAGGATTATGAATTCTGGAAGAGCATAAGCAAAGAAGAATATGCAAAGGTTAAGGAAGAATTGACAGCAGAAGTGGGTAAGAGGATAGCAGAAGCATTCCCCGAGCTTAATGGTGATATGGAATTCCTTGATGCATGGACACCCCTTACTTATGAGCGCTACTGCAATGCATATCACGGAAGCTACATGAGCTTTGTTACCACACCGGGATGCAAGCAGATCAAGCTTAAAGGACAGCTTAAGGGAATAGATAATCTCTATCTGGCGGGCCAGTGGACCAACTCACCCGGGGGACTGCCGGTAGCAGCAGCCAGTGGTAAGTTTGCTATCCAGCGGATACTTAAGAATCTGCGCAGGGATATCAATATCTGAGAGGTGCATCATGACCAGAAAAGAACAGAAAGAGGAAAGACGCCGTGCGATACTGATGACAGCCCTCACACTGTTTGTAAAACGCGGATATTATGAGACCAAGATATCGGACATTGCCGAAGCGGTCCCCATGAGTACAGGCCTTATGTTCCATTACTTCGAATCCAAGGAAGAGCTGCTTTTGGAACTGGTCAAGATGGGCGCCGCATCTACGGGGGCGATCAATAAAATGGATGAGATACCGCCACAGATATTCTTTACGGAATTCTTAAAGAGACTGTTCGAATACTCGGCGAAGGAACCCTGGGTCTTTAATATGTTCGTGCTGATGGGGCAGGCCAGAAGAGCCGGCATGCCGGAGGAGGCCAGAAAGATCGCGCTTTCCACTGCGACCATTGATGAGACCGCAGGGGTGATAAAGAAAGGCCAGGAAGCAGGTATATTCAGGAGCGGTGACGCAAAGCTCTTATCAATATGTTTCTGGGCAACGGTCCAGGGCATTATGGAGGAGATGGCACTCAACGAAGAAATGACGGCACCGGATCCTGCGTGGATAGTTTCGATACTGATGAAAACAGAATAAGGAGATACGTGATGAAGTTTTACATGCCGGTCAGGGTTTATGATGAAGATGAATGTGTTAAGGCACATGCAAAGGATATCGCAGCCTTAGGTAATAAGGCGCTTATCGTTACGGGAAAACATTCGGCTTTTGCAAACGGTTCTTTTGATGATGTTGCAGAGGTGCTTAATGATGTGAAGATTGAGTATTCCGTGTTTTCCGAAGTGGAAGAGAACCCTTCCGTAGAGACCGTATTTGCTGCAAAAGATAAATATGCTTCTGCAGGGATCGATCTTGTGATAGGCATAGGCGGCGGCTCACCCATGGATGCAGCCAAGGCAATAGCCCTTGTACTTAAGCACCCGGAAGCGGATCCGGCATATCTGTATGATAAGGAAAAAGATGCGTCATCACTTCCGATTGTATGTGTGCCCACGACCTGCGGGACCGGATCCGAAGTTACGGGAGTATCGGTACTTACACGGCATGATAAGAAAACAAAGATATCAATGGTACATAAAGTGTTTCCCACATTGGCACTGATAGACGGGAAATATCTGAAGGGCGCTTCGCAGACGCTGATAGTAAACAGCGCTATGGATGCACTTTCGCATTTATATGAAAGTGTGATCAATGCAAAGGCAGACGATTATGTAAGGATGACGGCAGCAGCCGGTCTTAAGACCTGGGCAAAGATAAAAGACGTATTAAGCGGTGCACGTGAGATGACTAAGGAGGATGCGGGCATTCTTATGCGTGCATCCGCACTTGCAGGCATGTCCATCGCAGGCAGCGGTACATCCCTGCCTCATGCTCTGAGCTATGCGCTGACTTATGATCTGTCATTGCCCCACGGACGTGCGGTAGGTTATTTCCTTCCTGCGTTTATGGAAGCCGCACCTGCAGGAGAGAGGGATGAGCTGCTTAATCTGTCGGGCTTTGAAAGTGTTGAGGAGTTTAGGAGCTTCACAGGCAGTGTATTCGGGGAGCAGGATGTACCTGCGGAAGAACTTAAGAGGACTTATGAACTTGTCAGCAGCAATGCGGCTAAGATGAAGTCTGCATCTTTTACAGTTGATGAGGAAGTATTAAAACAGATAGTATTTTGGAAAAAATGAAAGATAACGTAAGAATACTGATCGTTCCTATGGCAGCGATGGCAGAGACGGCGGGGCCTGTATCACGATGCGTATTACTGGCAGAGGAGCTGAAAAAAGCCGGAATGGAAACGGCGACATGTATGGCAAAGGATGTAAATTTCCGCGATATAAAAGATGTGCGGAATTACTGCCTTGATGTGCCGATGCCGCTGGGACTGCCGGCTTTTATTGCGCGCCATGCCTTCCCGATGGCGCAGAAGCTTGGTATCACTGAAAGAAAGACGGTCCGCAGTTTTGATGAAGTGCTTAACCTTACGGGAAATCTTGACTACAGATATCTGAAAAAGAGCGTGGAACAGATAAGTGAGGCTATTGAGGATTTTAAGCCGGATGTGGTATATTCCGAGTTCAATATATCTGCTATAATAGCGGCAAAACATAAAGGCGTAAAGCTGGCCGCAACGGTGAGCTATCCCACGCAGCATGATTATGCAAACGATCCCGGACTGGCCGGAGGACTTAACAGGCTGCTTTCGGAGTTTAAGATGGAAAAACCGGGGTCGGCACTTAAGCTCTTTGAACTTCCGGATATGCGTTTCTGCCTTAGCATAGAAGAACTGGAACCATTTGATGACCGGGTCATATTCTGCGGTGTGCTTAAGGATATACAGAGAAAAGAAGCTGAACGCAACAAGGTGTTAGTCTATATGGGAAATGGTACCGTATCCGCAGAAAAAACCGCGGGAGTCATAAAAGAAGCGTTTAAAGATATGGGATATGAAGTGTACTTTGCCACGACATATCTTCCGGAAAAGACAGAGGGTAATCTGCATATTGCAAAGAGATGGGATTTTAATACCATGCTGGATGAAGCGGTACTCTTTATAAACCACGGAGGTCAGAACAGTATAGCAGACGGGCTGATCCACGGCGTACCGCAGATCGTTATCCCGGGAAAAGTCTTTGAACGCAGATATAATGCCAAGATGCTGAAGGAAAATAAGGCAGGTGTGTGTATGTCCGCAGGGGACTTTACTGCGGACCGGCTTAAGCATATAGCGGAAAAAGCAGCTGTCTCCGGCAGGATGCGCGAGAATGCAAAGCTTCTGGGGGACAAGCTGCTGAATAAAGGCGGTATAAAACTTATAGCGGAAAGCATAAAGGAGAATCTATGCTGAGATTGAGACCGTATAAAAACTGTGATGCGAAGAATATAGTAAAATGGATAAAAGATGAATATGCATTCCGGCAGTGGTGTGCCGACAGATACGATCATTATCCTATCACTGCGGAAGATATAAATGCACATTACGCAGACTTTGCTGATGCGGACTGGTTCTATACCATGACGGCTTTTGATGAGAGCGGAGTAGTGGGACATCTGATCATGCGTTTCAGGGATGAAGAAAAAACGGATCTGCGCTTTGGTTTTGTGATAGTGGATGATGCAAAGCGCGGACAGGGGTACGGAAAAGAGATGTTAAAGCTGGCGATCAGGTATTCATTCGATATCATGAAGGCAAAGACGATCACTCTTGGCGTGTTCGAGAATAATCCGTCAGCATATCATTGTTATAAAAGTGCAGGTTTTAAAGATGTGTGTCCGGAAGAAGATGAATATTTCCACGTCCTGGGACAGGAGTGGAAATGTCTTGAGATGATGATATCTGCGGATGATTGAGGGAGAATGTTCAAGTGTGCGGACGGTATTTTACTAACATAGATATATATGCGGGAATGCCCGGGATACTTGATATTTCTGCTGATATAGCAGATATTACCGGAGATATACGTCCTTCAGATACAGCGCCCGTACTCAGTCTGCGAAACGGAAAAAGCATACTGAATAAAATGAAATGGGGCTATCCGGCATCCGGTAAAAAAGGGCTGCTTATCAATGCCAGGATAGAGACTATCGAAGAAAAGCCCATGTTCAGGCAGGACTTTAAGTACCGCAGGTGTGTTATACCGGCTGCGGGATTCTATGAGTGGGACAGGATGAAACAGAAGGCAACATTCACACTTCCCGGACGACAGGTATGTTATCTTGCCGGTATTTACCGCAATTATGAGGATATGGAACACTTTACTATCATAACTACACAGGCAAATGCTTCCATGAGTCCCATACATGACCGTATGCCGCTTATCATAGATGAAGAACAGATAACGGAATGGATGGGGGACGGCTTCAGGAGCATTATGGGCAGTACTATGCCGGAACTTGACGTGAGCATAGAAAATGAGCAGTTATCTTTTATATAAACAGGGAGGAATATTATGAAAAAGAACGGTAAACTTATTTTTGCAGTTATAACAGCCGGAGTATTGGCGCTTTCCGGCTGCGGTGACGGCGGCAGCATAGAAGGCACCTGGGTCCTTACGGAGGAGATCGAAGCTGACGGAAACAAGATAGATTCAAAAGAGCTTGAAGAGATGGGGATCGCCGAAACCTATGTTATCAGCGGGACAGAGGTTAAGTATACCTGTGAAGCAGCGCTGTTAAAAAAGCCTATAGAAATGACATTCACCCTTGAAGAGCTAGGTGATAATAAGTATAGTTTCAGATTCGGTGACAGTTTTGATTTTGCGACTGTTGAAGTTAAGGGAAACACCATGAGTTATGAGGCAGGGGAGGAAGATCCCACAAAGATGATCTTTAAACGGCAGAAATAAGCCGTGTTTCATTAACAGGCGGGAGACGGATATGCTGAATGAATACAGGGAAAATGCATATGAGTTCTGGAACGGGATACATAAAAATGCAGACCGTTCTGCCATCAAAACCGATGACTGGCTTGACAGATTTGAAGATATAATAATGGCATCCGCAAAGCCCGTATTGGATCTGGGCTGCGGCGGCGGAAACGACACTTTGTATCTTGTTGAAAAAGGAAAAGAAGTGATCAGCTGTGATCAGTCGCAGAATGCCATAGAGAATATCATCAAAAACTTTCCGGAAGTGAAAGAGGCAAAGTGTTTTAATATGCTGGACGGTATGCCTTTTGAAGACGGCAGTTTTGAAGTGGTCATCGCGGATCTGTGCCTGCATTATTTTACTGAGAAAGATACTTTTGCAATCCTCAATGAGATAAAAAGGATACTGATACCCGGAGGGCATCTGATACTGCGTGTTAATTCCGTAAATGATGTGTATCACGGTGCGGGAGAAGGCAGGGAGATCGAACACCACCTGTATGAAACCGATTCGAAGATGATCAAGAGATTCTTTGATGAAGAAGATATAAAGTATATTTTTAAGGATTTTGAGATAGAGTATATGCATGAAGAAGTCATGAAAAGGTATTCGCATGAAAAACGTCTGTACAGGGTATGCTGCCGTGTATCTGACAGGACATGACGGAGTCTGATATGAAACTGTATATAAAGGAATTAAGGGAAGAAAAAGGATATACACAGAAGGAACTTGCAGATATGATGCAGGTTTCTTTTCAGACTATCAGTAAATGGGAGACGGGAGCAAACTATCCGGACATCACACACATCCCCAAGCTGGCAGATATATTCGGTGTCAGCGCGGGCGTTCTGCTGGGCATGGAACCCCTTAAGGAAGAAAATGCGGAAGTAAAGTATGATGATGAAGTATACTGGAACCGCAAGCGTGATCTGTTAAAAGTATGGAAGAGGCTTTTCTGGAATGAGGATTATTTTAAATTCCTGGTAAAAGATGTATGGAGATTCAAAAAGCCCGCAGATATCCTTGACCTTGGATGCGGCTACGGTTTTCTGGGAAGCAGGTTACTGCCGCTTCTTCCGAAGGGCAGCAGTTACACCGGTGTGGAACTGGATGGGGAACAGATTAAAGAAGCGGAAGAGTATTTTGCGGATAAGCCTTATAAGTGCACTTTTATCAAAGAAAATATCTATGATCTGAAACCCGGAAAGAAATATGATCTGGTCGTGACTTTATTTCTTATGTCCCATCTGCCCGATCCGGGACGTGTACTTAAGATCATGAAGCAGGCTTTAAAACCTGGCGGCATGATAATCCTTATTGATGCCAATATGGAAGTGGAGCAGGCCGGTTTTTATTCGGGACTCGAGCGTGAAGAAAACGGTCTTAAGAGGCCGGATTTTATTCCCGTGTGGGAGTATGAAGTATCCCACGGACAGCGGGATTACCGTATGGCGACCAAGCTGCCGTATCTTTTAAAGCAGGAAGGCTTTAAGGATATACAGGCACGTATCAGCGATCAGGTTATCATCTATGAGCCCTCCGACACTTCAAAGAAACAGATGAATGACGATTTCCGCTATGTTTATACCCATGAAGATTCTTATGAAGGCGGGACGGGATATTTTATGAACCGGGGCGTAAGCCTTGATAAGGCAAACGAGATATGCGGCTATTTCAGCCGCAGCAGTGAGTATTTTGATAAGCCGGGATCAATGGCGGTAAAAACATCGGGAGTATATTTTGTATATGCAAAACTCTGATAAAGATATGGATATCCGCTGCGGTGAATGTGAGGCAGAGCCTGCAGAAACAGGTTATGATGCGTCACGCCTTGAGTATCTGGACGGGTATATCAAAGATCTGATAGGCGAAGGCAGGATATGGTCAGGCAGCTACTGCATCATGAAGAACGGAAAGATCATTGCGGACAGGGCGATGGGAACCCTGGCCTGTGAGTGGTGCGGTAATACATATTTTAAACCGGATACCCTGTTTGAGATACAGTCGGTAGGTAAGATGTTTACTGCTGTCGCCATCCTCAAACTTTTGGAAGAAGGAAAGCTGTATCTTGATCAGCCGGTAAAAGAATGGATACCTGAATTTAACACAGGTGAGTTCGCAGAGATAACGATAGCACATCTGCTTACCCATACTTCAGGCATATGCGCACTGGAAGGAGTGCTGCCCCGGGATGAACGCCGCTGGTGGGAGCATATGGATGAAAGGGATCCCGCAGGTACCTGGCTTAAAGCTGTGGTTGATACCGGCCTTCATTCCCATCCCGGAGAGAAGTGGATATATTCCATAGTAACATATTTTATCCTTGGGGAGATCATAAGCCGGGCATCAGGGATATATGCGGAGGATTACATCAAAGAAAAGATCTTTATTCCCTGCAGTATGAAGGATACGCACTGGCGCAAGGATGCAACAAGGGCGCAGCTTGAAAGGTACAATGTGGCAAACGAGACAGACCTTGCTATGGTTGAACGCTGTAAAAGCGGCGGCATGGAAATGATGGCGGCGGCAACTTATCCTACATGGAAGGGAATACCCGAAACTGCAGGAGGGCAGATGTCTGCCTGCCGCGAGATGCTGCAATTCGGAGAGATGATACTGCGTGACGGTATTTACAAAGATACTTCCGTGATCGGAAAAAAAGCACTTTCACTTTTATGGACTCCCCTGACCGGAGCAGATGTGCGTAATGTGAGCTTCGGCATGGACGATCCGATAATATACGGTGCCGGGGTGCCTGTATATTCTGCGAGTTACGATAAGGAACAGGAGCTCAGCGAAGGTACCATATATCATGAGGGGGCAGGCACCAGCGTCTTTCTTGTAGACAGAAAGGCAGATATGACTGCAATGTTTCAGACCAGCTTTAAGCATGAATTCGACTGGGACGCGAGAGCTGTAAAAGGGATAGCAACAATAATACATTCCGGTATACTGTAAAAAGATCATATTTAACGTTAAGCGTGTTCATCTTAAGATGGGCACGCTTTTTTTTCGCGATAAGGTCGTTCGCCCTATATGCGAATTTTCTTCTCCAATGCCGTTATTGGATACAGGCGGTAATGGATATAGACTAGAGATATCTTATAACGGAGGGAAGAGTATGAAAAAGGTCAATGCAGTAAAGTACAGTCTGTTGAGTAACGTCATATATGTATATAAGGGCGTGGCAAAACACAAACCTTATCTTATCGCACTATTGTTTCCGGCAGTATTCTGCGGCGCCTTAAGCCGTTTTATATGGCTGTTTCTGGGTAAATACCTGGTGGAATCGATAGAGAAAGGCATGCTTATAAGGGAGCTGGTCATGCAGATAATCATACTGACGGGACTGAACATATTGTGCATGACAGGACAGAATGCGGTGAGCTTCGGTAAAGAGCCGGCGGCCTTTTATGTAAGACCGATGTTTATGCTGAAACGCAATCTCAAAAGCATGGGAATGTTCTATGAAAACCTTGAAGAACGTGAAGTGATAGATGCTATGGAAAAGTCCAGGGCATCCACACGAAATGTCGATGTGGGGATTGAAGGTATCATACGCTTTACCATTGATTTCTGTTCAAACATCTTTACCTGCGTACTTGCAGTCGTGCTGCTCTGCAGGATAAGCCCGCTGCTGGCCCTGGCGGTGCTGGTCTGCGGCATCCTTGAATACATTACGGTGGACCGGGCATCAAAAAAAGAAAAGAAGCTTACCAATGATGATGTACTCTTTGAGAAGAATAAACTTGAATACTTTAAAAAGTCTTCATCGGATTTTTCTTTCGGTAAGGATATAAGGCTGTTGGGTATCTCCGGTAAGCTGCTCTCAACACAGGAAGAGCTTCATGCAAAACTCAATAAGCAGGTCAGGAAAGCATCTGCAGGATGGAGGAGGAGCGGATTGATCAATAACCTGCTGGAACTGGTAAGGGAAGGGCTTTTATACGGAGGCCTGGTATACCTTATCCTTAAAAACACTCTGGGAATAGGTGATTTCCTGCTGTATGCAGGCTGTGTCCATAACCTGGCTGAAGCATTTATGGTACTTATGAAAACACTGGCCAAAATGAGAAAGTGCAGCAGCGAGGTCAATGATTACCGCAGCTTAAACGAGTTCTGCGATAAAGAGGAAGAAAAGGCAGAAGACCTGCCTGAAGCAGAAGGATATGACATAACTTTTGAAAATGTTTCCTTTAAGTATCCGGGATGTGATACTTATGCGTTGAGAAACTTAAGTCTCTCACTGCCCTTTGGTGAAAAGCTGGCGGTAGTAGGACTTAACGGAGCAGGGAAGACAACTTTTGTCAAACTGCTGCTCAAGCTCTACAGACCCTGCGACGGAAGGATACTCCTAAACGGAAAGGATATCAATGATATGGATACAAGGCAGTATTACAGGCTGATCGCCCCGGTATTCCAGGATATGGAATGCTATGCCTTCACTTTGGCGGAGAATGTTTCCATGAAGAGTGAAGAAGCGACGGACAAAAAGAGGGTGGAGCAGTGCCTTGAACGCGCCGGCCTTGGAGAGAGATTGAAGAATTGTCCAAAGGGTGTGGATACACCTGTGCTCAGAGTACTTCATAATGACGGCATGATCTTATCCGGAGGGGAAAAGCAGAAGATGGCCCTGGCAAGAGCTCTGTATAAAAATGCTCCGCTGGTAATTTTGGATGAGCCCACCGCAGCCCTTGATGCACTTGCGGAAAGTGAAATGTATGAGCGCTTTGACAGCTTCGTGCAGGGAAAGAGTGCGGTATATGTATCCCATCGTTTATCCAGTACGCGTTTCTGCGATCATATAGCGATGTTTGAAGACGGGGAATTGGTTGAATACGGTACACATCATGAACTGATGGAAAAGCAGGGAAAGTATGCCCATATGTTTGATCTGCAGGCACAGTATTACAAAGAGGAGGAAAGTGAAAATGAAAGCATTGCTGTCGGGTATTAAAAGAAGTGCGGACATCTGCCGTTATTTCTATCGTTTTGCGCGGGGCAGAAAGCCCTCGTATCCGTTATGGGTATGTGTAAACATCATATTAACCTCACTGCTTCCGTTCATCGCAATGCTGCTTCCGAAATATATCATAGATGAACTCACGGGCAGCAGGGATATAGAACGCCTGGTCATACTTGCCGTGGTATTGGTGGGAGGAACTTTCGTGATGGAAAACCTGATCCTTCTGATACAGGAGCACAGGAAGGTTCAGGAAGACGATATAGCGCGTGCACTGGAACTGGCTATGTCAAAGAAAGCAATGACGGTTAAGTTTGAATGTACGGAGACCGAAGCAGCATTATCTGCAAGGCAGAAGGCAGAGACGGGTATGTCGTGGTATTCGGGAGGCATAAAGGGCATGAGCGAATGCCTTGTGAAGATAGGCACCGGCTTTTGCGTGATCTTCGGTGTGATATTCCTGGTGGTGCGTATCTCCCCCCTGTTGTTACTTTTATCACTTATCGCAGTATCTGTAAATGCGGTATGTACATCCGGGATCAATCATGCCGCTCAGGAGGTGTTTGAGAAAACACCGGCGATCAATAAGTTCTATTCCTATATCTATACAAAGATAAGCGGGCGTGAGTATGCAAAGGAATTAAGATTGTATGATGCCGGTGAGCTGGTTGAAAAAAAGGCGGTGGAGAATGCTAAAGAACTGAATAAGATGGATAATGAATGTGCAAAAAAACAGTTCGGATTCGGTCTGGCTGCAAGCATAGCATCTGCAGCGGGTTACGGCATATCCTACGGATATCTTGGGATACTGGCGCTTAAGGGGAAGATAAGCGTATCTGAATTCGTTATGTGTATCACGGCAATGGAGGTATTTACGAATGACTGTCTTATAGCGGTGATAACGAACCTGCAGCAGCTTATCATGAAGTGTAATTTCATGGGGGCGTTCATTGAATACATGAAGCTTGAAGATGAGCAGGAAGGAGCTTCAGGCAGACCGGAGGAAGAGGCTTTCGACGGTATAGAATTTGAACATGTATCTTTTAAATATCCGGGAAGGTCGGAATACATCTTAAAGGATATCAATCTGAAGATAGGCAGGGGGGAGAGTATATCCCTGGTAGGCAGGAACGGATCCGGAAAGTCAACACTGGTAAAACTGCTGTGCCGCTTATATGAAGTGACGGAAGGAAGTATAAAGATCTACGGAAGAGATATAAGGGAGTATTCTTATGAAGAATACATAAGGCTTCTTTCTGTGGTGTTCCAGGATTTTAAACTGTTCGGATACAGCCTGGATGAAAACATAAAGCTTGGTAATATAAACAGGGAAGATAAACCCGATACGGTATATGGACTGAGCGGCATTGACGGCTGGGTGGATTCTCTCAAAAAGAAAGGTGACACCATGTTATACAAGGAATTCGATGAAGAAGGGGTGGAACCTTCAGGCGGGCAGGCACAGAAGCTGGCTATAGCCAGGGCGGTCTACAGGGATTCTCCGGTGGTAATACTTGATGAACCTACGGCATCACTGGATCCTGTGGCGGAGTACGAGATATACAGCCGTTTCAACGAGCTGATAAAAAACAAGACAGCCGTATATATATCACACCGATTATCATCATGCAGATTCTGCGACCGTATAGTGGTGCTGGATGATCATACTATACGGGAGACGGGCAGCCATAATGAGCTGCTTAAGATGAAGGGTGTGTATGAGGAAATGTTCAGGAGCCAGGCAAAGTGGTACGATGAGCAGCCCGCGTACTGAGACATGTTGACATGCACAGGACAGCCTAATAGAATATAGCATAGTGTGACGTGTATATGCCGTTAAAAGAGTGAAAGGAGATATCTTAATGATAGCAAAAACACCCCCTATGGGCTGGAACAGCTGGGACTGCTACGGCGCAGCCGTAACCGAGGATACGGTCAGGGCAAACGCCGATTACATGGCTGAGAATCTTAAGCAATACGGATGGGAGTATGTGGTAGTGGACATACAGTGGTATGAGCCTACTGCAGAGAGCCACTGGTACCATAATTTTACGGAGCTGTGCATGGATGAGTATTCACGCCTTATGCCGGCTGTTAACCGTTTCCCTTCTGCCGCAGACGGCAAGGGCTTTGCACCGTTGGCTGAGTATGTGCATTCGCTGGGACTTAAGTTCGGTATCCATATCATGCGCGGAATACCGCGTCAGGCTGTACACCAAAATACGGCCATCAAAGGCAGCAGCATGACCGCCAGGGAGATCGCTGCACAGAGCAGTATCTGTGACTGGAATACGGATATGTACGGCGTAAATTGCGAGAAGGAAGGCGGACAGGCATATTATGACAGCCTTTTTGAGCTTTATGCATCCTGGGGAGTGGACTTTGTAAAGGTAGACGATATCTGCCGCGGATATCCCGTAGCGGAAGTGGAAGCCATAGCAAAAGCCATAAAGAACTGCGGCCGCGATATAGTCCTTTCTCTTTCACCGGGACCTGCCCGTCTTGAGACTGCAGAACATCTTAAGCAGCATGCAAATATGTGGCGCATAACCGATGATTTCTGGGACCGCTGGGATCTGCTCTACAATATGTTCGAACGTGCGGAAAAATGGTGTATACACTCAGGTGTTACAAAGACCCACGGTTACTGGCCGGATGCTGATATGCTTCCGATAGGACCTATCAATCAGGTTTATGATAAAAAGAACCGTACCAAATTTACCGAGGATGAGCAGCGCACAATGTTAACACTCTGGTGCATTATGCGTTCACCTCTTATGATAGGCGGGGACATGACGGGCTTTGATGAGTTCACCATGAGCCTGCTCAATAATGCGGAGCTGATAGAAGTGTTACAGCACACTTATTCCGCTCATCCCATGTTCCGGATAAAGAACGATGATACGGAAAAGTGTGCCTGGATATCAACATATGAGAGCGGCGGTCTGTGTATAGCGCTCTTTAATCTGGGTGAAGAGGAAACAGAGGTCAGTGCAGTGCTTCCTTTCGGGGATAAGTACAGCTGTTATGATATCTGGAATAAGACCCGGTCGGATATAAGCGATGGTACTGTCAGTGCGGTACTGCCTAAACACGGCGCGGCTATATATAAGCTGACTGCCGTTTAAAGACCGGTTTTTCCGATAAGTTCATCCAGGATGCGTACGCTGCCACTGCAGTCTTTGATATCACGTCCAAGGAATGCGGTGGCGTCGCCGGCATCGAAGGTGAGGGAGTGAGCTTCGCCTGCTACGGTATATTCGTAACTTACATGATCCAGATTGCCTGTCATGGCGATCAGCACATAAGCGATGGATTCCATGTCGCTTTCAAGCAGTACTTCATTTTCGGGAGCTATATCATTCTTAAGACGCAGGGTCCAGCCATAGGGCTCCTGTGATGTCTGCAGTTCATTTTCGTATTCACCCAGCAGAGTATATGCATTGATAGCTCTTGCGGTCTTCCCGTTTGCGGACATATCACCGACATAAGGGTGTTTTGTCTGGTATACGGCAGAAGCCAGGGGTGATATCCTGCAGTTTTCTTCCCATATTATCTGACTTCCGATCTTTATGGTCTTAAGGCTTTCGGGCTGTTTTAAGCTGTAGCTGAATTCTTTCCCTGCGCGGCAGAAGATACTGACCGGTACCTGGTTTGCCTTTATTGCCAATACACCGTCAGCCTCCGTAAATTTCATGCGGGATATGACATTTGCGCTGCTGTCAGCCGTGCCGGCCTTTATGTTCACGATACCGTTCCGGACAGACAGCTCATCTATCATATAATAAGCCCCGTCATAGGACGTGCCGACTATGAAGAGACGGATCAGTACCGCCAGAGCGCACAGCACCACGGCTGCCAGGCTGCTGAAAAATGCTATATTCTGCATCCGCTTCGTTTTCTTAAGAAAAGAGATCTCTTTTTTATCATCCTCTCCGGGCAGCATTTCATTCGCAGTATCACCACGCATGAGTTTTAAGCTTTTGGCACAATCGCTGCAGGATGCGATATGCTCTCCGATAGCGTCGTGTGTTTTATCGGATGTGAGACCGTCTATGTAGGACGGGAAAAGGTCTTTTATTACTTCACAGGGGATCTTATTCATTTTCTTCCGTTTCCTTTCTCAGTTTTTCTTTACCGCGATAGAAGGTTACTCTTGCCCAGTTCTCTGTTTTTCCGAGTACCTCGCCGATCTCTGCAAAAGACAGGCTGCCGAATGCCCTCAGATAGATCACTTCACGATAAGGTTCTTCAAGATCATGAAGCAGCTTAAGGAGCTCTATCCTGCCAAGGGATCCGAGGGCGTTGCTTTCCGCGGAAGCAACGGGGATCTCCTGCTCCGATATATCTTCATGTGGCGGATTTTTGCGCAGGTGGCTCAGATACTGGTTTTTGGCAATTGCACAGAGCCAGGTTGATACTTTGCAGCTGCCGTCAAAGCGCTCTATACTGCGGATAGCCTGATAAAAAGTCTCCTGGGTGAGCTCTTCGGCCAGATCTTCGTCATGAGACAGGGACTTCAGGTATTTATAAACAGTCCGCGCATATTGTTGGTATAATTCGTCGATCTGCTGCAAGTTGTCTGCTCCTTTGTGCAACCGCCTTAACCGGGCGGCATTTTTACCTTTCTGTACCGTTAATGTAAAAATGAGAAGATTCGTTACAGGATTATATCAAAAAAAACAAAAATATGGTATCTGAGAGGTTTATGATATAATAACGAAGATTTTTTTGATTATTATGTCACCTTTCGGGCACCCCGGGCATTCTTAATGATACAGGCGCCTGAAGAAAGGATAAGGAGGCATATATGGCAGCAAACAACAAAAATGAAGACATAGAGCCGGTAGTAAGGCAATACAGCAATATGCTTTACCGCGTATGTTTTTTCATACTGAAAAACGAGCAGGACGTAAAGGATGTCCTGCAGGAGACGTTCATAAAGTATATTGAGAAGCGACCGGTCTTTGAGTCGGAAGAACAAAGGAAGTTATGGCTTATCAAGGTATCCCAGAATAAATGCAAAGAATTCCTGCGTTTTCATAAAAGACACAGCTATATCCCTCTTGATGAGGTGGAGAACAGCGTTATGATCACGGACGGTCTGGATCTTGATACCAGGGAAACCATCGCTTTCATTTGGAATCTGGATTATAAGCTTAAGAGTGCTGTTATCCTTTATTATGTGGAAGGCTATTCCGTTAAGGAAGTGGCAAAAATGCTCTCGATCACCGAAGCTGCGGTAAAGAAAAGACTGCAGCGTGCAAGGGAGAAAATGAAAGAAATGGATAATGAGTATTCAGGAGGTGTTATATATGAGACGCGATGATCTTAACAGTGATATATATACAAATGTAAATATTTCTGACGAGATGGTGGATTCTCTTGTGGCGGACCTTAATAAAGGCAGGAGACATGCAGACATACGTTTCAGGTATTCAACTGCCATCATGGCGCTGATCATCCTTGGAGTGGTAGGCTTCGGCAGTATAGGGGCCAGCGCGGCATATATTTCCTATAAGAACCGCATACAGGATATGAGCGAAGAGGAACAGGCAGATTATGTTAAGGAACTTGAAAATGATATATACAACACGGCGTCGGAGGTAAGAGTCAGGGATCTGACGGATTCGGAGTATGCCAGATATCTTGAGCTGGAAGATGCATACTACAATAACGGTGTATTTCCCGAGAATATCTTAAAGCATGTGGAGAGGCTGGATGAGATAGATCCCGATGAGCTGGCTTTTGTTGAGGAGCTAAATAAGATCAATATGCCTGAAGGCGAGCTGACTGATGAGCAGCTGCTTCAGCTTATCGATCATGAGGCAAAATATATCCACACCATAGAGCAGAATGCACAGGAACAGCTGGCTGCGGAAGAAGAAGCGGCGGTTGAAGGTGCAGTGGCAGAAGGAGACGAAGAATTGTCGGAAGAATGGCCGGAAGACTGGGGAACCCCGTTTATGGATGATATTTTCTTCGATGTTACTCCCGAAGATGAAGCGGCAGTAAAGGCACAGGCATTTGCATTTGTTAAGGAGTTTTATGGTGATGAGATCAATGACAGCTGGAACTGCAGTGTGACCGGTAACGATTTCTCTTCATGGTATGGAGGTGATCAGGGCTGGATAGGTTACGATGTCGAGCTGTCTGAAAGTGATGCACCCAATGCAACCTTCTACCAGATCACGATACCCAAGTATAAAGACGGTATACTGATGCTGAACTGCGGCGGTAAAAAGTACTATGCAGACCGTACCGAGTATACCAGAAAAGAAGCGGAAGCTTTCGTGGAAGAAGGTAAGAAAGCAGCGCTTGATCTGGTGAATGAGAAATTCGGGCTGGGAACTCCCGACAGGATAGAGATCGGAGGGTTTATGAATGCCATGGATGAAGAGATAACTTCATCCGATATATTCTTCGAGCTGTATTACGGTGATGAATATGTGGCTGTCGACTGGAACATTAATACAAAGAAGTTCTACAGCATTTCCGGACGCGGGCTTCTTAATATGATGCGTTAACAAAAATTGATATACAGTGTAACGGATAATAATAAGCATACCACCCGCCGGATTGATATCATCATGTTAACGGAGGTGTGAACATGGAGAGAGGTATTTATTTCGACGGGTGGTTTAGGAATGAACACTGTTATCATCCGAGCCTTCCGATGCGAAGCAAGCAGATGATGGAAGAGCTGGAGGACTATCACGCTACGGTGCTCGTATGGGCCGGAATGGGCGGAGGCAGTATAAGTCTGCCCTATCTTGAGCATGAGGCGTTCGGACCTGTCGATCCCAGGATGCAGGTTTATGGCTTCATGAATGACAGTGAGTTCGTGGCAGAATGTAATAAAAGAAATATCAGGCTTTTTGGTATAGTTTTTGAAGTGCAGGGTTGGGAATACCCTGCACTTTTTGATGAAGAGGGCAGACTGATACGGCTGAACCGCCGTGCGGAGGAGTCGGCAGATGCAGACTGGTACGGGTTACGGGAATTCAGTATGGATAAACATGCCGGAGCTTTCCCTACAAGCCTTAAGGATTATTATCCCGACGGCATAAGGGACGAAGACGGCAGTATTGTCAGTGATCTGTGGGAGGAGTGCTGTATAAGGGACCGCTTCGGAGCACCCGTACACGCACAGTGGGTTGAAGTAAAAGACCACAGGCAGCAGTGTTATCAGATGTGCCGCAATAATCCTGTGTGGCGCGGGTATCTTAAGAAGATCATAGAGCTGCAGATAGATGCCGGAGTACCGGGAATACAGCTGGATGAATGTGAGCTTCCCATGACAGCCATCAGTTCCGGCGGATGCTTCTGCAAAAGCTGCATGAAGCAGTTTACAGCATACATAAAAGATAAGAAGTGCGCAGGAGAGCTTGGTGCGGAATGGGATGGGATAGATGCCGATTCCTTTGATTACGGAAAGTATCTGACGGAGGGGGGATACAGTTATCCTGAAAATGCCCCGTTCTACCGGGATTACTGGGAATTTCAGTTAAGGCAGGTACGCCGTTATTTTTCGGAGCTTGCGGATCATGCAAGGGATTATGCTAAAGAAAAATACGGAAGGGATCTGCTGGTATCGGGGAATTTCTATAACATGCAGCCGGCTTATTATCCCATCGAGAATAAGGTGGACATAGTAATAACCGAGATGGAGCATACACTGTTTAAACAACCGTATTATTACAGGTATTGCGCAGGCTTTGCCCGCGGAAAGACCGTGCTGATCGCGGAGAATCCGTATGGCGGTATAGTACCGCGCCTGCTGGAGCTTCTGGATCACGGACGGGGATATGACCTGTACCGTATCTATCTGCTGGAGGCTTCGGTATACGGCTGTAATATGTCCGTTCCTTTCGGCAGCTGGATGGGGAATACCATTAAAGATGCTTTTACGGCACCACGGTGGCTGACAAAGAGCATACAGGATTTTCTTTATGAACATGATGAGTGCTTCCCGCGCACGCCGTCTAAGGGAGCCGCGGTATTGTATTCATATGGCAGTTACTATTGGCGCGACTCAAATAAAGGCAGTGGCGCCAATGGTATGCAGGATGCATACGGTTCACTGCTGGATGCAACGGCTTCGGAATGGCTGGATCCTGATCTTAAGCCTGTTCCGTTCTGGGATGTGATACGGGCACTCAGCGATAAAAACGTCCAGTACGATACGGTAATGATGCCGGACGGTATACTTCGTGAAGATGACTTCAGTATAGAGCTAATTAAAGACTATCCGCTGCTGGTGATCCCGGATTGTTATAACATAACGGATAAGCAGCAGAAGATACTGCTTAAGTATGCACAGGGCGGAGGGCATATACTGGTCGCCGGGCGAATAGCCGAAGGAAGCTCATTACGGGAAGAACTTGAAAAGACCGGGAATGCGGTGTTTACAGAGCTTTCGGAAAAGAAAGAGGAATATATGCCTGCATTCATGCAGGTTTTCGATGAAATGTATAAAGATACCGCACCGGTGCTCTGCGATGCGGAAAATGTGGGTATACAGCGTTATGATAAGGACGGCGCCAGTTATATACATATACTGAATTACCGTTATGATGAAGCGGCGGACAGGGTTAAGCCTGTGGAAAAACTGACACTGACACTCCGTGATGTGGCGGATGATATCACGATACTGACACCGGAAGGGATAAGCGCTGCAAAAGCGTCAGCTGTTAAGAAGAACGGTGATACGGTCATAACACTTACAGATGCCGGCTTATATACGCTTATCTGTCTTTATCCCGGCGATCATGGACTTTAAGATAAGTCTCGTATTCCTTAGGGTGATTATGCTTTAAGTAATTACGCAGCACTTCACCGTGTTTATGCAGCAGCATGGCGGCGTGGGGGTTCATTTCCGCAAGTTTTTTGCGGCCGAACTCACGCCGCTTTTCTATGTGCCGTTCAAGCTTTGCGGCAAAGGACTTGTCGAGTTTTCCCTCACCTGCCAGTTCTGCAAGGCGTATCTCCATATAGTCCCAGAATGCATCTTCATCAAATCGTCCGATCATACCCCAGTCGGTACGCAGGCCTTCTTCACTCAGTACTTCGGCTTCACTGTTTACTTCGGCTGCCATTTTTTCTGCTATACTCTGAGCCAGCAGCTTCATCTTATCTTCGGCTTCCTCACCGAATACCCACTCAAATTCGGAAAGACGGTCGTCTGCCTCAAAGCCTACAGCCTCTTTGTCGGCAGAGGCGTCGTAACCTTCCAGCTCATAAGGCTTTTCAAGGCCGGCATCACGCAGTGCCAGGGTGATGGTACGTCTGACCGCACCTTCCTCTATCAGTACTTCACCGCCCATCTTCCTGAGCTGATCGTTAAGTGATCCGTCATGTTCCGTAAGATAGAAGAGTATGCCGCGTTCACGCAGGCTGCGGTAGAGCTGGATAAGACGCTCTGTTGCGGTGATATCGATACTGCCGATACCCCGGGCATCGACCACTACCTGATGGGTATCTTCTTTTATCGCATTTTCTATACTGTCACAGAACAGGTCTATATTCGCAAAGAAGAGGTTTCCGCTGAAGCGATAGATCACGGTGTTCTTAACGGGCCTTGCCTCAGTATTGCGCTTTAGCGAATAGAAATTGCCGTGACCCGGGATACGCCCGACGAAAGCCGTGGGCGGTACTACGGCACGCATGGCTACTTCACCGAAGGAGAGCAGTACGCCTATGACCACACCGTATAAGGTACCGAAAAACAGCACACCCAGAAAGGCCAGCATGAAGACCAGCCATTCGTTCTTTCCGCTTTTCCAAAGCTTTACGGCCATGGGGATCTCGAGTATGCCTATAAGTGCAGTGATCACAATGCCCGTCAGAACAGGTACCGGAAGATAGCGCAGCATCGGAGTACCAAAGAGCAGTACTAAGAGCATCGTAAACGCAGCCGTGATCGATGTGATCTGCGACCTGGTCCCCATGGAATCTGCGATACCGCTGCGGGATACGCTTCCGTTTACAGGGCAGGCGCCTGTAAAAGCAGCGGCCAGGTTCATGGCTCCGTAAGATAGCAGTTCCCTGTTGCTGTTAAGATCATCGTGATACTTTCTGGCATAATTCCCGGAAGCCAGAAGGGTCTGGGCCATGATCACGGCAGCGATCCCAAGACTGCCCATAAGCAGATCAGGAATGAAGCCGGATATACCGGGGATGTCTATGATATAAGGATATATACCTTTGCCTTTTTCAAATATAAATCCGGGTAATATGGGAGAGGGCAGTCCTGAAGGAACTTCTGTCATTACTCTGACGCCATAGTCATCCAGCTTTAAGAAGAACTGTGCCAGTGCGCCTGCAGCCATCATCACAACAGTCATGGGGATCTTTGGAATGAACTTTTTACAGATAAGGATGATCAGTATGGTTCCAAAGCCCAGTATAAATGAGAGTAGGTGGAAGTTTTCACGCTGTTCTATGATATTGGTCAGCAATACCGTTATCTCGCCGGTGCCCGGAGTGCCGCCGAAGAGTTTGGGAACCTGCATCAGTATTATGGTGGTACCGACACCGGAGATGAATCCGCCCATAACGGGAACGGAGATGTATTTGACAATGCGCCCTGCTTTAAGAAAGAACAGTATGAACAGCCATACGGATACCAGAAAGGCTAAGGCAGGTATCAGACAGAGTGCATCCTTTGACTGTGAGGCAATGCCCATTTGGGCCAGTATTGAACCTGCCATGGCAGCAGGCATTGCATCCACACCTACTATAAACTGGCGTGAGGAGGTGAGCAGTGCAAAGATAAAGATAGGCAGAAGTGAGCCGTATAAGCCGTAAACCGGAGGCAGTCCGGCGATCTGGGCGTAGCCCATGGATATGGGAATAGATACCAGGGCGACCACGATACCGGAGAAAATGTCTTTTTTCAGTTGGATACTTCCGGGATGCTTTTTTATCTGCTCAAACAGGGTCATAGGATCTCCATCGATTTGTTTGCGACATGATAATATTATAACGTCGATCATGGGATGGCGCAAGACAGCGCTTTTATGTTATAATCTGCTGAATGATCAGATAGGAGAGTTTATGGAACAGGCATATATTGACTGGGTATTCAGATCATATAAAAGCAGGGCGAACAGACGCAGCAGCATCCTTGGTGAGGCTATTCTTCGTGAACGCTTTTCCGGTAAGGGCAGCAAGAGGAAGAAAGATGCTTTCAGGAAATCTCCCGAATACAGGGAAGAACTGAAAAGGCGCAAGGAGAATGATGAGCCTTATATATTCTACAGTCAGATCAGGGAAATGCTGAAGGCTGATGTGGAGTATTATGAACTGCACAGTGAGTGGATCGGGCGTATGGCAGAGGACGGTTATGATGAGTTCACCGAATATGTCATAAACAATTACCGCAGGAAAAAAGAGAACGAAGGATACGCAAAAGGGGCATTTGAAAAGCTTGGCATCAGTGATATCACAGAGCTGGTTGCCGGCCATTATGCGGATCTTAAAGCTGTTATGCGGAATGTCATTTCGGACTATCTGGGTACATCGGTGATCGATACTTCCTATATAGTACCATATGATAAGCGTAAAAACCGTGACACAGGGCTTAATATCAATAATTATGAAGAGTACTTAAGCGGTCTGCCGGATAAGAGCGGCTGGATCAGCTTTTATTATGATGTGGTCATACTGATGGGATATACCTATCCCGAATCACCGCTCATAGAGTATATACGCGGGATATTCGAAGAGGCGCTGGCTGCTGATATACATAAACGCAGAAAGGGCGACATCAGTTATTCTTATTATAACGATATCTCTTCAGCATGCAGTAAATATATTTATGATCTGTCAGAAAAGGACAGCCCGCTGATGACAAAAGCGGAAGCCCTTAAGCTGATCAGGGAGAATCCCAATTACCGCGGTCTTGAAAAAAAGTTCAACCGTATCAGACAAAGGGAGCTGGCACTCAAAGAGGCGGTTCTGGACCATATACCCGATAATATGATAGACCTGTATCCGGCTGCCCGTATGATAAAGAGAAAGTTCATTCTGCACATCGGACCGACAAATTCGGGAAAGACATACAGTGCGATGCAGGAACTGATAAAAGCCGGAAGCGGTATCTATCTGGGCCCCTTAAGACTGCTGGCATATGAGCAGTACGAAAAGCTTACGGATAAAGGACTGTCCTGTAACCTTATAACCGGTGAAGAGGAGATACTGAACGAAGATGCCTCCTTCCAGGCATCAACGATAGATGTGCTGGATTTTAAGAAGGGCTATACCTGTGCCGTTATCGATGAGGCACAGATGCTGACTGATGAATTCCGTGGCGGAAGGTGGACTGCGGCTATCATTGGTATAGTTGCGGATACGGTACATGTATGCGCGGCGCCCGAGGCGGAAGAGCTTCTTGTGCGCATGATAAAGGAATGCGGTGATGATGTGGAGGTGGAGTATCACAAGCGCCTGAGCAGTCTTGAATGCGACAGGGATTACTGTGATTTCCCCGATACGGTTCAAAAAGGAGATGCGCTCATAGTATTTTCAAGAAGATCCGTCCATGCCATCGCTGCACAGCTTCAGAGGCTGGGATATAAATGCAGTGTGATATACGGAGCCCTGCCTTATGATGTGCGTCATGAAGAGGCACGGAAGTTCATGGAGAAGGAAACGGATGTGCTGGTAGCAACGGATGCGATCGGAATGGGACTCAACCTCCCTATCAGACGAGTCGTGCTGATGGAAACGTCCAAGTTTGATGGCAGGGAGAGAAGATATCTGCTGCCGGCTGAGATAAGGCAGATAGTGGGGCGTGCGGGCAGAGCGGGAGTTTTTGATCGTGGTTTCTATACCGTGGATATCAATACTAACATGATGCTGGATCAGCTTCGCAAAAAAGTCGAGAACCGTCTGCCGGATATAAAGAGCGCCAGGATAGCATTTCCCGAAAGTCTGCTGGGTATCGAAGGCAAGGTTTCCGAGCTTATAAACCAGTGGGATAAGATACCGGTTTCCGTACCTTTTGAAAAGGCATCATCCGAACGTGAAAAGAAACTTGCGGAACTCCTTGAGATGCACACTCAGGATAAGCAGATGATATATGAGCTGATAACCATACCGTATGATGAGAGCAAACCCCAGCTTCTGGAACGCTGGTTTGAATTTGCGATAGATCTGATAAAAGGCAGGGAGCTGCATTTCCGTATAGGTGCGGGAATAGATCCTGTCAATGATGCCGATGAACTTAAAGAGGCAGAGCTGATGTATGAGGCCCTTGATCTTGAGTATCAGCTGTGTAAAAAATACGGTGAAGAAGAAACCACCCACGCGATAATGATGCAGAAAACTGTGATATCGGCGGAGATTAACAGATTTCTGGCGACCCAGGCCCTGCAGGAAAAGGAGTGCCTGGACTGCAGGAAACCTCTTCCCTGGGACTATGTTAAGACCAGATGTCCGAAATGCCAGGAAAGATACAGAAAGAAGCGGGGAAGGTATTATTGAATTTCCCCTGACATAAATGATAAACTATATTAGTAATGGAAAAGAAAGAGAGGTATATATCATGAAACTTCATCCTATCATCAACAGCCTTCTGGAAACAGATCTTTACAAATTCAGCATGGGTCAGGCTATCTATCACCAGTATCCTGATTATAAGACTACATGGAGTTTTAAGTGCCGTAACACCGATGTGAAATTTACGGCAGAGATGCTTCAGGAGATAAAGGATCAGATCAGGGCGTATTGTGATCTGCGATTTACTGAAGAGGAACTGGAATATCTGGATAAGATTGAGTGGTTTAAAGGTTCCTATATAGATTTTCTCCGCCTCTGGAGACCGCGTTACGAGGATTTTGAGATAACCGCGGATGCCGAGTGCGGCCTTGCGATAGAGACCAGGGGCACATGGCTTAATACTTCCATGTATGAGATACCTACTCTGGCTATCGTAAATGAAGTGTATTTCAATATGGCTTATGATTATGATAAGCTGATAGAGAGCTTTAAGAAGCGTCTGGATGAAAAGTACGATAATTTAAGGAACGGAAAGTGGCATGCCGGAGTGTTCTCCGAATTCGGACTGCGCAGACGTCTGTCTGCAGAAGCGCAGGAGCTGGCTGTACAGAAGTTTTCCGACATTAATAATGATCTGAAGTGTTCTTCGACATTTATCGGAACATCCAATGTATACCTGGCAAAGAAGTTCGGCGTTAAGCCCGTAGGTACCATGGCACATGAATGGATCATGTGTGTGGGGCAGGGAAATCACAAACACAATCCCGCATATTCCAACTGGTATGCTTTGGAAGCATGGGTAAAGGAATACGGAGTGCTGAACGGTACCGCACTGACCGATGCCATCACTACAGACTGCTTCTTAAGGGATTTCCAGCTGACATACGCAACCCTGTTTTCGGGTGTGCGACAGGATTCGGGTGATCCCATTGAGTGGGGCGAGAAGATGATAGCTCATTATGAGAAGCTGGGACTCGATCCTAAGAGCAAGACGCTCCTGTTTTCGGATTCCCTCAATTTTGAAGTGGCAGATAAGATATTCAGACACTTCCAGGGAAGAGCTAAAGTTGCATTCGGTATAGGAACTTATCTGTCTAACGATACGGATGTTCCTCCGCTTAATATCGTAATGAAGACAACAGCCTGCAACGGACAGGATGTTGCAAAGATATCTGATTCCGAGGGCAAGGGAATGTGCAAGAATCCGGAGTATGTGGATTATCTCAAGCGCAGTATCAAGTGGAGAATGGATCACGAAAAATAAATATCGGGGAGGTTTTATATGAAAAAGCGTTTAGCTGTGTTGATGACTTTATGCCTGATGGTTTCTATGAGTGCATGTTCGGATAATGAAAAAGGACGGGGAACATACAGTGAAGACATAAAGGCATCAGATAAGGAAGAAAAAGAAGACAAAAAAGAGAAGGACGATAAGAAAGAGGAAGAAGAGAAGGACGGTAAAAAGTCTGAGGAAGAACCTGCGGAAGATCCCGAAGATGTTATTGAAGAAGACATCGAAGAAGAGGTTTTTGAGACCGGCGATCTTGTATTTGAAACCGTTGATATCACAGGTAAGAAGGTGGATCAGGATATCATTAAAGGTTCAAAGCTGGTGCTTCTTAATCTCTGGGAGCCCTGGTGCGGTCCCTGTGTAAACGAGATGCCTGATCTGGAAATTCTCTATGAGAATTACAAGGATGAGGGGCTTATCATCCTGGGAGCCTATACTACTTTTGATATGGATGCAGATGCGAAAGAACTGGTAGATTCGTACGGGATCACTTATCCCATCCTGAAGGCGGATGAGAATCTGTACAGTTACGAGCAGAGCTATGTTCCGGCTACGTTCATTTTTGACGGGCACGGAAACCTTCTTGATAAAAATCCGGTTGAAGGCTCACAATCTTATTATGAATGGGAATCTATAGTAAAGAAGTATCTGTCTGAGTAAGAGGCGACATGAAGAGAACGATAACTACAGCCGTTCTGCTGGTGCTGGCGATAACACTTATCGTTATAGGTATATGCGATTCGCAGTTTGGGCCGGTACTGGCAAAGGCATCAAAAGTATGTCTGGAGTGTGTGGGGATTGGATAAGAAAAAGAGATTGGTGATCCAGTCCGTTGCGGCACTGATCCAGAATGCAAATTTCAAAGGCTTTTTTACCGGTAAGCTGTATGACGGCAAAACGAAAGGCATCTGTGTTCCCGGATTGAACTGCTATTCCTGTCCGGGAGCGGTCGGAGCCTGCCCTATAGGCTCGCTCCAGAATTCACTTTCATCATTCAGGTTTAAGATACCGTATTATGTTATCGGCCTTATACTGTTTTTCGGAACACTGCTTGGCAGGCTTATATGCGGTTTTTTATGTCCCTTTGGCCTGCTTCAGGACCTGCTGAATAAGATCCCTTTTCCGGTGAAGCTTAAAAGATTCAAGGGAGATAAATATCTCAGATGGCTTAAATATGCTGTTCTTATAGTATTGGTTATAATCCTTCCCATATGTGTGAAGCTGACCCCCTTCTTCTGCAAATACCTGTGTCCTTCGGGAACGGTATCGGGAATACTGCTTGCACTGAGCAATACAAGACTGTTTAAACAGTTCGGGAGTATCTTTGCATGGAAGGCATGCATACTGGGGATGATCATCCTGGCAAGTATCATCATAGCCAGGCCGTTCTGTAAATATCTGTGCCCTCTGGGAGCGATATACGGACCTTTGAACAAAGTATCGCTTATCAGGATGGAATGCGATGCTTCAAGATGTGTATCCTGCGGGAAGTGCAGCAATGTATGCGATATGGGAGTTGATCCCGTTAAGGATGCCAACAGTTTTGAATGTATACGATGTCTGAAATGTGTTAATGAGTGCCCGGTCAAGGCACTCAGCATAGGAATAAAGCAGAAAGACCGGCAAAAAGCCGCTGCTCCCTAAACAGGAGCACGGCTTATTTTTTTGTGGTCCACTTTGAGCAGTCCCATACCTGGGTAGCCACCTCATTATAGAATTCCGGTTCATGGCATACCATCAGTATGCTTCCCTTGTATTCGTTAAGGGCACGGCACAATTCGGTCTTTGCGTCGGCATCCAGATGATTGGTAGGCTCGTCGAGTACCAGCAGGTTTGATTCACGGTTTATGAGTTTGCAGAGACGGACCTTGGCCTGTTCACCACCGGAAAGCACCTTGCACAGGCTTTCTATATGCTTGGTGGTAAGACCGCACTTGGCCAGGGCGGAGCGTACCTCGTACTGTGTGAATCCCGGAAACTCATTCCATATCTCCTGGATACAGGTGGTAGAGATATCATTAGGCATCTCCTGTTCGAAGTAGCCGATCTCCAGGTTCTCACCTGTTTCAACCGTACCGCCAAGAGGAGGGATTATGCCCAGCAGGCTCTTTAAGAGCGTGGATTTTCCGATACCGTTGGCACCTGTCATAACGATCCTGTTTCCGCGTTCCATAACGAGATTGAGAGGAGAGGACAGAGGCTCGTCATAACCTATCACCAGATCCCTGGTCTCAAAAAGGATGCGTCCGGGAGTCTTTGCAAGCTTAAAATGAAATTCGGGCTTTGGCTTTTCCTGTACTTTTTCGATGATATCCATATTATCCAGTTTTTTCTGTCTGGACATTGCCATATTACGAGTGGCCACGCGGGCTTTGTTGCGGGCAACGAAATCCTTAAGCTCGGCTATTTCCTGCTGCTGTTTGTTGTATGCTGCCTCTCGCTGGGATTTCTTCATCTCGTAAACTTCCAGGAACTTATCATAATCACCTACATATTTTTCCAGTGTGTGATACTGTCCGTCCATATGGTAGATGATATTTACAACACTGTTAAGGAAAGGGATATCGTGGGAGATGAGTATGAAGGCATTCTCATACTCCTGCAGATATCGTGTAAGCCATGCGATATGGTCTTCGTCAAGGTAATTGGTAGGCTCATCCAAAAGCAGGATATCGGGCTTTTCAAGCAGGAGCTTGCCCAGTAATATCTTTGTGCGCTGTCCGCCGGACAGTTCCGTTACATCACGGTCAAGGCCCAGATCCAGCAGGCCCAGGGCTCTGGATACTTCTTCGATCTTTGCATCGATCATGTAGAAGTCGCGGTTGGTGAGGATATCCTGTATAGTACCAAGTTCCTCCATATACGCTTCAAGGGCAGCTTCGTCAGCATCCCCCATCTTATCGCAGATCTCGTTCATGCGGCGTTCCAGCTCATAGAGCGGCTCATATGCCGATGCCAGGACATCACGTATCGTCATTCCCTGTTCCAGTACGGAATGCTGGTCAAGATAGCCTGCCTTTACATTTTTTGCCCATTCTATCTTTCCCTCATCAGGCATGAGCTTGCCGGTTATGATATTCATGAAGGTTGATTTGCCTTCTCCGTTTGCACCGATAAGACCTATGTGTTCGCCTTTTAAAAGGCGGAAAGATACATCCTCAAATATAGCGCGGTCACCGAAACCGTGTGTAAGGTGTTCTACGTTTAAAATACTCATATTTCCTCCGAAAACAGTAACTTTTAAGCATCGGTAGAGATTCTACCATAAAGCTCTTTTGGTGTCACGCACGAAAAAAATGTCCCACGGAGTATCCAAAAGCTATGTTAATGTGCTAAAATCAAGAGGAATGTAAAGGCTTACATCGGCATATGCTCGAATATAAGACATATAAAACAGGAGGAAAAAAATGAAGGATTATGCAAAGTTATGGGTGGGATACACACCCAAAAAGAACAACAGGGACTGCAGCGCCTTAAGCAGGATCGTGATGAACGGGGCTTCGGAAAATGACAGGATCGTTAAGAATGCGGTAAGCGAGCTTAAGGACGGATTAAAAGCTATGCTGGACATCGTTCCGGATGTGACCTTCGGTATGGCAGGTACCGATATTAAGGTCACGAAGGGCGCAGATATTCAGGACAGAGAGGAATACAGCATAACATTAAATACCGACAGCCTGGTCATAGACGGTAAGAGTGCTTCAGGAATATTATATGCGGTATTTGATATACTCCGCACGGTAGCCTGCGAAAAAAGCATTGAGAAAGTATATGCGGTGAAAAAGACCGTACGTCCTTCCAATCCCCTGCGTATGCTGAACCACTGGGATAACATGGACGGGAGTATCGAGAGAGGATATTCCGGAAAGTCATTCTTCTATGTGGATAATGAGATAGTCATAGATGAACGCACAAAGGATTATGCCAGACTGATCGCTTCTGTAGGGATCAATGCGGTGGTCATCAATAATGTAAACGTTAAGGATGCGGCATCATATATGATAACCGACCGCTATTTTGACAAGCTGGCACAGCTGGGTGAGATATTTGCGGGATACGGCATAGGTTTGTATATGTGCCTTAACTATGCGTCTACCATAGAGATAGGCGGGCTGGACAGTGCAGATCCCCTTGATGAAAAGGTCATCGGATGGTGGAAGGAAAAGATGGCGGAAGTATTTGCAAAGATACCGACGCTTAAAGGTTTTCTGGTCAAAGCGGATTCTGAGGGACGTCCCGGACCTTTTACCTATGGCAGGACACAGGCGGACGGAGCAAACATGCTGGCCGATATAGTAAAAGAATACGGTGCCATCATCATCTGGAGATGCTTCGTTTATAACTGCAAGCAGGACTGGAGGGATAAAAAGACCGACAGGGCAAGAGCCGGATATGACAACTTTATTCCCATGGACGGGGATTATCATGACAATGTTATCCTTCAGATCAAGAACGGGCCCATGGATTTCCAGATCAGGGAGCCTATATCTCCGCTGCTGGGAGGCCTTAAAAAGACTAATCAGATGCTGGAGGTACAGATCGCACAGGAATATACCGGACAGCAGATCGATGTATGTTATCTTATTCCCGAGTTTAAGGAGATACTGGGCTTTAAGACCTATTGTTCCGAAAATGATGATACGGTAGCGGATATCATCAGCGGAAAAACCTTTAACAGCAGATACTCCGGAATAGCCGCTGTTACAAATACGGGAAATGATCTTAACTGGACCGGGAATTACCTTGCGGGAGCAAACCTCTTCGGTTTCGGCAGGCTGGCATTTGAGACGGAGCTTTCTTCGGAGCAGATCGCGGAAGAGTTTGTGCGTATGACCATAACACAGGATGACGCTGCGGTAAAAGCGATAATGGATATCCTTCTCCGTTCCAGGGAGGTCTATGAAAGGTATACATGTCCTTTGGGAATAGGATGGATGGTAACGCCGGCAACCCATTACGGCTGCAGTGTGGACGGATATGAGTATGACAGATGGGGAACCTACCACAGGGCGGATCATCTGGGTATAGGTGTAGACAGGACAGATAAGGGAACCGGATATGCCCTTCTGTATAATGAGCCGAATGCTTCTATGTATAACGATCCTGAGAAATGTCCCGATGAACTGGTACTTTTCTTCCATCATCTTCCTTATACGCATGTGCTCCACAGCGGTAAGACGGTTATCCAGCATATCTATGATACACATTTTGAGGGATATGCCGAGGCAAAGGAAATGGCTGCAACATGGGATTCATTAAAAGATAAGCTTGATGCAGAGATATATGAAAATGTCAGGGAGCGTTTTGAACGTCAGCTTGTGAATGCCCGCGAATGGTGTGACCAGGTGAATTCTTATTTCTTCCGTAAGAGCGGTATTCCCGATGAAAAGGGAAGAGAAATCTGGTAATGTGCAGAAAGTATTAACTGATGCGGGATGTTTCGCAATGAATGAGATATACCGTGCGGGCGGAGATGAGTTCATGATAATAGTCGAAGGCCTGAAAGAAAACGAGATATCTACAAGGCTGGAACGATTAAGAGAGCTGTCCTCAAGTGCAGACGGATTATACTTTGCAGTGGGCGTATGCTTCGTTGAGGGGGATGTAGACATCCTTAAGGCTATGCGTATAGCTGATGAGCGTATGTATGAGTCTAAAAGAGAGTATTATCTGAAAAATCCGAATCAGAAATACAGGTGATCTTTACAGTGTAATACAATAACGTATGATCATCAGGATCCATAAGTGGACCGGATAGATAATGTAGAACATATACTTGGAAAAAGCGGTATTACGGCCGCGTTCTCCGTTGTATAAAAGTATAAATAAGATGACAGGAAACATCGCCCACTCGTTATCAAAGCACAGATAGCTGTACAGCGTGGTCCCGGTGTTTCCTGAGTAAAAAGAGATAAGAGTATGCAGTAATAAAGCAATACTCCAGACTGCTATCCCTGCGCATTGCAGGGATTTTTTATTACGGAACAGCCATACGATCAGCGTAACCGGCAGCAGGTAAAATCCGCCTTCCAGAACAATGCTTAAAACGGCCATAATGAACGCCAGGAAACAGTTCAATATTGTTTTTTCGTGTTGTTTTATATTTTCCAGGCAATGGATAAAGACGAACAGGACTGCCAGTGTGAGAAAGATATTGTGCCCGCTTATAAGAGAGGAAAAGCTGTATTTTCCGGTAGAAGGATTAACATTATGGAAGAGAAAGTTGATCATCACGTTTCCGCACCACATGATCAGGGCGGTAACGAAAAGTCTTGTCAGATACTTTCTGCGGCTTCTTGTATGATAGAAGCCCTCTATCATCAGATACAGGAATAAAGGTGAAACAAAGCGTGTCAGTAACGGGATCCACTGGGGCCATAATGCCTCTGCCTGATATCCGTGGACAGGTCCGTTCAGATAAGAATAAACATGATCCGTTATCATAAACACTAATGCTATCATCTTTAATTTAAACACATCAAGTCCCCTTTTCATTTCTGCCTCCGGATTCTTTTGTCTTTCTGTATCATGTCCTGAATTATAGCGGGGAGAATATTAAGAAAAAAGATATCTAATCCTTAAGATTTTATGAAGAGTAAAAGTGTTTTGTAACTGATGGATGAGAAACCGAAGGATCTGATCAAACCGTATGTACTGATCTGAGAATAATAAAACAGTAAAGTAAGACGATGACTGCGGCAGGTTGTCGTCTTTTTTTTTTACAGGGGATGCAATAAACTGCTGAAGCGGAGTATTATTGAATTAGTACATACCGGCGATACGAAAGCTTTTTATGTGAAAACGGGCCCCTGGAGGATAATATGAGTATAAGAACAAATTATGAGAAATGGTATTCGACCGAAGATTATTATTGGGGCTTGGAACCCGGTGATTTTTTGGAAGAGCTGATCCAATTATGCCCGCCTGAAAGCGGGAAGAAAGTTCTTGATATCGGATGCGGCGAAGGAAAAGATGCGGTTTATATGGCGCAGATGGGATATGATGTGTCAGCTTTTGATCTGACGGAAAACGGCATCAGAAAGACAATAAAGCTTGCAAATGCTAAAAATGTAAGTATAAATGCATATGTAGATGATATTAATACATTCGACATCCGGGAACAATTTGATATCGTTTATTCTACAGGAACAATTCAGTATCTGTTTGAACAGAATAAAAAAGAATTCTTTGAAAAGATAAACAGAATAACCCAAAAGAATGGTGTGGTATATTTTAACGTCTTTGTAGAAAAAACTTTTCTGGAACTTCCGCCTGACTGGGATCTTGAAGAAAAGATGTGGAAGTCCGGCGAACTGTTCACTTTCTTTCCGGACTGGAAGACAGAACGTATAGATGAAGTGATTTTTGAGGATTTTAGCGGCGGCATTCCACATTTCCATTGCATGGATACGATCATCTGCCGGAAAATGATTTGAGAGTGGGAAAAAATTATGGAAAAAGAACAGATAAGATTTTTGGAAAACATTGCAGCCGACAGTTTTGTGGCATTGGAAGAAATAAACTATGACGGATGGGAGCTCCGATTTACGCAGGGCTTCACCGGAAGGGCCAATTCGGTACATATCAGAGCTGAATCAACGATTGAACTGACGCAGAAGACAGATTTCTGCGAAAAAGTATATGCGGAGCATAACCTGCCATGCATGTTTAAGCTGACAGATGCAGACCGGGATTTTATTTCTTTTCTGGAGAAAAGAGGCTATCAGGCGGTCAAACCGACGGATGTTATGCTGCTTGCGCTGAATGATAAAAATACAGATTTCGATGTACGTGAAATATCAGATGGTGTGTATTTCAGTACTGCCCCGGATGGCTGGTTTGAACCATATTTTGCATTTGAAAAAATGGAGGATGAAATGAAACAGGAGCTGACCAGAAAAATCCACGCAAAAGTTTCTGTCGATCAGGTTTATATCAGGGTTATGCATGAAGAAAAGGTGGCGGCTGTTGCTTCTTTGGCAATTGAGAGCGGATACAGCTTATTGCATAATGTTGTGGTCGCTCCGGAAATTCGCGGTATCGGACTCGGAAGAAAACTGTGTAAGGCGGCAATTCTGAAATCTAAGGAATGCGGAGCATCACATATATATCTTCAGGTGATGCAGAATAATCCGATCGCATTAGATCTGTACAGAAAACTTGGTTTTGAAAAACAATACACCTATTATTATGTGGTGAAATAGGCACGGGTACCGAGTAATAAATTCAATCCGTGTATGACCGGTAAGCATTAACATGGATCATATGACAAAAAAGAGAATAATTATAATTGTTTTTATACTGACTGCAGCTATCATTATAGTCTGTTCCGCAGCAATGTTTTTTAACAAGCAAAAACAGCAAAAAATGCAGACAGCTATACAGAATTTCGGTATTAATGAAACGGATGATATTTCCATATCAGGATATGATAAATTCGGTTTGTGGAACGATCAGATTCTTCAGCTTTCGACACAAAAAGGTTTTGATCGCTTTGCTGATGAAAACATCATTGGGGCGATAACGATTACAGCTGAATCTGATTCACAGGTTGGGGAGATTTCAATTCACTCTATTTCTTTCGAATACATCAATGGTAACCGTAAAATCTATGGAGGATTCACTATGCGTAGCAATAGCGATATAAATCTTATATCGCTGAAAATATACGGATAGTCGATATCATCCGTATACCATTGGAATAAACGTTGATTTGATAAATTCTCATTTGCAGAAGTTGAGGTTTTCAGATGGAGAAACTGACCGAAAACATGATTCGCTGGGCTGAAAGCAAACTTGGAAGCACGGAGTATGCAGGCTGGTGTCTTGCGTTTATCGAGGACGCACTTGAGATCAGCAATAATTAATGTATTTTTGGGGGCTGAAACCCTCTAGCAAGTCAGTTGGGTCATAACCCAGTCATCTGTAATCATTTCATATTCTCTTCCACAATGAGGACAGTGCTTATTCAGTATTGCATTAAAACTGGCTCCGCATGACGGACATTCTATCCTGGTCATAGAAAAGCCATAATTGATAGGAATATCGGTACGTCTCCTGAAACCTGCTCTGAACAGCTGCTTTTTTAAACTAACCTTTCCATCCGACAAATACAGAACATGCATAAAGAATCTAAGGGTCACGTCCACAAATCCTTCTTTCTCAGCAAATTTTTCCAAAGAAAAAGCTCCTCCGTAATTTAGGTCGATAATATCCTTTATATATGGATCCAGCTCCGGTCCTGTATAAAAAAGCAGATCCTTTTCATCCTCACTGAATACGGCTGCTCTGATAAGGGATACAGCTTTACCCATAAAAAAGTCGCATGAAAACTCCGGGCTGATATGTTTCATTTTTCTCTCGAATTTTCTTCTGGAATCGAAAGTGCTTGTTGTTGCAGACAACCCGATCGCGCGTATAAGATGTCCGATTCCCCAAAATAACGGGAAATATAAACCGCCTATAACAGCTCCCATAAATGCTCCTTCGACCGGTATTAAGATCAGCGTACCTATGTCTAAAGGTATATTCTTTATAGCCCGAATGATGGGAACACAGACAAACATCAAAATTGTCATTGCAATCATACCGATCACAACACTGCGTTTCCAGTTTTTCATCATACTTTCAGAATCCGGCCAATCCAGAAGATAATAACCTGTCACCTTGGGGTACAGATCATCCATCATATAAGAGGTACCGCAATGAGGGCAACCATGCTGAAGTTCGGAGAGTCGTGATACTGCACCGCAGTTAGGACATGAATGATCCAAATCCTGAGGATTTTCGCCCACCCGAAGATCGGAACATGTTTCGTAGAGATTGTAGCAATGTCTGTCCTTATATATGGTTTGCCCATCCTTTGTCACGCTGTGATTCAGATAGTATTCCCTGCAACTGACCTTATTATCATAGTGTGCATCACTGCGGTTGAAAACATCCAGTATTTCCTGGCTGGCATTTTTCGAAGGCTCAAGTATATATTCAACATCAAGCCCCTTTTTTATAATCCTCTGATGTTGAAGGCTTATGGTATAGTTGATATCATTATCTGCGCTGGGAAGAATCCTTCCCTTTGAAATTGCAGGTCCAAGGAATTCAGCAAATTCATTATATCTGGCCTTAGATTTTCCAGACAAATAGTGGAATTCCATAGTATTATGATCCCCTTTCCCTAATTGTAAGCAAGAAATCCTAAATGCTTTCTCTTGATGCATAAATAGTGAATTAAATATTCATCTCCATATCGTATTCATCTTCAAAAGCAAAACCGTTGGGAGTGAATCCGGCCTTTTCATAGAGCTTTCTTGCCGCATAATTTTTCTCGAACAATGTAACAGAAACTTTACTGAACTTTTTTTCCGGTCTGAGTTTCTGAAGCAGCAATTGGATTGCTGTTAATCCATAGCCTTTTCTTTGATAGCGACGATCAATAAACAGATAGCAGAGATTATAAGCCATAAGTTCATATAAATCGCTATATTCAATCACACCAACAGCTACTTCTTCATCACAGATTATAAACGCATGTGTACGTTCCTTATCCTTCTTATAAAATGCATAATCTAGGATGTTTTTATAACTTGCAACAAATTGATACTGATCCTGATTAACATCAAGATCAAGAGAATAATCATCCTTTGCAGCATTTCTGAGCCAAACCATACACGCCCTCAATTGAATATTATTAACCGGAAACCAAAATCTTTACAGACCCTATATTCTCATAATTCCAACATGGGAATTTCCTGTTTAATAGCTTCAGCCACTTTTTTCAGGGCATCAACTGCAGCTTCGTGCGACTCAAAATAACAAAGGTTCTCCCAACAGGATACGCCTGTCTGTACTATCAAGGTGCATCCATCTACACGAAGTCCGCCATAGCAGATCAGAAGTTTCGTCTTCTCGGGATTCATAACCTTAGTCATCGGACGGCCTTGGATAATAGTACCATCAGAAAGCTTAAACTCATGCGTGGATAAAAACTGATCTAAAACATTCCCTAATGTCTCCTCAATACATCCCCTGATATCGTCTAAATATTCTTCCTTCACGCTATACCTTCCTTAATTGTATATAATAGAAAAGAGTTCTTGGCCCTCCACTAATTCCAGCAGTGGGTCGAACTCAATCTGCCTAAATAATAACACAAACCAAAGTATTTTGAAACCCGAATACTATTCGTCTAGAATTGGGAAAGGCTCAAATACAAAGTATGACATAGTGGAATGTGACAATCAGGGAATGTGACTCAAATCCGAAAATGCGGATTGCAGTCACACAAAGCAGCCCGGGGAAATGACTGCAAATAGGAAAACATGAAATGCAGTCACACAAAGCAGCCCGGGGAAATGACTGCAGATAGGA
>JAFYCS010000037.1 GCA_017539565.1 Lachnospiraceae bacterium
GCTTCTGCTTGACCTGAGCGATGTTCAGATTAGTAACTCGATAGCCATACTTAGCTTTAATCCAATCCCGTATGGCATTATAGGTCGCCCCCTTCTTGAATCCGTCTGTATCCATATCCTCCAGACTGAATTCAACCCGCAATTTCTGTGACTTGACATCTCCCTTGGAAAGCAAACAAACCGTCTCAATATTCCCCGTAAACGGGAACATATCCACCATGCCCCAGCGGATTATCTCATAGCCTGCGGAGCGTATCGCGATCATATCACGTGCCAGGCTGCTGGCCTTGCAGGAAATGTATACCAGACTGTCTACGCCGTAATCAAGAATCTTATTCAGAGCCTTGGGATTAATGCCGTCGCGGGGAGGATCCAGGATGGTATAGTCCGGTCTGTCAGTGATATCATCCAGCGCTTTTAACACGTCAGCTGCGATGAATTCGCAGTTGGATATACCGTTAAGCTTTGCGTTCTCACGTGCAGCTTCCACTGCCTCTTCCACTATCTCGACAGCTATAACCTTTTCTGCTGCCGGGCTTATCATCTGGGATATTGTGCCGGTGCCGCTGTAGAGATCGAATACCGTACCTTTTACGCCCTCCTGCATAAGATACTCACGCACCAGGGAATATAGCTTTTCCGCCCCTGCGCTGTTGGTCTGGAAGAAGGAGAAGGGCGATATACGGAACTTAAGGCCCAGCAGCTCCTCAGTGATATACTCACCGCCGTACAGCAACACCAGACGGTTACATTTAACCGCATCCGCCAACTCATCGTTTACGATATGCAGCACTGACGCTAATTTTCCCTCAAGCTCACATTTCTTAAGGCCTTCGCACCACTCTTCAGCAAGCGCTGCGTCCAGCTCTGATGTAGTGACCAGTCCTGCCATTATCTCTCCGCTTGCATGTGACTTACGCAAAAGCAGATGTCTAAGTATCCCCGTATGTCTCATCCTGTGGTAATGGGACACCCCCCGCTCCTTAAAGAAACTCAAAGTATAGTCAAGTATCACGCCAAAATCTGCGGGTGCTATCTCACAGCCGGGAACATTTAAGATATCATAAAAACTTCCGCGCTTATGAAGCCCCACAGCCAGAGGCCCATCCATATATTCATCACCGAAGGTATACTCCATCTTATTACGGTATCCCTTATAAGAAGGGCTGGGGATCACGCCGTCATATACGGCTCCTTCAGTATAGTTTCCCAGAAGGCGCTTTATCTGCTCCTCCTTGACCTTAACGCTCTCTTCATAGGGAAAGCCCTGATAAAGGCAGCCGCCGCAGGTACCGCTGTACTCACACTTATCCGCCCCCGCCTCACAGGCAGCCGACTCAAGCACCTCCGTCTGTCTGCCTTCGGCTTTTCCGCCGCGTTTCTTATTCACCATAAAGGATATACGCCGCCCGGGCAGGGCGTCCTTTACGGATGCATATTCAACCCCTTCTTCGGTCTCTACTCGTACTATACCTTTATTCGGGAAGTCCATGCGCTCTACATAGCCTTCGTATGTTTGTCCTTTTTTCAAAATAAAGTATTCCTCCAAAAATAAAGCAGACCACCTATACCAGCGGTCTGCTCCACATCATCTGCATAAAATCAAAACTTATTCAGCGTCAGACTTCTTGGACTCGTCAACTACCAAGTCATCATCATCAAAGAAATCATCATCAAAATCATCATCAAAATCATCATCGAAATCATCAAGATAATCAGGAGTCATGAACTTGTAAACCGCATAAGCGATAGCAGCCACAACAGCTACCAGACCGATAATGATCAGAACGGTCTTTAATGTGGACTTCTTTTCCTTAACTTCGATGACGGGCTCTGCCTTCTTGTTAAGCAGATCGTTAAGCTTTACAGCTGCCAGAACGTCTTCAACTTTGCTTGCCATTATTTTTCCTCCTAAATAGTTTCTATAATTCCGGCATATCAGCCGGTAGAATACATTTTTTTCTTAACTCATGTCATTATAGCACAATAACAAGGGATTATCCACAAATTTTTCAAAAAAATTGTTATATTTTTTGCAATTTGGCAAAAGCGGCATACATGACTTTCTGCCCGTTTTCGTCAAACATTACGGTCACCTGGTAATCCCTGGGGCCCTTCTCGATGGCCAGGACCTCTCCTTCGCCGTATTTGATGTGGCGTACCCGGTCTCCCACCTTATACTCAGGTTCCGGAAAGCTCAGATCCGCAACCTTTGAGATAGTCGGTGCTTTGGGATGCGTAAGTGGTGCTCTCGGTACAGGGGCGGTCACCTTTTTCTTAGGAGGGATAAACCCGCCTAAAGGCAGATCATCGTCATCATCATGTCCGAAGGGCATCTCCCTGAATCGTCGCCTGGGTGCATCATCATCGTCAAATGAGAATCTGCCGCGGCTTACGGTTTCACCTTCTCTCTCCAGCAGTTCCTCCGGTATCTCCGAAACAAACCGGCTTACGGGATTGTAGCTCGTCTCCCCTCTGGTCATACGGCTTCTGGCCGCGCTGATATACAGCACATCCTTTGCCCTGGTTATGGCCACATAAGCCAGACGCCGTTCCTCTTCCATATCCTCACGGCTGTCACTGTTTATGGTAAGATAGCCGGGGAACACCCCGTCCTCCATACCGCAAAGCCACACCCTGGGGAACTCAAGTCCCTTAGCGGAATGCACGGTCATAAGCAGCACGCGGCTTGTTTCAGAATCCGCATTATCCAGATCTGATACCAGCGCCACCTCTTCAAGCAACTGGGAAAGTGTTCCTTCCGGATTCTCCTCCTCAAAAACTGCTATACGGCTGATGAATTCCTCGATGTTCTCTATACGCTCCTGTGCATCATCTTCGTCAGAATCCCTTATCTCATCAAGATATCCGGTCTCATCCAGCAGGTTCTTTGCAGTCTCCAGGATACCGTAGTCAGCCAATGCAGCCCTGTAAGACCGTATCATCTTTGCAAAGGCCATTATCTTATCCCCTGCTTTTCCTATACCCGGTATTTCCCGGGCACGGCTGCAGGCATCGAAGAAATCTATATTGTTTACCTCGGCATAATCAGCAACCTTCTGAACCGACGTAGCTCCTATGCCCCTTCGGGGTACGTTGATGATTCGGCGCACTGCCAGGTCATCCTTTGCATTATCTATGGTCTTAAGGTATGCCAGCACATCCTTTATCTCTTTTCTTGCATAGAAATTGATGCCGCCCACGATGTAGTAGGGAACATTCTCGTGAACAAAGGCCTCTTCAAATTCTCGTGACTGTGCGTTGGTACGATACAGTATCGCACAGTCCTTCCAGTCTGCCTGTCCCTTTGAGTGAAGGCGGCAGATCTGTGATACTATCTCCTGCGCTTCCTCCCGGCCGCTTCCGTACTGGGTAAAATGCACGGGCTCGTCCGACTGTCTGTCGGTCCACAGTGCTTTTGACTTCCTGCCTTTGTTATTCCTTATCACTGCATTTGCAGCATCCAGTATAGTCTTTGTACTGCGGTAATTCTGTTCCAGCTTGATAACCTTAGCCCCGCGAAAGACATTTTCAAAATTTAGGATGTTCATTATGTTTGCGCCGCGGAATTTGTATATGGACTGATCATCATCACCCACAACACAGATATTCTTCCGTTCACCTGCCAGCAGGCGCACCAGCTCAAACTGGGCATTGTTGGTATCCTGATACTCATCCACGCAGATATAGCGGAACCGGTCCTGATAGTACTTAAGCACCTCGGGGCATGCCTTGAAGAGATGCACAGTCATACGTATCAGGTCATCGAAATCAAGCGCATTATTCCTGAAGAGCGTCTCCTGATACTCCCTGTATGCTTCCACAAAACGCTTCTTACCGAAGTCATGCTGGTTGATCTCCTCATATTCCTTAGGACCTATCAGCTCGTTCTTTGCGTTGGATATCTCCCGCAGTACTGTAGCTTCCTTTATCTGCTTGGGGTCGAACTGAAGCTTCTTGAACACGGCCTTCATCACGCTCTTTGAATCATCCGTATCATAAATTGTAAAGCTGTTATCATATCCTATCTCCTGGATATGCCTGCGGAGTATGCGCACGCAGCTTGAGTGGAAGGTCATTACCCATACACCTTCCGCACCTTCGCCTACGATCCTGTCAACACGCTCCCTCATCTCGCCGGCAGCCTTGTTGGTAAAGGTTATGGCCATGATGTTCCAGGGATTGACTCCGCACTCCTTAATAAGATATGCGATCCTGTGGGTCACGGTCTTGGTCTTTCCCGAGCCCGCGCCCGCAATTATAAGAAGGGGGCCGTCCACATGGAGAGCCGCCTCACGCTGTCTGTCGTTTAATGATTCTAATATATCCATGATTACTTCACCTCATACTTAAGATCCCCGAGTAGGAAAGTTCGGCTACGGAAATCACAGATTTCCTGCCTCACTTTTTCGCTCCGCTCAGGATGACACGCCTGATATTACGCTCAGGATGATACGCCTTTTCCTTACAGCACTCCTATCATAATACCCGCTATTATAACAGATGCGCACAAAAGTTTGTATAGCATTCCCTTTTCTTTAAATACCAGCCTGCCTCCAAGAATGGTCACGATGCATCCCGACTGCTTTATAAGGGTCATAACCGTCACCTTGGATTCCGGGATCTGATTTGCCATAAAGAGTGCCCTGTCTGCAAGGATAAATAATATACTCAGTATCCAGATCCAGTGATTCTTTAACGTCTTCTTCCAGTCTATGTGCATACGGCTGATGATAATATACAGAGCATAAAAAAGCACAAGGAACAGCATATACCAGAACTGCAGGTCCGCAGGGCTTACATCCTTTGTAAGGACCTTATCCATGGTGCCGCTTACGGCGTTAAGAAACGCCGAAAGGAAACTGAGCACCACAAAAAGCCACATGCGTGATACAGGCTTTTTCTCACTGCCGGTATCCTGTGCTTTTGAAGCGGCCTGCTCTTCCGCCGCCTCTTTCGTTTCTGCCGGTTCCGCGTCCGCTCTGCGTTTTGCCCTGAAGCGCCCCTCAAACCGGAGTGCCATCAAGCCTGCCGCCACCAGCAATATGCCTATCATCTGCGTAGGCCTCAGATCCTCTTTTATAAACACTACACCGAGCAGCGTCGCGAACAAGACTCTTGACAGATCCAGCAGGCCGTATAAGCTGACCGGTATCTCCCGGATAGCCTTAAATCCGCATATCCAGGCAACGAAGATAACAAAAGACTTGACCGCCACCAGCATTAACAGCCGCGGTTCGATAAAGGATACTTCCCCCACATCCGGCAGAAGTATCACAAAGCCTATGAGAGTATAAAAGAAAAGTACCTCCATTACGGTACTTTTCTCTAATGACTTCTTTTTAACTATTTCTCTCAGCCCTTTTACCACGCCGTAAAAGAGCGTCAATAACATCCAGAGCATTTACTTAAACACCTTATTTCTTAAGGGGCGACTCCCTGTAGATTATATCCTCACGAGCCGGTCCGTTTGAAACCATGGTGATGGGATAACCGATCTGCTCTTCCACAAACTCGATATACTTACGGCAGTTCTCCGGAAGATCCTCATATTTGCGGATCCCGCGGATATCACATTTCCATCCGGGAAGAGTCTTCCATACGGGCTTAGCCTTGTTAAGAAGATGTGTAACAGGGAAGTCTGATACTATCTCTCCGTCTATCTCGTAATCAACGCATACAGGGATCTCGTCTAAATATCCCAGTACATCGAGAACCGTGAACGCTACATCGGTAGTGCCCTGCAGTCTGCAGCCGTATCTGGAAGCTACACAGTCAAACCAGCCTACACGTCTGGGCCTGCCGGTAGTCGCACCGAATTCTCCGCCGTCACCGCCACGGTTACGAAGCTCGTTTGCCTCATCACCGAATATCTCGGATACAAAATCGCCGCCGCCTACTGCGGAAGAGTATGCCTTACATACGGTAACGACCTGCTTGATCTCGTAAGGAGGAATACCTGCTCCTACGGCACCGTAAGCTGCGATGGTATTTGAGCTGGTTACCATGGGATAGATACCGTGATCGGCATCCTTAAGTGTACCAAGCTGTCCCTCAAGGAGTACTGTCTTGCCTTCCTTAAGTGCCTTGCAGAGGAATGCGCTCACATCACCTACATAAGGCTCAACCATCTTTTTGTATTCCATAAGGGTATCATAGATCTCGTTTTCGTTAAGGACCGGCTTATGATACAGATGCTCGAGCAGGACGTTCTTCTGTACGATGACACGCTTGATCTTATCCTTAAGTGTCTGCTCATCCTCAAAAAGCTCATTTACCTGGAAACCGATCTTTGCAAATTTATCCGAATAGAAAGGAGCGATACCTGACTTGGTGGAACCGAAAGCGGCACCTGCCAGTCTCTCCTCTTCATACTGGTCAAATAAGATATGATAAGGCATAACGATCTGTGCCCTGTCGCTTATCATTATCTTAGGCATGGGAACGTTTCTTTCCGTGATGGAATTGATCTCTTCAAAAAACTTGGGCACATTGAGTGCTACGCCGTTTCCTATTACCGATGTAGTGTGGCTGTAGAAAACACCTGAAGGCAGAGTATGCAGTGCAAACTTGCCGTATTCATTCTTGATGGTATGTCCGGCATTTGCTCCGCCCTGAAAACGCACGATGATATCTGCGTCCTGTGCCAGCATATCAGTTATCTTACCTTTTCCTTCGTCGCCCCAATTGGCTCCTACTACTGCTTTTACCATGACTTTATCCTCCTAATGTCAGTTGGTATAATTATCAAAATATCCCTGTACCAGTACGACCGGTGTTCCCTTATCGCCGGAACCGGAAGTCAGATCACATAATGATCCGATAAGATCGGTAAGCTGTCTGGGAGTGGTTCCCTCGCTTGCCATCTTGCCGACCAGGTTTGCATCCTTTGCCTTTATGCTGTCTGATATAGCCTTCTTAAGCTCTTCGCCGGAAAGATTTGCAAAATCATTATCCGCAAGATACTTAAGCTTAAGCTCGTTGGGTGTTCCGATAAGACCGTCTGTGAATGCCGGAGATACAACGGGATCTGCAAGCTCCCAGATCTTTCCCTGGGGATCCTTAAATGCACCGTCACCGTAGACCATGACTTCAACATGTTTGCCGCAGCTGTCCAGTATGCGTTTCTGGATATCCAGAACCAGCTCCTTGCACTCTCTGGGGAAGAGCTTTACGGTATCCTCCGTTGCCTTATTTGAACCCAGCAAGCCATACTTCTCATTGCATCCGCTTCCGTTTATGGGAGCATTCATTATCTCATCAAGGCCAACTACTTTCTCCGCACCTGCAGCCTTGAGTATCCTCTTGGTCCTTACGCGGGTGTGGATATCGCAATTGATGACATTCTTTGTATAATCGAGTATCGCCTTTGCCTGATTTGCAAAGATGATCTCTACTTCACAGCCGGCTTCCTTTATCAGGTCGCTGTAATATGCTACATAATCTACACCGGTGAACTCATGAACTCCGTATCCGAAAAGCTCACGGTACTTATCAAGACTCAGTACATCGCTGTAAGGATTTACTCCTGCCTCGTCTATCTTATCTATGCTGACAAGCTGGTTTCCTACCTCATCCGAAGGATAGGAAAGCATGAGCACTATCTTCTTTGCGCCCATTGCGATACCGCGCAGGCAGATAGCAAAACGGTTACGTGAAAGGATGGGGAAGATCACACCGACGGTCTCTCCTCCAAGCTTGTTCTTAACGTCCTCTGCTATGTCCTTCACACTGCAGTAATTGCCCTGGGATCTTGCTACTACGGATTCCGTTATTGAAATAACGTCACGGTCACGAAGCTTAAAGCCTTCCGATTCTGCCGCCTTGAGCACGCTATCAGTAACTATCTGTGCCAGATCGTCACCCTGACGGATTATTGGACAGCGAATACCCCTTGATACAGTTCCTACTCTGCGTTCTTCTGCCATTTTTTACCTCCTGATACATTCCCCATTGTTACACTTCTGCTGCATCGCTTTTCATACTTGAAAAAACCGACCTTGCTTATTATAATCAAAGAACAGATATAAGTAAAACAGAATATTTTAATATTTATCATAAGTTTATCTTATAACAAAAAGGGGGCTGTATGCAGGCTAAGATAGAACATTATAAGATCTTTAAAATGGTGGCGGATAAGGGTAATATCTCTTCCACAGCCAAAGAGCTGTATCTGAGTCAGTCTGCCGTGAGCCAGTCAATAAAAACCCTGGAGGATTCCCTGGGGGTGCGGCTTTTTTCCCGCAATCCCCGTGGCGTGCAGCTTACTACAGACGGTCATACCCTGTACGAATATGTATCCGGCGCCCTCTCCATGCTGGAAGCCGGCGAAGAACGCCTTAACGAATCCAAGGAGCTGGTCCGAGGAGAACTTACCATAGGAGCCAGCAACACCCTGACCGAATGTTATCTTCTGAAATATCTAAAGCAGTACCACCGCTTATATCCCGGAGTCAAAGTCCGTATACTTAACGGTACCTCCAGACGCGTTATGAACTACTTAAGCAGCGGAACAGTGGATATAGCCTTTGCCACCACCAATGAAAGAGATGATCGCTTTGAATCCCATATGTGTTTTAAGACCCATACCGCCTTTGTGGCTGCTGCAGATTATCCCATAGATTTTTCAAAGACCTACAGCCTTAAAGAGATATCCTCTCTTCCCTTAATACTGCTGGAAAAGGAAGCGGGATCAAGACGTTTCCTTGAAGACTTTTTCTTAAAAAAGGGATTAAGACTGGAACCGGAAATAGAGCTGGCCAGCTATGAACTGCTGATCTCCCTGGCAGGGATCGGTCTGGGAGTTGCGGGCATAACGGAAGAATTCTCCGGTGATGCCTTGAGCAAAGGTATAGTCAGGCGGCTGGAACTTAACACCGCACTGCCGGACCGCGCGGTAAGCATGCTCTCTCCCAAAAGCGGAAGCAGCGGCATGGCCGCACGTAAATTCATGGATCTTATATTGGGAGGCGAAGCACAACCTGCATGATCATTCTACCCGCAGGGAAGTGAAGAAAGCCGGCATGATCATTCTGCTCTCAGGGCATCTATGGGGTTTAGCTCGGAGGCACGTTTGGCCGGTACCCAGCCGAAGATTATGCCTACGCCCGCGGAGAATCCTACACCAAGGGCAATGGCCGAAAACGATATAGCAAACTGCGCTTTCATGACTGCGGCTGCCACCACAGCGATCAAAAGTCCGAAGGCCACGCCTATAAGTCCGCCGATGACGGAGAGCACGATAGACTCTATAAGAAACTGAAGCTGTATGCGGGAAGGTTCCGCGCCCAAGGCTTTGCGAAGCCCTATCTCTTTGGTACGCTCGCTCACGGATACCAGCATCATGTTCATTATACCTATACCGCCTACCAGCAACGATATGGATGCTATGCCTCCAAGCAGCGCACTCATCAGGCCTTTGAC
>JAFYCS010000038.1 GCA_017539565.1 Lachnospiraceae bacterium
CCTGATAATGGTACAGAGCCTGTTCCCGTTGAGAACGGTACAAGCGGTATTGTGCTGACAAAGGTTGAGCCTATCTCTTTACCTGAGATGAATGTGACTGTAGATATGGCGTATACGCAGAATACTACCTATACCGACTGCAAGTATAAAGCTGCAGATGTAAAGACGGGTTCTGATAACATTTATACCGTAGGAGCAGTGTCCATACAGTTTAATTCGTCATTGCTTAAGTATGCAGTACCTCAGTTTAAGTTTAAGAATGCTAAACATTCTACCGCGGTGACCGGTAAGAAGGCGTCCGTTACGGTTAAGCTCAAGGCAAAGAAGGGCATAGATAGGGGCATAAAAGGGCAGATTAATGCTGCAAACAAAGAGCTTAAGAGGCATCCCATGGAGTTTACATTGGAACAGGTAGACCTGGCCCAGGCTAAGGATGTCACCTATGAAACGGATAAGAAGGGCGCAAAGGTTAAGAAGGTTTCGCTTACCGCAAACGGATTTAAGTATAACCTTAAAGCTAAAAAGAATTTTATCTATGAGATGGGCACTGATAGTATAACAATTCAGGGAACCGGTGATTATAAGAATACCTATAAAATACCGGTAAAGGCGAAATGATCTTTATCAGCACTCTTTGATATTAGGGGACGGTCCGGTTTTGGACCGTCCCTTTTTATGGCTTTGTTGTCATTTACCGGGAAAGATGTTAAAATGATTCAAGTTAATTTTTTGTCATTTTGAGGAACGAAGTGACGAAGAATCCTGACGGGGTAAATAAAAGTATAGAAGTAAATCTATATCGAGGAGGACGAGTTATGTTAAGGGGAAAGATCTTAAAAAGGCTGACCAGGTTCGGGCTGTGTTTTTATCTGTTTTCTTACTGCATGGCCTTTACCGTGTGTGCCGAGGAGTATCCTGCGCTGACGCCCGGCGGAGGGACAGGCGTTGCGGATGAAGTCTCGTATGATGAGGCTGCATTTGAGGAAAATGCTGATGCCGAGACTCTGGAGGTGAACGGTGTCGGTGAAGAGGGCGAGTCTGATGAGGCCATAGTGTCTGATGATGGTAAGGTTACTGAGGATGCCCTGGTTGAAGAGGAAATCGCCGGCGAAGGAATAGGGTCAATATATCTTGATTCGGGCGAGGCATATGAGAATTCCACCTATAGTGGCCTGCATAAGCAGATATGTGAGGCCATTGACGATGGTGAAAGCTATTACAGTGTATATCTGACAGAGGATGTCTTTGTCGATAACGGAATCGTTCCGGGTGTTGACGAGCGTGAGGGCAGTGTGATGATCGATGCGAGAGGTTATGCCTTCAGGGGAACTAAGGACCCCGCTCTTTCAGGTCAGAATATCGATAGGAAAAATCTGAAAGATCTGTGTTCTGCATTTGAATCGGTTGAGATCTTTAACGCCAGATTTGTGAATTTTGAGGACAGCGTTCTGTTTGATGAATTTAGTGAAGATGGCTTTGGATTGTCTCTCTATAACTGTACCTTTGAAAACAATACAGGCGTTTATGGTGGAGCGATCTATTCCGGAAGCGATGATAATATCATTATCAGTAACTGTACTTTTAAGCATAACGGCGCTCAGGGCGGAGGCGGAGCTATCTATCTTGGATCAAACGGTTCTATTATGGTGACGAATAGTTCCTTTATGGATAATGTAGGAAGCCTCGAAGGTGAGTACAATGCGGGGGAATCCTACGGCGGAGCTATAATGGTAAACTGTACGGGAAACTACATAAAGGTGAAAGAGTGTGTATTTGTGAACAATACTGCTCAGAAGGGTGGCGCCATTTATGACAGGATCATAGATGATGAATCTAACGATGGGCTATATATCGTAGATAAGTGTAGCTTTATAGATAATAAGGTTACGGATTCTGAGGCGGGTGGAGCTGTTTATAGGGAATATGTATGTGCGGAATATGATGAGATCAAAGACAGCGTATTTCTTAAAAATACCCAGCCCGAGATCGTGCTGGATGAAGTAGATGAAAAGGCATATATTTCTAATTTTATCGGAGGAAACTGGTACGGAGGTACCGTGGACGAGGCCAGGGACAACGGACCTCTTTCCACTAAGCCTTCCATCCTGGTAAGAGGCTCAGGTGAGGGAGTCTATAACTGGACACTCATTAACATGGAAAGGGCAAAGAATAATGATACTTCGATAGCCTTTAAGGTATTTGCGGCTTCACAGGCTTTTAGTGATGGTACTGTAATATATTATGATTACAGTAAGAGTAAACGCCTTGGCGTTGGTGATATTTTTGGCTGTATCGGTGAGAATATTACCCTCAGCAATTCTTCGTTTGGTATAGATTATAATCCTGAATGGCGATATGGCTATTATATAAACTGCTATTACGGAGGGGTTAACGGTACCATAGATCAGGGTAAGAATAGTTACAGTGTCACGATCACCGATCCTATGGGGAATGAGCTGCTGACACGCTCTTATGACAAGGGTCGGATAGGCTGTAATCTGGATCATTACGGAAATGCTACTGCAAACAGGACCTCAAGTGCAGTACTGGGTGATACATTCACATATAGAGCATTTACGTGGGTATATAATACAGCGGCGAACGGAACTTTAATGAATAACAGCGATTTCACCGGTCCGTGTCTTGCAAATGAAGTTATTCACGTTTTTGTGAATGGTAAAAAGTATGATGATGTCGTTACCGACAGCCAGGGCTTTTTCAATGTGACAATAAACGATGCAGGTAAATCTAATTATGTGAGTATGAAATTTACTTCTGATGCTACTACCAGTTATTCTACTGACAGTTCCGCGATATATCCTAAGGGATATGTGAGCGTATACTGTTATCCTTCTTCCGGGGAGTCAAATGCTGTTGGTGTTTATCTTTATTCTCCAATAGAAAATGTGACGGAGGGTAAGATCGCGGTATATTACACCAAGGCCGGCAGCGATGAGAAAAAACTGTTTAATACCACGGATCTGGAAGGTTATGACGATCGTGAAATATATATAACGGATCTGAATAAAACCCTTGATCCCGGATATTACTACTTCTCTGCAGAGTATACCTGCGACAGCGGTAAATACCTGAATTTTACCACTCCTTTGGAAGAAAGCAGTAAGGAGGGGGTTCTGGTAGGACCTGAAGGATATACATATACGGATATGGAGTCCGGTTCCGATGATGATACGCTTTATGCGCGTTTTATATCCATTACTCCTGCGAAAAACGGTACCTTATCGACCTGGTACCGACCTGTATCGGGCACGGAAAAGACAGCTTTGGAGTCTTGGAATATGAGCACTCTGGAGTCATGGGAACAGATGAGTTACTGGGGCTTCATCAATGTCTCGGAAATCCCGGATGGCGATTATGTCTTCGGAGTGGATTATAACTGCCCAACAGGAGAATGTATGAATTCTTCCTGTGAAAAACAGTTCACACTTCCTATTAAGGGAAAATATTCTTACGAAGACGCTATTGTGTCTATAGCCCAGGGTGATAAGTTACAGGTTAAACTGGGGGATCCCGATTTCATCCTCAATGTAACCGCGGAAAACCCCGGAATGTATGAAGGTGAATGGAGTTTTGAGAGCAGTAATACGTCAGTTGCTACGGTAGATGATGAAGGTCTGGTTCATCCTGTAGGTTTGGGCGTCACCAATATAACCGCATTCTATCAGTCAGAAGATACAATGGGTAACGCCAGCCTGCTGCTTACCGTGGTTAATGGAACAAGCGGTGGCAATGGCACGATCCCTGACAATAGCACGACCCCTGACAATGACACGATTCATGATAATGGTACAGAGCCTGTTCCTGTTCCGGTTCCTGTTCCTGTTCCGGTTCCGGATAGCGTGACGAACATTACCTTAAATTGGATCAATCTGATAAATAACACAGAATTAAATGCTACCGTAAAAGTGGGATACCCGGGGAATGTGACTTACATTGGCAGCAAGTACAAAGCGAAGGATATGCAGAGTCTTGCAAATAGCACTTATGTTGTGGGTAATGTACATATCGTGCTTAATTCCACTCTGCTTGATAGCGCCGATCCTCAGTTTAAGTTTAAGGATATTAAGCATGCTTTTGCAGTGACCGGAAAGGATGCGTCATTTACGGTGAAATTTAAGGCAAAGAAGGGCATCGCTAAAGAGAAAAAGAAGCAGATAAACGAAGCAAATAAAGAGCTTAAGAGGAGTCCCGTGAAGTTTAAATTAGAACAGGTAGATCTGACTCAGGCTATGAATGTTACTTATGAACTGGATAAGAAGGGCACAAAGGTTAAGAAGCTTTCGTTTACTGTAAACGGAGTTAAGTATAACCCTAAGGCTAAAAAGGACTTCACCTACGAGATTGGCTCTGACAAGATAGTGATCAAAGGAACCGGTGATTATAAGAACTCTCTTGATGTAGCCTTAAAGAAATGATCGTTATGAGAACTTTTTGATATCAGGGGACGGTCCGGTTTTGGACCGTCCCTTTTTCATGTTCTTTTAAATAAAACAATTTTGTTTTATGCGGAATTTTGTTATAATCGGTTTGAAAACTTTATGCTTTCAAAAGGATTAAATTCTTGATATGAGTGCTGAGTATGTGATAGATGGTATCTTTCTCACCAGACGTCTCACAGGTGTGGAGAGATACAGCATCAACCTGATAAAGGAACTTGATAAGATAGTGGAACCGGGAGTATGTGAACTCCTGGTTCCGCTTTGCTGTGATAAATCTTTGGACCTCAAAAACATAAAGGAGATCAGATACGGCCGCATCAAGGGGTATCTTTGGGAACAAACAGATCTTGCGTTTTATTTGAGAAAACACAGGGCAAAGGTTATCTCCCTTTGTAACACCATACCTTTTTTTGCGCCCCGGGGGATAGTAGCCCTTCATGATATTTCACTAAAGGTGAATCCACATTTTTTTAATACTTCATTACGAGGTGTTTATTCGGTAATGGTATTTCAGATCATGTATCTGGCTATC
>JAFYCS010000039.1 GCA_017539565.1 Lachnospiraceae bacterium
ACAGACCAAATTGTATTAGCATCCTTTCTCTATCATAATCACATCTAAACAGTACAAAAATCTTTTTGATTTCTAAATACTTATCCATATCATCAACTACTTAACAAATTGTAATTTAGCGAATAGTAACTTAATTTTCTTTTTTATTAAACATATGGCGTACTTTATCTATTCGATTATTTGGTCTGCGTGATTGAATAACGCGTTTGGCCTGGGAGTATATATTTATGACCGGACGGGGAGCGCAGCGGATATGGCTCTTGTAACTCTGCTTGGTTTCCTTCCTACGCTTCTGCTTTCGGTGCCTGCCTGAATACTTGCGGACCGCTTTGACAGAAGGCTTCTTATGATGATCGGTGACGGATGTTCAGCACTGGGGATCATATACATACTGATATGCATGATGGGCGGAGGCGCAAGCCTTTCACAGATCTGTATCGGTATAACGATAAGCGCGGTATTCTCAGCTCTTCTTGAACCCTCATACAGGGCAACAATCACAGATCTTCTGACCAAAGAGGAATTTTCAAAGGCGAACGGTCTTGTATCGCTTGCGGGAAGTGCAAGATATCTTTTCTCTCCGGTAATATCAGGATTCCTTCTTACGGTAAGTGATGTGAAGCTTCTTCTTTTGATCGATATCTGTACCTTCTTTCTGACGGTTATCGGTGCTGCAGTAGTCAGAAAGAGTATTACCGAAAATAAAAAGAAAGCAGAAGGTTCCTTTGCGGATAATTTCAGGGAAGGCTGGCAGGTCATAAGTAAAAGAAAGGGAATTAAGATGCTGATACTCATGTCTTCCCTGATCACTATGTTTATGGGGGTGTTACAGGTCCTGGTCGAGCCGATGTTCCTTTCTTTTTCAGATGCGAAAACTCTGGGGATAGCGGAAACTGTATGTGCATGCGGAATGCTGGTATCTGCCCTTTATCTCGGAATACGCGGTATAAAAAACAATTATGCAAAGACCATGCTGTTTTCACTTATGCTTGGCGGAATATTCATGTCAGGCTTTGGGCTGGTGCAGAATGTATATGTGTGTGCAGTTTTTGGCTTCCTTTTCTTTCTGATGCTTCCGGTAACAAACAACTGCATTGATTATCTGGCCAGGACCAATATTCCTTCACAGACCCAGGGAAGAGTGTGGGGCTTCATCGGTACGCTATCACAAATGGGATATGTGGCAGCTTACGCTGTATCCGGAGTTGCGGCAGATGAACTTGGAAGGATCACCGGAGAGGGAGTAGGAAAGGGAGCCGCGCTCGTGATAATGATCGCGGGAATAATGATGGCGGCAACATCCCTTGCCATGCTTCCGGTTAAGAGTATCAGGGAACTTGAGGGCGTGGGGAAATATGAAAAAGATCCTTCGGCTGAAGCCGCAGGATGACATGCAGTTTTGCCATTCTGAGGAACGAAGTGACGAAGAATCTTATTGGAGGAAAATAAATGGACAGATTATTGAGAGTAGAGAGCTTGTCTAAAAACGGTATCCTGAAAGATATAAGCTTTATCGTATATAAGGGGGAGATGATAGCAGTTATGGGGCCTTCGGGATCAGGAAAATCAACCCTGCTCTATAATGTTTCCGGGATGGATAATGCAGATGACGGAAAGGTCTGGCTTAAGGATACAGAGATAGTGGGATTATCAGAGGAAGAGAGGGCAAAGATCAGACTGAAAAAAATGGGATTTGTTTTTCAGCAGATGAACGTCTTATCAAACCTTAATGTCATAGACAATATAATGTTTCCTGCGGTTTATGCCAATGGGAAAAAGCGTGAAAAGCAGATAAGGGAGAAGGCACTTAAACTGATGGAGGAATTTGAAATAGGAGACCTGGCGGATCATATGACCAATGAGGTATCGGGAGGGCAGCTTCAGAGAGCCTGTATTCTCAGAAGCATCATGATGGATCCCGAAATACTTTTTGCGGATGAGCCTACAGGCGCCCTTAACCAGAGAGCGGCGGGTACTGTTATCGATACTTTTATAACGTTGAATAAAGAGGGGGCAACCATCCTTATGGTAACGCATGACAGCAAAGTGGCCCTTAAATGCGACAGGGTTTTATATATACTGGATGGCGTACTTAAGGGAGAACTGGTTCTGGGTAAATATGAGCATGAGCAGGAAGAGGAACGGCAGAAGAAGATAAATGTATGGCTTAATTCTTTCGGCTGGTGATGGGTGTAAGCAGAAGTGTATGTTACGGAACGGGAGATGGACAGATGTATCGGAGAATGATCATTAACGATCTTAAAAAGAACAGGCTTGTTTCAGCTGCAGTATGTATATTTATGGCGATATCAGCCTGCTTTATCGGACTTACCGTGCTGCTTTTTGCAAGCCTGCTTGGGTCGGTTGATAAACTGATGACTGAAGCAAAAACCTGTGATTTCCTGCAGATGCACTCAGGAGATATGGATCAGGAGGAACTGAAGGCTTTTGCAAAGACAAGAGAAGATGTGGAGGATATGCTGGTCAGTAGTTTCCTGAATATGGACAACAGCATTATCAGCCTTAACGGAAGACTGCTTACAGACAGCACGCAGGATAACGGATTCTGTGTACAGAATAAGAACTTTGACTATATGCTTGGCATGGATAATGAGATATTAAAGCCTGAAGAGGGGACGGTATATGTTCCCGTATGTTACAAAAACGAGTACGATCTTGAAAAAGGTCAGATCATGAAAGTTTGTGATATTGAATTTGTTATAGGAGGGTTCCTGCGGGATTCACAGATGAACTCCATGATGGCTTCCTCTAAAAGATTTCTGGTAAATCCGGCAGACTATATGAGACTGGAGCAGTACGGTTCCACGGAATACCTGATAGAGTTTCTTATAAAGGACGGATATGATATCAATGCATTTTCGACAGCTTATGGAGATGCGGGCCTGCCCTGTAACGGGCCTAAGATAACCGCGCCCCTGATCAGGATGATGAATGCACTGTCAGACGGTGTGATGATCCTGGTGATACTTCTGGTAAGTGTCGTGGTCCTTATCATATCTTTGATCTGCATCCGCTATATAGTGATCACGGGAATGGAAAAAGACCGTAAGGAAGCAGGAATGCTTAAGGCGCTGGGACTTTCGGGCAAAGACATAAAGAATGTCTATATACTGAAATATATGCTCCTGTCACTGGCGGGAGGAGTTGCAGGAGGGGGAGCGGCATTTGCTGTTTCCGGGCCTCTTGGCAGACAGATGCGTATGCTCTACGGACCGGCAGGAAATACTGCGGGGATTATAATGGTCTCACTTGCCGGGATAGTTTTAACGGAATTCATCATCCTGTGTTTTGTGAGAGGGATCCTGGGAAAGAACGACAGGCTGTCTGCAGTAGAAGCCATAAGGGACAGCGGATTTATTGCGAAGAGAAAAACGGACAGCTTAATGTGGATATCCGTTGTTATGGCGGCAGCGTTATTCCTTATGCTTGTACCGCTCAATCTGGCAAGCACCGTTTCGTCCGGGAAATTTGTAAGCTATATGGGCGTCGGACAGAGTCAGATCCGAATGGATATACGCCAGTGCGATGATATTAAACGCGTTTCAAAGGATATTTATGAAAAGCTCAGGAGGGATGCACGGGTAGAAAGATCCGCACTTATGCAGACCATGAGCTACAGAGCATCTGTTAACGGGGAAGAAAATGTTGAATTGCTGACCGAAGAGGGCAATCATACTGTATTTCCGCTTAAGTTTATTTCGGGGAGAGAACCGTTGGCGGAAGGCGAGATAGCGCTGTCGATGCTTATGGCTCAGGAACTGTCATGTGATACCGGGGATACGATCCTGTTATACAGAAGCGAAAAGGCTGAGAGTTATACGATCTGCGGTATATATTCGGATATAACCAATGGCGGAAAAACAGCCAAGATATATTCCGATCCTTTATCGGGGATAACTGATGAGCGTCCGGATGTGATCTGGAGCATAATATATATAGATCTTAAGAGCGGAGAGGACATGACGGCCTGGATAAACGAATATCAGGGATACTTCAATGAATACGGAAACTCCGTAAAGATCGTTGATATAGCACAGTATATGGACGGTACATACGGCCAGACGATACGAAGGATAAAACTTGCGGCGTTTACCTCCATATTGGTATCGTGTCTGATCATCTTTATCGTAATACTTCTCTTTACGCGTCTTAAGATATGGCAGGAGAAAAAGGATATCGTATTAAAAAAGGCGATCGGTGTAAGCTGTTATCATATAAGAAGAGATTATCTTGTACAGACCCTGTTTTATATACTGGCAGGGATCCTGACCGGTATAGTGATGGGGATAGTGCCGGGCCAGATGCTGGCAGGGAAGCTGATGGGAATGTTCGGCGCTGCCGGATTCAGATTTATATTAGACCGGCGGATGGTTTATCTTATAATACCGTTCATATCGCTTATAGTGGCGATCCTGGGAGTAAGGACGGCAACACGTGAGGCAGTAACGATAAAAATAACGCCTGAATTATAACGGCTGCCTTTTAAATATCATGTTTAAGAAATAATTAAGGATTAAAGAAGAATCAGCTTAAGACTTCCGGTGAGCGTTGTTGTATATTACGATCAACAACAGTTCACCGGAAGTTTTTATTTAACATATACAGAGGAGAAAGATCATGAGAAACGATGTGATACTTAAAGCAAAGGATCTGTCAAAGACATTTTCAAACGAATCCGTTCAGCAGCACGTGCTTAAGAATTTGAGCCTGGAAGTATATAAAGGAGACTTTACCGTAGTAATGGGAAACTCCGGATCGGGAAAGAGTACACTGCTCTATGCGCTGTCAGGTATGGACAGGCCTACGCTGGGAACCATCACCTATTATGTTGATGACGACAGCAAGGGGACTAAGAAAGAGGAGGGCATAGAGATCTCAAAGTTCTCAAACGATAAGCTGGCGATGTTTCGAAGAAACCATGCAGGCTTTGTATTCCAGCAGAACTACTTAAACGATTCCATGAGTGCGCTTGATAATGTAATGGTAAGCGGGCTCTTAAGGAATAAGGATCGCAAAGCGCTGGCGGAAAAAGCGAAGAAACTGCTTGAGAGGGTTGAGATAAACGAAAGGGATTCGAAGAAATTCCCGGCACAGTTATCAGGCGGACAGCAGCAGAGAGTGGCAGTGGTAAGAGGCGTAATCAACAGTCCGGAAGTACTCTTTGCGGATGAGCCGACCGGAGCACTCAATTCACAGAATACCACTAACGTACTTGATATTTTAAGTGAACTTAACAGTGAAGGGCAGAGTATAGTCATGGTAACCCATACATTAAAGGCTGCAGAACGCGGGAGCAGGATCATATATCTGGCAGACGGTGTGATATCGGATGAATGTGATCTGGGCGAATATGCCGGGGATTACCAGGATGATGAAAACCCGGATAAGGAAAAGGCAAGAAAACGTCATGAGAAACTCAAGGATTTCCTCCAGGCAATGGGCTGGTAACCGAGTCACTTACAGTGTCATCCTGAGCGAAGCGAAGGATCTTACAAAAGGAGTATAAATATGTACAAATTATTTTTCATAGCAAAAAACAATATGAAGAAACAAAAGGGTGATATGATAACCTTCTTCATCCTTACCTTCCTGGCAGCCTTCCTGATCTTTGACTGTGCATCGGCCATTGTAGGGCTTGGAAAGGTGCTGGACGACCGTTTTGAAGCCGTGAACGGTTCACATATCATGCTTATGAGTGTCGATTCGGAGGCGGAAAATGACTCGGCACGCAGGGCTTTTACCGAAAATGCGGATATAACGGAGTATGAGCAGACTCCGCTGGTACGTATAGTTGCAGAGTACAAGAATAAAAAAGAAACTGATTATCTGCAGTATATGTTCCTGGTGGAAGCGATAAACCAGGATAAAACACAGATGACCATACAGGGAGACAAGCGTGCTTATCAGAAAAACGATGTGCTGCTTCCCCTTAATATGAAGGCCGGGTTTGCTATAGGCGATGTGCTGCAGTTAAAGTTCGGGGATAATGTATACGAGTTTAATGTGGCGGGTTATCTGGAGGATCCCTATTTCTGTTCGACTGTAAACATTACCATATACAGCATATGCATTTCACCGGAGATGATAGATGAACTGACAGAAAAAGAAGACAGTGTCCAGAGGAGGATTTGCCATAAGGGCCGTGTGTCTTCTGCTTACCTTAAGAGCGGCCGGGGAACCGGTGAGCTTGAGAATGCCGTCAATGAAAAATATAAAGAGTATTTAAGCGAATATGCGGATAATGAAGAAAAGGTCAATATGACGGATTATCTTCTGGTCAACTGGGATATCATGAGAGGGGGATCGCAGTTCATTCCCATGATAGTTATGGCGGTAATGCTGGTATTCGCAGTGCTGGTCATGGTCATAGCGCTTGTCATCATTTCCTTCAGTATAAAGAACTTCATCCAGAAGAATATGAAGAATACAGGGATACTGGAAGCCAGCGGATATACTGTAAAAGAATTAAGACTGTCACTGATACTTCAGATCTGCCTGGTGGCAATTGCCGGAGCGCTGACGGGAATGATAACCGCAGCAGTAAGCTTTAACGGCTTTGGAGATGTGATATCCTCAATACTGGGTCTTTCCTGGAACCAGCCGGTCAATATCGGTATCGCAGCGGCAACCATGATCTTTCTTGTACTGGTGGTGGCCATGGTATCGGCAGCCGACAGCAGTGCTTATCAGGAAGTGAGCGTTCTGGATGCTCTTCGCGGTGGTATCAATACGCATAACTTTAAGAAGAATTACTTTTCCTTCGAAAAAACTCCTTTGCCCATACCTCTGGTAATGGCGCTTAAGGATTTTGCGGGAGGTGCGGGAAGAAATATCCTCATAGCCGCAATAAGCGCGATGTTAGTGATCTCCACCCTAATAGGATTTGGTATGGTTGAGAATTTTGGCGAGAATCCCGAGGGGATCATGAAGATAATGGCGTTTGAATTATCCGATGTATCCGTGATGGGCAATACAAAGGGAGGGAATATCGCGGAAGAGCTGCGTGCGCTGCCCGGCGTGGATGGAGTCTGGGTGCAGATGGGCTTTGAACCGGTACTTAAGTTCGGAGAAAAAGAAGATACGCTTTATACTTATGCGGTAGATGATCTTAAAAATACAAGGAGCACCAGCGTGCTTGAGGGCAGGATGCCGGAGGCGGCCAATGAGATACTTGTGACAACGGGGATCGCCAAAGATATGGGGATAAAGTGCGGTGATGTGGTAACTGTCGAATATGCCGGCAAAGAAGCTGACTATCTTGTTACAGGTATCAACCAGAGAGTAGAGAGGATGGGCAGGACCATCTATATGAGGATAGACGGGGCGGAAAAGATAGTGCCCGGTGATCTGACAATGCTGTATTCTTACGGTATCTACACAAAAGAAGGCGTAAGCTTTGATGATATCTCTGCGCAGCTTGAAACACTTAAGAATGAAAAAGATTATGATTTCAGATTGCAGAATGACAGGCTCTTTATGGAGAGCACCATGACCACCGTATCTGCCAGCATGTCGCTGATCTGCCTGGCTATAGTAGCTATTACGATACTGGTAGTGGTATTCGTGGAATCGCTGGTGATCAGGGCAAAGATAAGCCGTGAATGGAGAGGCATGGGCATCAGCAAGGCACTGGGACAGACAACATCGGGACTCATCTGCCAGATAATGTTATCTAATATACCGGCAGTATCCATCGGGGCTGTTATAGGGACATTGCTTGCGCAGCCGGCCGGAAGCGGAGCGGTAAAAGCAGCTTTCTCACTGTTTGTTATCAGGAATGTGACATTCGATATATCGGTGTTCTGGAGGCTGGTATGCTTTGCAGGGATCATCATAACGGCCATTCTGGCAGCAGCTGCTGCAGGTCTTAAGGTCAGAGGACTTAAGCCGGTGGAGATGATCACGGAACAGTAAGACTTTGCGGATCCTTCGGGGATGTGGTATAATCAGGGCCTAAGGGGGAAGGAACCGATGCATTACGACTGTCTCATCGTTGATGACGAGAAAGAGCTGGCAAAGACGACAGCGGAATACTTTGAAATGTTTGATATCAGGACGCAGTACGTTGACAGTGCTGCGTCTTGTTTTGCTTTCCTTGAAGAAAATGATACGGACATGATCCTGCTGGATATCAATCTGGGAGACGGATCCGGCTTCGATGTGTGCAAGCGCATAAGAGAGGAATATAAGCTGCCCATACTTTTTATCAGTGCAAGACAGAGCGATGATGATGTGCTGATAGCGCTGAGCATCGGCGGGGATGATTATATCAAAAAGCCATACAGCTTATCTGTGCTCCTGGCTAAGGTGAAAGTCAATCTCAAGCGCGTTGAGCAGCTTAAAGCGCTGGACAGCCTGGCAGAAAAGAAGGAAGGTAAGGAAGATACGCCGAAGTTTGTGCTGGATGAGCCTACCATGTCGCTGATACTTAAGGGTGAACGTATAGCGTTAAAAGCTAAGGAGTTTGCACTCTTAAAATGTCTGTATGAGCATCGAAATACAATAGTCACAAAGGATAAGCTTTTTGATGAGGTATGGGGAGATAACTTTTATTCTGACGGTACACTTAATGTACATATAAGGAAACTGCGGGAAAAACTGGAAAGCGATCCCAATGAGCCTCAGTATATAAAGACGATCTGGGGGACCGGATACATTCTGGAGTTAAAATAGAGCAGGATGAAGACATATGTTAAGATACTTACAGCATATATAGTTCTGATGCTGCTTGTGCTGGGAGGACTGCTCATTGCCTTTGGCAGCATAAGTACGTCTGCAGATAATATCGCGAATTACAGTGACGAACAACTGAGCATCTACAAAGAGGTCTGGAGCAGCCTGAATGCTTCGGTAGAGATGCAGCGGCAGCAGATGCTTAGGTGCATTATTATTTCCTGGACCTTTATCTTGTGTCTGGGCCTCATATTCTTTTTCGTTGTATACCGGGTGGAACTACGCCCCATAATGGAAATGCAGGCTTATGCCCTGGAGATAGCAAAGGGGAATCTGGAGGTGCCTCTTCCCATGAGAAAGGGAATAATGTTTGGCAGCTTTACAGAGAGTTTCGATCTGATGAGGGAGGAGCTTAAACGTTCAAAGGAACGTGAGCTGGCAGCGGAACATGCCAAGCGTGAACTGGTAGCGGAATTGAGCCATGACCTTAAAACACCTGTTGCAACTATACAGGCCAGCTGCGAAGTGCTGGATGTGATCTACAAAAAAAAGCTTGCTGCCGAAGAAGATGAACAGCAGCGTAAGCTTATAGAGAATACCCTGGAGAAGATAGGCTTTATCGGCAATAAGGCAGAGACTATCAACCAACTTGTTCAGAATGTTTTTAAGGCTACTCTGGAGGATATGGATGAGATTGAGCTTAATGTAACGGAATGCGATTCAAAGCTTATAGAAGGGTACTTTAAAAACCTTAAGGATTACGGGGATATCATCTTAAATGACCATATACCGGAATGCCTGGTATATATCGATCCCCTGCGTATGGAGCAGGTGGTGGACAATATAGTGGGTAATTCATATAAATATGCAGGGACAGATATCTATGTATCCTTTGAGGAGACCGGGATGCTTCCGGCAGCAGACGGTAAACAGAACAGCTTCATCCGCATAACGATACGGGATAAAGGCCCGGGAGTGCCTGAAGAGGAGCTGCCCCTTGTTATTGAAAAATATTACCGCGGCAAACGCTCAAAGGACAAGAGCGGATACGGACTGGGGTTATACCTTGTAAAATGGTATATGGAAAAACAGGGCGGCGGAATGGAGTATTATAATGACGGCGGTTTTGTGGTGGAACTATTGGTAAAAAAAGTGTGACAGCCTCTTTATAATGTCATAGTCTCTGCATTATGTTGATAAAGTCTATAACCAATGAGGACACGGGACGATCCTTATGCAGTATTATAATAACAGCTGTTTTGTGATACAATAAGCAGTTAAAAAGGGACAGAAGGAGTACGGAATATGGAGACATGGTATTATGAAGTGGTAAGTATTGACGGAGATTATGCGAACCTTAAGCGTACGGATATCGAATCCGATGATCTTAAGCTGGTGGCAAGGGCGCTGCTTCCGGCGGAGATAGTCGAAGGCAGCAGGCTTAAGTATGAGCTGATGCAGTACTTCCTTGAAAAAGATGAGTAAGGAGCATTCCGATGAAGAGTAATGAGCGTACAAATGTAATGCGTGTTCTGGATCAGAAGAAGATCCCCTACACGCCTCATACTTATGAGCAGGACCCTGCCATGACAGGCGTGGAGATAGCACAGATCTTAAACGAGGATCCCAAGCGTGTGTTCAAAACGCTGGTGACCCAGGGCAAGTCAGCTAAGTATTATGTTTTTGTAATACCCGTTGAAGCTGAGCTGGATCTGAAAAAGGCAGCTTCGGTTGCCGGGGAAAAAGCAGTAGCCATGATCAAACAAAAGGAGCTCCTGCCGCTTACCGGCTATGTTCACGGCGGGTGTTCACCCATAGGAATGAAAAAGCCGTTCCCGACTTTTATACACGAAACGGCTAAAGAATACGATAAGATGTTTGTCAGCGCCGGTAAGCTGGGGTTTCAGATAGAGCTGGCACCTGACGATCTGGCCGGCACCGTAGGCTGCGGTTTTGCGGATATAGTCTAACGCAGTATCTCGTCTATTGTGGATACGGTACTGAAAGTGCCGGGATGGGCTGAAAGTATATCCTTCATCTTCTGGAGTTCAAAGTAGTTCAGATAGCAGATGAGCGTTTTGTTATCGCCTGCGATGGCGCCGCTTGAGTCCATCATTGTGCAGGTCTTATGAAGGTCATCCTTTATCTGACGGACTATCTCATCGGGAGCCTTGGTGATGATGGTGACCTGCTTGATAGCTTCGAAACGGTCGGTAAAGTGGTTTATGACAGCCGTTGCCACTACATAGACAAGAAGGCTCAGCAGGGCGGAATTACGGTTGATCAGTATGAATACTGCGGAGTATACTACAGCATTAAAGAAAAGGAGTACATAAGTTAAGCTGAAGTTACGGCCGGTCTTGTCGCCGATAAGCCGTATGAGTATGTTGGCAAATATCTCCGAACCGTCGATGCAACCGCCGGAGCGCAGTATCAGTGAGAGGCCGGCTCCCAGTATGGCACCGCCGAAGGCCACGGCTATGAAATGTTCGGTATTGAGTTCAAAGGGGATCTCCTCAAAGATCTCAAGACCGACTGTATATACGACAGTGCCAACCAGGGATTTAACAGCAAAGCGCTTTCCCAGTATAAAAGCACCCAGCAGCCAGAAGGGCAGAAATACACAGATAACGCAGACTGACAGATTAAAACCTGTCAGTTTGTTTATTATTATGGCTATACCTGCTGTTCCGTAATCAATTGCATCGTTGGGTATCAGTATGCAGATTACCGAAAAACTCGCCAGGAGAGCACCGACGGTTATCATCAGGAAGGAGAAGATATTCCCCGCATAGTTCTTTTTCATGTCGTTCCCTTTTAAAAGATAATGGTATTACGTCCGCGTTCCTTGCCAAGATAGAGTTTGCTGTCTGCGTCCTTGATGTTGGCATTTAACGGCTTTTCGCGGTCATATTCCGTAAGTCCGTAAGTGAGGGTGACTTTGACGGTCTGGTCCGCGGTGTGGACTGCTGTCTTACGTATAGCGCTCTGTAAACTGTAGAGTATATCTTTTGCTTCGTCACCGTTTAAGGAGGGGAAAGCTATAAAGAACTCTTCACCGCCCCATCTGGCCACAAAACCTCTGTCGCCGACGGTAGCTGACATGGCAGAGGCTACTGCCTTGAGCACCTGGTCACCTATGTCATGTCCGAAAGTATCGTTAACATATTTGAAGTGGTCTATATCACAGATACAGATACTGCATATCTCTTCATTGGCACGTTTGACAAAATCCTGAAGATACTCCATTGCCATGCCGCGGTTGTTGAGTCCCGTAAGAGGATCGGTATTGGCCTTTTCCTTCAGACGCTTATTGTATTCGATGAGTTTCTTTTCCATGACCTGGCTGTCTTTTGAAAAGATATGGGCAGCGATACAGGTGCAGAGTATGATGATGAACATATTGCTGTCCCTGATGCAATGGCGCGTGGAGACGCTGAGCACATATATGGGATCGCGGTCACCGTACAGATAGGATGTACCCTGATATACTATAGCAGTTGCGATCGCAAAGATAACCTTGGCTCTTAAGCTGTCATAACTGGCAAAGAAGAAGATTATGATCACAAAAGGGGCAAATATCTGGAAAGAGGAATCCGGCCCGAAGAGCCATAACAGTGCAATGGCCCAGGCCGTTGTCATTATAATAAATGTCCATACCAGTACCATCTTAGGTGCATGGAAGGACAGTGCAAAGATCGTCAGATATAAAAAGGCCAGCACGAGATAGCTCAGGCTGGCAGAATATCGTCCTATGACAGTAAAGGCTAAAGCGGTTACCGCAAAAAAAGCAATGAGGGTCAGACACAAAATGCGGATAAGGACGGCCATTTTCTTGGATTCGTTTTCTTCCGTCGTCTCCCTGGTCACAATGCTTTTTAATTCGTCGAGGATCTTCATGGGAATCATTATACAAAACTCTTTTTTTTTCTACAACCATGATTTTGATCTGAAGTCAAAGTCTGTTAATTTAGTCGGGAATATGATAAAATATTCGGAGTTTTTGACGGAGAGCAGGAGAGCGGGTTAAAGATGCGGTCTAAGATGCCTTTATACATAAGCATAACTCTTGTAAGTGCGGCGGCTATATTTGTAGTGGCTTTTATGTACCTGCGCCTAAACAGGACCAAGATCGATGAGGAAGAGGGGGCACGTTACTACAGCCGTTATTATGCGATGATATGTGATGACTATGCCTCATCCTTCTGGCAGTACGTATATAAAGGGGCGGCGGAAGCTGCGGAAGAAAATGATGCCTATGTTGAACTCTTCGGTTCAAACCTGAATGTTGATTATTCTCCCGAGGAGCTTATGGAGATGGCGATATCCTCCAAAGTGGACGGGATAATGGTCCTGGGCAGCGGACAGGAAGAGATGACGGCATTGATAGATAAAGCCGCCGACAGCGGCATACCGGTAGTAACTATGTATTCCGATAATGCCGAATCGAAACGCTGCTCCTTCGTGGGCGTGAGTGCATATAACATCGGCTGTGAATACGGAAAGCAGATCATAAACGCCAGAAACGATAAAATACGTCTGAATGCGGAGACAGTCTCGGCCAATACCATTCCTACTACCGTGACCGTATTCTTTGACGATAAGAATCTTTTATATGACCAGAGCATTATCCTTTCGGGCATTAATGATACCCTGAGCCGTGAAGCGGATGATGCTGAATTCGTTATAAAGACCCTCGGAATAGATAACAGTAATCCGTTCTCTGTAGAAGAAAACATACGTGACAGCCTGATGGGGGGGGAGGTGCCTGACATACTGGTATGTCTGAGCGAGCTTGATACCACCTGCGCCTATCAGGCAGTGATCGATTACAACATGGTAGGCAGTGTATATATACTGGGGTATTATGATTCGGAAAAGATATTAAACGCCATCAGCCGAAGCGTTGTCTTTTCATCACTGGCGGTAGATACCACCGGGCTGGGACGATACTGTTCGGAGGCTCTTGATGAGTATCTGGAAATGGGGAATACCAGCCAGTATTTTTCTGCAGACCTTACTATAATCGACCGCAACAATGTTGCGCAGTCCCTCCGGAAGGAGGAAGAAGAGCATGAGTAGAAGATTAAGAAGCCTCCCGCTTTCTTATAAGATAAGCGGGATCTTCATACTGGCAAACCTCTTCATCTTTGTGGTGGATATCATGCTGCTGCTGGGTATCAACAGTATGTCCGTTGAGATGGAGGAGACCTACCGTGAGAACCGGCATCTGAATGAACTTACGGACGCTCTGGAAGGTGTGCAGAGAGCCATGACGGATTATCTGGATTCAAAGTCCACCGATTCGCTATCGGATTATTATATCAGTGAGCAGAAGTATTCGGAACTGGCAGGTCAGCTTGAGAGCGTAGTCACTAATCGTGCGGACGACCGTATGGAACGCAATATAAGCTATATGTCAGCGGATTATCTGGAAAAGGTATCGGCTACCATAGAAGCCAAGCGTGGCAGGAACGTTGAAAAATACAGGGTGCAGTATGAGGAGGCATCAAAACTCTATGAATATATCAGGACCAATATCAGGAGCCTGAACGGGGAACAGTTCGTCAGTAACTCACAGAGATATACGGTTCTTTCCGACGACTTCAGACAATTTGAGTTCTTTGCCGTTATCGTTATGGGAGTTGTTTTCTTTGCCAGTGCTTTTATCATAATCCGCATCACACGTATGCTGATATATCCGCTGCAGGCACTGGCAGAGAGCGCCGATGAAGTGGCGGAAGGCAATCTGGATGCGGAGCTTCCCCAGATAAGCAATAATGATGAGACCGGAAGGCTGACAGCTGCATTCTCCAAGATGATGGTGAGCATACGTGAATACATAGAGCGTGTACGCCAGAGTATGGAGAAAGAAAGGGCGATGCAGGAGAAGGAGCTTATGATGGAGACCCATCTTAAGGATGCCCAGCTTAAGTATCTCCAGGCGCAGATCAATCCCCACTTCCTCTTTAATACCTTAAATGCCGGTGCCCAGCTGGCCATGATGGAGGGGGCAGACAGGACATACGAATATGTGCAGACGGTGGCGGATTTCTTCCGCTATAACGTAAGAAAGCAGGATGAACTGGTCAGTATTGAAAATGAAGTGGATCTGGTGGATAATTACATCCGGATACTTAACGTGCGTTTCTCGGGAGACATCCATTATGACAGGCAGACCGATGAGAGACTCATGAAAGTGAAGATGCCGGGGATGATACTGCAGCCTATCGTGGAGAATGCGGTAAATCACGGTATCAGGGAAATGGGCGATCAGGGACATATACAGCTTAAGGTTTTCAGGGACGGGGAGCGCGTGTTCATCTCTGTTAAGGATAATGGAAAGGGTATGAGCAGGGAGGACATCGATAAGCTGCTGGGCGGTGAATGGAAATATGAGGAGAAAAAAGGCGACTCCAACGGTATCGGAATGGATAATGTCATAGCAAGACTTAAGCTCTTTTCGGAACGGGATGATGTTATAGATATAGTCAGTGAAGGACAGGGAAAGGGAACGGAGGTTATCATCAATCTCCCTTATGAGGTTTAATAATGTACAGGATCATGCTTGCGGATGATGAGGGTATCGTCATCGACTCGATGAAGTTCATAATAGAAAAGGAATTCGGCGAAGAATGTGAGGTGGAGTATGCAAAGACCGGAAGGGCGGTCATAGAGCTCGCGGAGCGTTTCAGGCCGGATATAGCGGTGATGGATATACAGATGCCGGGTATAAACGGCATTGAGGCGATGAAGGAGATAAAAGCCTTTTCGGCCAATACGGTATTCATCGTCATGAGTGCATATGACAAATTCGATTATGCCCAGGAGGCCATTAAGCTGGGGGTACTGGAGTATATAAATAAGCCCATGGAGAAGACCCGCTTTGTCCAGGTGCTCAAAAAAGCCATGGAGCTTATAGATAATAAGCGTAAGAAGAGGAGCGATGACCTGCTGGTCAAGGAAAAACTGGAGAGTGTAGAGCCCATTATAGAGAACGGACTTATATATAATATACTGTTTCAGGAAAGCTTCGACGAGGATATAGATAATTACAAGACCATACTGGGAGTGGCAGCCGATTACGGATATATGATGTGCGTGGTATGCGGTGATTCCCAGGAGGGTAATCATATGACTAATGCTGTGGGAACCTCCGTAAAGATATCCAAGCATTATACGGAAGTGAGAGCGGGGCTTAAAGAGTTTTTTGACTGCAAGATAGGTTCCGTGATGGCCAATAAGATAGCAGTGCTGGTACCTTATGAAGATAAGGGGATGGATTACAACACCAGGATAGAGCTTATCGATAAAGGCAGGGAGATGGTACGCTATTTAAGAAGACGTTTTGATATAAGCTTCCGCCTGGGGATCGGCGGGGTCAAGCCTCTTAAGGATATGGGCGACTCTTATCAGGAAGCCATCAACGCACTTATAGCATCTACGGGGCAGGTAGCACATGCGGATGATCTCCCTATAGGTTGCGATTACGAAAAGGATTATCCCGTCGATATGGAAAAGAGCATGTTTGAAAGCGTGCAGCGCGGGGATTATAACGAGGCGGCGCTTCATGCGGTAAGCTTTATAGAATGGATGGAAGGTTTTGACGGCGGCAATATCATGGCGATACGATTAAAACTTCTGGAATTCGTTCTGTGGGCGGAACGTCTGGCTTATGAAAACGGCGGAATGACATACCGCTTCGGGTCCAGGGACTCATATCTGCCGGATATAATGTCTATGGAAAATACGGCAGAACTTAAGGAGTGGTTCCTTAATAAGATAAAGACAGCCTGCCGGAATATAGGCAGCAAGAGGCAGGAACGTTCTACGGATACTATAAAGATCGCGCAGGATTACATAGGGGACAATTTCTCAAAGGAAATCTCACTGGATGACGTATCCAGGGTGGTAAATATATCGCCTTATTATTTCAGCAAGCTTTTTAAAGAGGCAACGGGCGAAAACTTTATAGAATACCTTACGAATATACGTATAGACAAAGCGAAGGAGCTGCTTGAAAAATCCGATCTCTCAATGAAGGAGATATGCGCGATGTGCGGCTATTCCGACCCTAACTACTTCAGCCGAACCTTTAAGAAAAATGTAGGCCTTACACCAACGGAGTATAAAGA
>JAFYCS010000040.1 GCA_017539565.1 Lachnospiraceae bacterium
GGAACAGGATCGAAACCACCCTTAGAAAAAGGATTACATCTGAGAACTCTCCAGAAAGCCATAAAAAAACCCTTTATCGCTCCATGTTCTTTTATGGCTTCTATACCATAATTAGAACATGAAGGAAAATAGGGACACTTGGTTCCTTTATAAGGAGAAATATATTTCTGATACAAGCTTATAATATATATAAGAAAAGACTTCATTATAAAATCTATGCCTGTTCATCAAGAGGAGCTCTCTACCAATATACCATGCAGCTTTGCCAAGTGCAAAAGCGCGCTTTCGGCAGCTTTATAATCTATATCCGCTGCCGTGCTCCTCGCCACTACCACCAGATCCAAACCACTATTGAACCTTTCCTCATTAAGGCGGTAGCTCTCTCTCACCAATCTCACGACCCTGTGCCTTACAACACTGTTTCCAACTTTTTTACTTACGGATATTCCCAGACGGTTAAATTCACTGTCATTATCACGGATATACATTATAAAATATCTGTTGGCAAAAGATCTTCTTTTGCCATATACCCTCTGGAAATCCTCATTCTTTTTTAATGATCCGGAAAATTTCATCTCTAATCACTAAAAGGCCGTTTCGCGACCTTTATGCAGATAAAACTTTTCTTCCTTTTCTTCTTCTTGCAGAAAGTACTTTCCTTCCTCCGGGAGTACTCATTCTTGCACGGAAGCCATGAACCTTAGATCTTGATCTCTTCTTAGGCTGGAATGTCATCTTCATATCAGGAACACCTCACTTTCTATAATTATATTTTCATTACAGGTATTTACAAAAATACAACAGAGATTATATCTAAAGAAAAGCCCGTAGTCAAGCACAAAATAAGGCATTCCGGATTTATAACAAAATGAAAATTTTATATTTTTTTTAGATTTCAATATGTGGTAGACTTATAAAACTTATTTCCACAATATGTGGAAACAAACAGGTGTTTGATTTTTAAAATCATATTTACATAATTTTATCCACTTTTTGTGGAAAAATTGTTTATAAATAAAATTACTTATAACAAAAATCTTCATTTTTCCTTTAAAATAAAGGATTCTTCATTGTGAATATTTTATACACAATATCGTTGTCAAAAAATTATAACCATTATGCTATGTAAACTATTTGTAAACATTTGTGATTAATGAAAAAAAGTTTTCCACATTTGAATTTTTTTGCTTTTCGTTGTAATATATGCGTTAAATTCATAGTTTTCAGAAGGGTTTTTTTTATGGAACTTTTAAGACAGCAGTGGGACAATATCAAACTTGCTATCAAGGACGAATATGAGCTCACAGGTATAGCATTCAATATATGGGTTAAACCCCTTCAGTACCTTAAATGTGAAAATAATGTAGTAAGCATACTGGTTCCGGGCGGAAATCCGGAAATGCTTGATTATGTTAAGATAAACTATACCAATTATTTTCAGGAAGCCATAAGCCAGGCCCTTCAGAACAAATTCAGTGTTGAATTCACTCTTGAAGAGGAAAAAAAGGATGAAGGAACTGATAGCGGTAACAAGTCTGATACCGATATCAATGAATCCAACAGTGCATCCAGTCTTAATCCGAAATATCATTTTGAAAACTTCGTAGTAGGTTCAAACAACAGGATGGCTCATTCTGTATGCTTAAGAGTTGCCGAAACACCGGGTACCGAACTTAATCCTCTCTTTATACATGGAGGATCAGGTCTTGGAAAGACCCATCTTATGACAGCCATAGGCCATTATATAACCGAAAACTCAAATCTTAAGGTACTCTATGTTACATCCGAAGACTTCCTTAATGAAGTTATCGAATCCATAAGGAAGAATGTAAATGGTTCTTCCATGAGCAGGCTTCGTGAAAAATACAGGAACATAGATGTTCTTCTGATTGATGATATACAATTTATAATAGGAAAGACTGCAACCCAGGAAGAATTCTTCAATACTTTCAATTCCCTTGTACAGAACGAAAAACAGATAGTCATCACTTCCGATAAGCATCCTAAGCACATCAAGGAACTGGATGAGCGTATGCGTACCCGTTTCTTAAACGGTATGATAGTTGATATAGCTCCCCCCGCATATGAGACCAGGGTTGCCATACTTCGTAAATATGCGGAAAACTTTGATTTCAAAGTACCCGATAATATTATAGATTATATAGCTAACCATATCAGATCCAATGTCCGTGAGCTTGAAGGAGCTTATAAGCAGGTCTATGCCCTTGGCCAGCTGGATGGTGATATGACTCTTGAGAAAGCAAAAGATATATTAAAGGATATAATATCCCCGGATAACCCTTCGGTTGTAACACCTTCACTTATACTTAAAGGAGTATCCGAATATTATAATATTGATGCAGATGATATAACATCTAAAAAACGTAACGCAGAAATAGTACTTCCACGGCAGATATTCATGTATCTCTGCCGTGAGATGACAGATACCACCCTCCAGGGTGTAGCAGCCCTGCTGGACAAAAAGGATCATTCTACCGTTCTGCACGGTTATAATAAGATAAGTAAGGAAATAAATATTAATACCGAACTTAAAGAGAGTATAGAAGCTATAAAAAATATCATTAAAACATACTAGTTATAGAACAAGTATTTTTTGTTTTATAATTTTGTGAATTTTCTTGGGATTTGATGTGTAAATGTGGGGATAATAAAATCTGTTATTCCTTATTTGGCCCTCTGTAAGCCCCACAGCCGTAAATTTATGCCTCAATATATTCCCCTACATCCACAAGTTTTTCTTCCCATTTTGACTGAAATTTAGTATAATAATCTAGGTTGTGCACATATCAACGTGCCCTACTACTTGTACTACTATTATTTAAATATAGTATTATATCCTTTTTGCGAAATGGAGGGGCTTTGTAAAAATGAAAGTTGTTTGTTCAAAACAGGATCTTTTAAATGCTGTTAATATTGTTTCCAAGGCAGTACCTGCAAATACTACAATGTCATTACTTGAATGTATACTCATGCAGGCAGGTAACGGTGAGATAAGACTTACAGCTAACGATATGGAGCTTGGTATAGAAACGGTTATAGGAGGTATGATAGAAATAGCCGGTATGATAGCCATCGATGCAAGAATGCTCCAGGATTCGGTAAGAAAACTTCCTGATGGAGACATTACCATAGAAAGCGATGATAATGATCATGTTATGATAACCTGCGGTACCCTTCAGTTCGGTATCAACGGAAAGAACGGTGATGAATTTACATTCCTTCCTAAAGTAGAAAGAAAGGATTCTATACAGATATCTACCTTTACATTAAGGGATATAATACGTCAGACTATATTCTCAATAGGAAACAGTGATACAAATAAGGTAATGGGTGGAGTTGATCTTATCATAAAGAACGATCAGCTGCGTGTAACTACCCTTGACGGTCACAGGGTTTCTATCAGAAAAGTACAGCTTAAGAATATTTATGCAGAGCAGGAAGTTATAATTCCCGGAAAAGCCCTTAATGAGATAAGCAAGATCCTTCCTTCAGAAGGTGAAAAAGATGTAGATATATACTTCTCGGATGCCCATGTTATTTTTGAGTTTGACAAGACTACCATAGTTTCACGTCTGATAGAAGGAAATTATATAAGTGTTGACCGTATGATGAGTTCAGATTATGAGACGAAGATAAAGGTTAACAAAAAGCGTATCTTTGAATGTATAGACAGATCCATGCTTTTCTCAAAGGAAGGAAACAAGAAGCCTATAGTTCTTGATGTTAAGGAAGGAGTATTAAAACTTCATGTTGCTTCTTCTTTGGGTAGTTATGATGAAGAGATTGATATAGAAAAACAGGGTAAGGATATTACCATAGGTTTTAACCCCAGGTTTGTTCTTGATGCCCTTAAAGTTATAGATGAAGAAGATATAGATATGTATCTTGTAAATCCCCGTTCTCCCCTTTATATAAAGGATGAGAATGAAAGATATGTATATATGATACTTCCGATCAACTTAAGCTGATGAAGACTATAAAAATAAAAGATGAATTTATAAAACTTGGTCAGGCGATGAAGCTTGCTGATATGGTAAGTGACGGCGTTGAGGCTAAGTATGTAATATTGAATGAAGAAGTAAAGGTGAACGGAGAGATATGTACCCAGAGAGGAAAGAAACTCTATAAGGGTGATCAGTTTACCTATAAGGGTGTTACGGCCCTGGTAGATGTATGATAATCAACAGTCTTGAATTAAAGGATTTCAGAAATTATAAAGAACTTAGAATTGATTTTGATGCCGGTGTAAATATATTATACGGAGATAACGCACAGGGAAAGACAAATGTGCTGGAAGCCGTTTATTATACTGCAACTACCAGATCTCATAAGGGCAGCAAAGATAAAGATGTTATTAATTTTGATGCCCAGGAAGCGCATATAAAGACTATAATAAATAAAGACGGTCTTGAACGCAGGATAGATATGCATCTGCGGCGTGCAAAATCAAAAGGCATTGCTGTTGATAAAGTAAGATTAAAAAAAGCAGTAGAGCTCCTTGGAATACTTAATATAGTCCTGTTTTCTCCTGAAGATCTTTCTATTATAAAGAATGCACCTTCGGAACGGAGACGTTTCGTTGATATGGAGCTTTGTCAGCTGGATCAGATATATCTTTATGATCTGAATAATTATAATAAGATAGTAAATCAGCGTAATAAGCTTTTAAAGGATGCAGCTTATAATCCCGAATACAGGGATATGATAAAGATCTGGGATAACCAGTTACTCTCTTACGGTAAAAAGATAATAGAAAGAAGAGAGAAATTTATAGGACAGTTAAATGAAATAATAGAAGGTATACATGCAAAACTGTCAGGAGAAAAAGAAAGGCTCAAGATAAAATATGCTCCGCATGTAACTGTTGATGAGTTTGAAGATAAACTTAAAAATTCACTTGACAGGGATATAAAACTTAAGATGACAGGTACCGGTCCTCACCGTGATGATTTTATTTTCTATGCTAATGATATAGATATAAGAGTATTCGGTTCACAGGGACAGCAGCGTACGGCAGCTCTTTCACTTAAGCTTTCGGAGATAGAGCTTGTAAAACAGATAACCAGGGATAATCCCGTACTTTTACTTGATGATGTATTATCGGAACTTGATTCAAACCGTCAGACTTATCTGCTTAATAATATAGGCGGTATACAGACAATAATAACCTGTACAGGTCTTGATGATTTTGTAAATAACCGTTTTGAATATGATAAAGTATTTAAAGTAAGTAACGGCATCATAACAAGCGAAAACTAATAAAAGAAATGAGGCTTTAAAATGAACGACGAAGTATTTGATAATGTAACTTCTGCAGATGAAAATGACGAAGAAGCCAGAAAGATACTTGAGAATCTTCAGCAGATAGAGTCACAGCATGTTGACGGTGAATATAATGCAGATCAGATCCAGATACTGGAAGGTCTTGAAGCCGTTCGTAAACGTCCCGGTATGTACATAGGTACAACTTCTCTTCGCGGACTTCATCATCTTGTTTATGAGATAGTCGATAATTCCGTGGATGAAGCTCTTGCCGGATTCTGTAAAAATATAGAAGTTCATATCAATCCCGGTGATTCAATAACCGTAATAGATGACGGCCGTGGTATACCTGTCGGTATAAATCATAAAGCAGGACTTCCTGCTGTTGAAGTTGTATTTACAGTACTTCATGCAGGAGGTAAGTTCGGCGGCGGCGGATATAAAGTATCCGGCGGTCTTCACGGTGTAGGTGCATCTGTTGTTAATGCACTTTCAACCTGGCTTGAAGTTGATATATATCATGACGGTGAAGTATACAATCAGCGTTATGAAAGAGGAAAAGTATGCTATCCCTTAAAGGTTATAGGTAAATGTGATGGATCAAAGACCGGTACCAGGGTTACTTTCCAGCCGGATCCTCTTATATTTGAGGATACCGTATTTGAATTTGATACATTAAAGAACCGTCTGCGTGAGATGGCATTCCTTACAAAGGGTCTTAAGATAGAGCTTTTTGATGACCGTGAAGATGAAGAAGGAAACAAGAAACATCAGACTTTCCATTATGAAGGAGGCATCAAGGAATTCGTAGCTTACCTTAATGATAACAAGACTCCTCTTTATGAGAAGATCATGTACTTTGAAGGTAAGAGGGATAATATATATGTTGAAGTTGCAATGCAGCATAATGACGGCTTCAACGAAATGATGTATGGTTTTGTAAATAATATAAATACACCTGAAGGCGGTACACATATTGAAGGTTTCAAACATGCAATAACCAAGACCTTCAATGATTACGGAAAGACCAGCAAGATACTTAAAGACAGCGATCCTAACTTAAGCGGTGATGATATACGTGAAGGACTTACAGCTATCATTTCCATTAAGATAGAGGATCCACAGTTTGAAGGTCAGACCAAGCAGAAACTTGGTAATTCCGCAGCAAGACCTGCTGTTGAAAATATAGTACGCGAACAGCTTACATATTTCCTTGAGCAGAATCCCGCTATAGGAAAATCGATAGTTGAAAAATCAGTAATGGCACAGCGTGCAAGGGATGCAGCCCGTAAGGCAAGGGATATGGCCAGAAGAAAGACAGCTCTTGAGGGAGCTGCACTTCCCGGTAAACTTGCAGACTGTTCCGATAAAGATCCCAGCAAATGTGAGATCTATATAGTTGAGGGTGATTCCGCAGGCGGCAGCGCAAAATCTGCAAGAAGCCGTGCAACCCAGGCTATACTGCCTCTGCGCGGAAAGATACTTAATGTTGAAAAGGCAAGACTTGATAAGATATATGACAATGCAGAGATAAAGGCAATGATCACTGCATTCGGTACCGGTATACATGAAGATTTTGATATCAGCAAATTGAGATATCACAAGATAATAATCATGACCGATGCCGATGTCGACGGTGCGCATATAGCAACTCTTATGCTCACCTTCTTATACCGTTTTATGCCTGAGCTTATCAAACAGGGTTATGTATATCTGGCACAGCCTCCGCTGTATAAGCTTGAGAAGAATAAGAAAGTCTGGTATGCATATTCGGATGAGGAATTAAACCGGATACTCAGCGAAGTCGGACGTGATCAGAATAATAAGATCCAGCGTTATAAAGGACTTGGTGAGATGGATGCGGAACAGCTTTGGGATACTACAATGGATCCCGAAAAGCGTATATTACTGCGTGTTAATATGGATGAGGATGCTGAGTCCGAACTGGATATGACATTTACAACTCTTATGGGAGATAAGGTAGAACCGCGCCGTGAATTCATAGAAGCAAATGCTAAATATGTTCAGAATCTGGATATTTAAATCATAAGATATTTTCAATATTTAAAAGATTATCTTATGACACAACTGCAGAGAAACAGCTTATTAATAAGGGGGGGAGCTTATGGAACGCAATAAAAGGAAAATAGGCATTTTAATGAGCGTATACATGGGTGTTGTGATGAGTATATTTATGACCATCACGGGAGTATGTGTCGGAATGCTTCCTAATGTTATAAAAGGACTGGTTCCTCCGCAGGCAATGCTGCTAAGCCTTATATCCGGATTTTTTGTAAGCTTTTGCATAAGTGTTATGATAGGTTTCATGGTTCCCATGCACAAGGTAACGCAAACGGTTACCAGGAACATGGATGAAGGTTTAGGCAAGAGATGTATTGAAACACTGATATCTGATGTTATATACACACCTGCGATATCGGTAGTAATGGTTGCTTTTGCTTATATGTCAAACCAGAGACAGGGAAATGAAGGACCTTCATTCCTTATAATGCTGATACCTTCACTCATAGCATGTTTTATAGTCGGTTACATATTGATATTTATTTTCCAGCCGATCCTTATGAGAATGCTTATGAGAAAGTACGGACCCGGTGCGGGCAGCAGGGACGGTTCCATGAATAAGGACCGCCAGAATAAAAAGAATAAATGAAAGTAAAAAGATTTATACTTATATCTTTTTTGATCACGCTGGTCATGACAGCTTTGATAGCTGTCGGCGTGATGCTCGATAAGGATTACGATATCCTTATAATGTATTGTTTCGGTCTGTTTGAATTTGCAGCAGGAAGCTGGTTATTGATGTTTATCGACTTTTTGCTGTATGCATTCGGCAAAAAATATATACCGGGACTTTTGAGTTATAAGATCTTATGTATCCTGCTGTTTATAGGAAATACGATATTCGGAATTGTAACTGTATTCAGTGAAAAAGGATTTAAAGGATCATCAGCTGAAATGATACTGTTTTATCTTCAGCCTGCGATAATAGTTGTTTTTATATGTTTATACTTAATCGGAAAGAAATCCGAAGAAGAGAGGTCAGATAAATGAGTGAGCAGTTGGACGACAAGGTATTTGACAAGATACACGAAGTCGATTTAAAGCATACCATGGAAAAATCTTATATAGATTATGCCATGAGTGTTATCGCGTCCAGAGCATTACCTGATGTGCGTGACGGTTTAAAGCCTGTACAGAGAAGAATCTTATTCTCCATGATAGAGCTGCATAACGAGCCGGATAAACCTCATCGTAAGTGTGCGCGTATCGTCGGTGATACCATGGGTAAATATCATCCCCACGGTGATTCATCCATATACGGTTCATTAGTAAACATGGCTCAGGATTGGAACCTGCGTTATCCTCTTGTTGACGGACACGGAAACTTCGGATCTGTCGACGGTGACGGCGCGGCTGCAATGCGATACACGGAGGCCAGATTATCAAAGATCTCCATGGAGCTGCTCGAAGATATCAATAAGGATACAGTTGATTTCATTCCAAACTTCGATGAAACAGAGCAGGAACCTACCGTTCTGCCCAGCCGTTTTCCCAACCTTCTGGTAAACGGTACAACGGGTATCGCCGTAGGTATGGCAACAAATATACCTCCTCATAATTTAAGAGAAGTTACCGATGCGGTCGTAAAGATCATTGATAACCGTGTTCAGGAAGACCGCGAAACAGATATAGAAGAGCTTATCGATATAGTTAAAGGTCCTGATTTTCCTACAGGTGCACAGATACTGGGAACCAGAGGAATACAGGAAAGTTACCGTACCGGCCGCGGAAAGATCCGCATGCGTGGTGTTTCAAATATCGAAACATTACCTAACGGTAAATCACAGATCGTCATCACCGAGCTTCCTTATATGGTGAACAAGGCCAATATGATACTTAAGATGGCCGATCTGGTTAAGAATAAGAAGATAGACGGCATTACCGATATACGTGATGAATCCAACCGTGAAGGTATGCGTGTTGTTATCGAAGTACGCAGGGATGCCAATGCAAATATAATCCTGAATCAGCTGTATAAACATACACAGCTGCAGGATACCTTCGGTGTGATCATGCTGGCGCTGGTAAACAACCAGCCCAAGGTTTTAAATCTTCTGGATATGCTGAAAGAATATTTAAAGCATCAGGAAGATGTGGTAACACGCCGTACAAAATATGATCTGAACAAAGCGGAAGAACGCGATCATATAATACAGGGATTACTGATAGCACTTGATAATATCGATGAAGTCATCAGTATAATCCGCAGCAGCCAGACTACACAGGAAGCAAAGGAAAGATTACAGGAACGTTTCGGTTTATCGGAACTCCAGTCTGCTGCAATTGTTGAAATGCGTCTGAGAGCTCTCACCGGATTGGAGAGACAGAAGCTTGAAGATGAACATGCAGAACTTCTTCGCAAGATAGCAGAATGGAAAGCGATCCTTGCAGATGAGAAATTACTGTTAGGTGTTATCCGTACCGAGCTTAAAGAAACAGCTGACCGTTTTGGCGATGACCGCCGTACAATGATCAGCTTTGATACATCTGAGATCTCTATCGAGGATATGGTTCCTCTTGAGAATACCGTAGTGGCAATGACAAGCTTAGGTTACATCAAGCGTATGACTGTTGATAACTTTAAGGCTCAGGGCCGTGGCGGTAAGGGTATCAAGGGTATGACCACTATTGAGGATGATTATATCGAAGATCTACTCATGACCACTACACATCATTACATCATGTTCTTTACCAGCAGGGGCCGCGTATACAGGCTCAAGGCTTATGAGATACCTGAAGCCAGCCGTACCGCCAGAGGTACTGCTATCGTTAATCTTCTGCAGCTTCAGCCTGATGAAAAGATCAGTGCCGTAATACCGGTCAATGATTATCTTGAAGGCAAGAACCTCTTTATGGTTACAAAGAAGGGTATCATAAAGAAGACCAGTATAATGGAATTTGCTAACATCAAGAAGAACGGACTTAATGCCATCAACCTTCGTGAGGATGATGAGCTTATAGAAGTAAAACAGACAGATAAAGATACACATATCTTCCTGGTAACCAAGTACGGTATGTGTATAAGGTTTAAGGAAACCGATGTACGTGCAATGGGCCGCGGCGCAATGGGCGTGATCGGTATGAACTTAAATTACGATGATGAGATAATAGGAATGCAGCTCGATCATCAGGGTGATTCACTGTTAGTTGTTTCCGAGAACGGTATAGGTAAGCGTTCTGCTCTTGAAGAATTCCGTCTGCAGAACCGCGGCGGTAAGGGTCTTAAGTGCTACAAGATCACAGAACGTACCGGCGATCTGGTTGGTGTAAAGGCTGTTACCGACGATCACGAGATCATGATGATCACAACTGCCGGCATAATCATACAGGTACGCATGAGTGAGATCCCCGTACACGGACGTATCACCAGCGGTGTCAAGATGATGAACCTTGATGAAGGTGTTAAGATAGCACGTATCGCAAAGGTCCGTGAAAAGATAAGCGACGGTGATCAGGAATTCGATGATATCGACAGCGCCGAGCAGAAGATGGAAGAAGAAAAGGCTAATATGCCTCATCCTGCGGCATCTTTCGATGAGATGGATGATGAAGATGAGGATGACGATAAACTTATAATGCCCAAAGAGGAGGATGAAGAATAAATAAGAACCTCCGCTGCGCTCAGGATGAAATTCTCTGAGCGCAGCGGCAGGCTCTTTTTTTATAACACACACACAACAAAATACACACACAAAGGAGGCTTTATGGCAAAGAATCTACAGGACATCCAGAAGCTGATCAAGGATGAAGGCATCCTTATGGTCGACTTCAAGCTTACCGACATTGACGGACGATGGAGACACTTAAGCATTCCTGCGGAGCGTCTCACCGAAAGCACGATGGAACATGGCATCGGCTTTGACGGCAGTAATTACGGCTATGCACCTGTCGAGAACAGTGACATGGTATTCATACCCGTTTTAGATTCTGCGGTCATCGATAAGTACGCCGAGATACCTACTCTTTCCATGATAGGTGATGTCAGGGTCATCGACCTGCCGAACAACAGACCTTTTGACCAGTATCCCCGTAATGTTGCCATCCGTGCGCTGGAGTACATGAAGGAGACCGGAGTTGCGGATCAGATGATAATCGGGCCTGAGTATGAATTCTACATTTTTGATCAGGTTAAGTATAATACCGATTATTACAACATGTTCACCGAGATCTATACTTCACAGGCACACTATGCTTCGGGTGAAGAGGATAACAATAACGGATATCAGGTACTGCCCGGTGCAGGTTATCATAATACCCTGCCTACTGATATACGTAATGATCTGCGCAGCCGTATGTGTCTGTCCATGAATGACTGGGGTATCAATGTTAAGTATCATCATCCCGAGGTGGGCGGCAGCGGCCAGATGGAGATAGAGGTTGAGCTGGGTGATATGCTCAAGCTTGCAGATGATACCATGTCCGCAAAGTATGTCATAAAGAATGAAGCTGTACTCGACGGAGTTACCGCTACGTTCATGCCCAAGCCTCTTGCAAACGAAGCAGGTAACGGCATGCATGTACACATGTTGCTGTTTAAAGACGGCAAGCCCGTATTCTACGGAGAAGACGGATATGCACAGCTTTCACAGGAAGCTCACTGGTTCATGGGCGGACTGTTAAGTCACGCACGTTCACTCTGTGCCATAACCAATCCTTCAACCAATTCCTATAAGAGACTGGTACCCGGCTTTGAAGCACCCGTTACCATCGGTTATGCCATGAGCAACAGAAGCGCTGTTATCCGTATCCCCGCATATGCTAAGACTCCCGAAACCAAGCGTTTTGAGCTGAGGAATCCCGATGCTACCTGCAATCCTTATTATGCATATGCTGCAATACTGATGGCAGGTCTGGACGGTATAAAGAAAAGAATCGATCCTCACGAAAAAGGCTGGGGTCCTTATGACTTCAATCTTTATAAGCTTTCCGATGAAGAGAAGGCAAAGCTCACCGGTCTGCCCGCATCATTGGATGAGGCTATCGCAGAGCTTGAAAATGATCATGATTATCTGACTGCCGGCGGTGTATTCCCCGAAAGGCTTATCAGTCAGATCATAGCGCGTAATAAAAAAGCAGCTTCCGCTGTTTCGAAGCTGCCTCATCCTATGGAATTCGCAATGTATTACGATCTGTAAGTTTAAGATCCTTCGCTGCGCTCAGGATGACCCGCAATTGGTGTCATCCTGAGAAAAGCAGCGACGAAGGATCTTTCTTAGTTCTTGTATTTATCGCCTTTGTTCTGGCCGTTGATCTTGATACTTCCCATATCACAGTCCAGATCATACTTTGCGTTTTCATTACTGTTTTCTGCTTTGATGGAACCCATATCACAATCACCTGTAAGGGTATCGAATGCGCCGCTTACTTCAATGCTGCCCATATCCGCGTCGCAGTTTGCCGTATCGAAGCTGCAGTCTTTTAAGGTTATGCCGCCCATGTTTGCATTGAAATCACCGTCTTTGAAACTGCAGTCTTTAAAGGTTATACCGCCCATGTCTGCCTGTATGTTTAAGTCTTTCATATCGCAGTTCTTAACAGTGATGGCACCCATATCAGCATCCAGTGTAAGGTCTCCCATGTTGATATCATTTAAGTTGAATGACCCCATGCTTAAGTTGATATCCATGTCTATTTCGGATGACTCAGGTACGGTCAGGGTAATCTTGCCATCAACTGCTTTATCTCTGAAAAAGTTGAAGTCGATATTTTTTTTCTGTCTGATCTCCAGCTTGTTACCCTTTACGTTAAATTCAGGCTGTGTTTCTGTCGTAAAGCCGCTGTAATTATAGCTGTAGCCGTCACCGTATTCGATCGTTAAGGATCCGAAGCTTAAGTCTGCATCGATCTCACTGAAGGAATTGAGATCTCCGCTTTCACCAATGACTTCTGCATTTGATGAAGACCTGATGAAGTTGAAGGCCAGACCGCCGAAGAAGCGAAGTCCGTTTATTATGCAGCCTGCGATTATGCAGAAAACTGTGATGGTATTTAAAACTCTGAGATAATTTTTTCTCCACATTGTCGTTACCTCCCCTTATACCTGTGAATTGCCCTGTGTGGGGTTATCGCTCTTAAACAGGCTCTTTATGATCGCATATACTATTCCGGCTACAGGCCATATTATCCAGGTGCGCCACCATGCGAAGGTTAAGAAACTCCATATCAGGTAAATGCTTCGTACTGTAGGCCAGTAGATACTGAGCAGGCCGTCTGCCTTGGGATTGTCGTAATGAGGAAATGCCTTTTCGGTGTAGGAGCTGCTCATTGTCTGTCCGTCGTTTATCTTAAGCAGGTCATTTATGCTTCCCATTATCATGGAGCTGTGTATTATCAGGAATACACCCGCTGCTATCATTCCAAGCAATACTATTATCTGGAATACTTCACCGAGTCCTGCAAGGTTTCCAAGTGAATCAGCGATCACCATAGGCAGCCAGCATATTGCGCAGAGGATGATACCCAGGGTAAGTCTTGCTGCGAAAGATCTGCGGTAACGTCCCTTCTCTTCCATTGTGTAATTGGAGCCGGCGTAATCCAGGTAGCAGGATCCTTTGGTTATGTAAGACCATTTCTTGGAAGTTATACCTGAGAAAACGAAGAGCAGTACAGCTCCGGCTACCAGGAGGAGCAATACCAGAACTCCGACACCTGCAAGATGGATCGTATCAAAAAGTATGGGACCGGTTGCGCTTATTATGCAGAGCGCTACGCCAAGGGCGATGCAGAGTGCGCGTACGGAAGCATACTGCAGGTAATCCCTTATCTCCTCAAGTGCCAGTGCCCTGCGGGGATTTGCTTCGCTTTCTTCATGCTCCTGCTGTACTTCCTTTTCAAGCCCCAGTGCCTCAGCCAGCTCGTCAAGATTACCGAACTCTGATATTACGGTTCCTACCGCTTCGTTCTCCGTCTTGCCTTCGCTGATAAGCTCATTATATTTATCCTCCATCATCTGAAGGAGCTCCGACTTGGCCTTTTCCACATCTGCCGTGCGGGGCATATTTGCGAACATGGCTTCAAGATAGTTTTTAATCGTTTCCATTTGTCTCTCCCTTCATAGTCAAATAAGAACTTCCGTCTATAAATCTCTGTATTACATCCTTGGTTAGTTCCCATTCGTTACATTTTTCCCTGTAATACTTTAGACCCGCTTCACTTATCCTGTAATAGGTCCTTTTCTTTCCGTTCGCGTCACCGGCTGCTTCGTAGGATTCTATGTAACCGTTCTTTTCCATACGTGAGAAAGCCGAATACAGGGTTGTTTCTTTGATGATGTACTTATCCTCCGATATGCTGCGTATCCGCTTGGATATTTCGTAGCCGTAGGAGGGTTCCTGTTTTAAGATGTACAGGATCATCGTGTCGTTGTAGCCGCGTATCACATCACTGCTGATGCCGGCGTTCATCTCTGCCATCCTATCACTCCCTTCTTATGACTTAGTTTTCAATATACTCCGACAGGCGTTCCTACGATTGTCGTTACTATGTCTGTCGTGGTATGCTTATCGTACTACGACTGTCGTAGTTTGTCAACAGTTTTTTCAAAAAAATAAAAAAGGGTGCCAGGCACTTTGTACAAGAGCGCACATTTTGTGCGCTCTTGTACAAAGTGCCTGGTACCAGATTTACATAAAACTGCCGATGAGGCATGCGGTCAGCATTACGATAATGGGAACCACATACTTTCTGGGATGATGCCAGAGGTCACTTTCTATCTTCCATTTCTTTAAGGTAAAGAACTTCTCCATCATGATGGAGAGGAAAGCGCTTAAAGCTGCACAGATCACGGCAAGGATCATATGTGCCACAGTCACGCCGCCGATCCTGATATTCCAGCTCACCAGATAAAAAACATATGATAAGCTGTTACTTACGAATAAGAATGCTCCGTAGGGGATAAAGAAGTCTTTTCCGTTGCCGGGAAGGCATCTGAGCCCTCTTTCAAGATCGGGATCGCAGGAAACCAGTATGCATAAAGGCGTGTTAACAACCACCAGACCATAGCCGATATACATAAGCATCCTGTTGAACTCCGGGTTTTCATTGATCATGGTCAGGAACCAGGGGATAATGACTGCCATGGCCCAAATGATCAGGGTATTGAACATGTAGTTCTTGTGTGAGGTGATATAACGCAGCAGGTAGGTCCATACCAGGTTGTGCTTATGGCTCTTAACCGTACCTTTATGAGCTATATTTTCACAGGACTGGTCATACAGGGCATATCCGTTCGTAAAAGCAAGTGCTGCAGCAGCCAGAAGGATGTTAAGTCCGAAAACGCCGATCATCACGAAAACACCCATATCCTTAAGTCCGAAGATACATCCGATAACAACAGCTGCCCAGATAAGGCTTAAAAACCATATTTTCTTAAATGTATATATAACAGATATAATGAGCACACCGCAAACGGCTGCCAGTACAGCGCATATGACCGAATATACATCAAAGCTGCCTACCGCAAAGACCACCGCCCATAACAGCAGGGTCTTGCTGATGATGTTGTAGATCCCGAGACTGCCGATATAAGCGGCCGCAAAAGCTTTATTGTCAAAGGGCATCATCACCATATTACGGATATAGGATGAAGTATCGGAAGCGTTTAATCCCTGCCACATCATACCTGCCGTAAAGACTGCGGACATGAGATATAAGATAAACGGGTTTATGGCAAGCTTATAGCCGGATGAAAGGGCCGCTTCATATACCACAAAGCAGATAAATACGGACTTTAACAGTTTTTCGTACTTAACACCGAATAATTTTTTTGCAAATGCATTAAATAACATCATCATAACGAAGCGCCTCTCTGATCGCTGTTGCCTGAATCTCATCACCGGCAAAGCTCTTTGTGATATGACCGTTCTCCAATACCAGTACACGGTCCGAAGTAAGTGTGATACTTTCCAGTATATGTGAGGAGAACAAAAGTGTTCCGTATTTCTTATATCCGGAGATCAGGCTGTAAAGAAACTCTGTACTCTGAAAATCCAATCCGTTAACGGGTTCATCCAGAAGAAGGAGTTCCGGTCTCAGTGCAAATCCCGTGATGAGGAATGCTTTTTTCTGGTTACCTGTGGAAAGATCCTTTAAAAGTTTATCTGCAAATTCTTCAAAGTGGAAACCTTTGATCAGCTCTTCTGTATCGTGCAGTTCTTTTTTATAGGCTTTTCCCACGTAGGTAAGATATTCCCGGAAGGTGAAATACTGAAAGGAACTGTCCTCTGCGAATACCACATATCTCTTGTTCTTAAAGGTATTATCCCTGAATTCAATATTGCTGCCCTTGAAACTCTTGCCTGAAACTTCATATCCCTTCAGAAGGCCTGTTATGACTTTCAGGAAGGTGGTCTTTCCGGCACCGTTAAGACCTATCATGCCTACTATCTCATTCTCTTTAAGTTCCAGGGAGAGATCCTTTAATATCTTCTTACCCGGTTCATACCATGCACTTAATCCGTTAACCGCAAATAAACTTTCTGACATATCCTTATACTCCTTATATTTAAGCGTTCCTGTTCTTTTTCCACATGGAAACCGCTGATAATATGAATGCAGCGCCTACTATCAGGCTTAAGAAGCAGTTTTCCGCGTGTCCGTTCACCATTCCGATGATACCTGCTATTATCCAGATCAGACCCATGATACTTCTTACTATAATGTGACGCATATTTTTTTCCTCCTTTATATCGGGAGTTCTTTATTTCCTCCCTGTGATGCCATAATATAATAAAAAGACCATCTGTGCGGAAATGTCCGCGAATGGTCCTTTTTTGTCCGTGAATGAAATAAAGAAGATCAGCTCTCTGTTTTGATACCCAGGTAAGAAAGGGTTACGACCGTCACGAAAACGTTGTCTTTACAGCTGCTCTGCACTATGCCGTCATACTTTTCAGCAGCTGCCCTGGCGCTTTTGATACCCCAGCCGTGAAGTCCTCCGTCTGTTTTGCTGGTTTTATATTCGCCGTCAATGACAACAGGTTTATCATCATAACTGTTTTCTACTTTCACTATCAGCATATGACGTATCCTGCGGATTATGAGATGTATTTTTCTTTTATCCCTGTCTTCTATTTTGACGCAGGCTTCTATGGCGTTATCCAGAAGGTTACCCAGTATGGCACAAAGATCACTGCTCTTTATATTGATATTGCGGGGAAACTCCGCTTCCGCTTCAAAATGTATACCCTTCTCTTCTGCCGCTGTTTTCTTGCTTCCTATGAGATAATCTATGGTCTCGTCTCCCGTCCATGTTTCATGGCTGTAGGAACTTCCGTTTCCGGTAAGTTCATTCAAGTAATCCAGCGCTTCTTCATTCTTTCCTTTGACCAGATAATTCTTTATCACTCCGCAATGATTTCTGAAATCATGGAAAAGTTTTGCATTGCTTTCATATGAATTGCTCAGGGACCGGTATTCCCGCTCCAGCATCTGTGCTTCATCTGATTTCATTTCTGCCAGTTCTTTTTCCATTTCGTACTGGCGGTTCATCTGCAGGGCAAAGACGAAAAACATAAGACCCACCGCAAAGAACATCCAGCTGTACAGATCTTCCTTATCGATGATCTGTTGGTCGGCTGTCAGAAGAAGGTTTATAGCAAACATCGCGATAAGGGCAACGGCGGAGGAGATCCTCATCCAGATATGTGAGGATATATTTTTAAGATAATATGCCAGGCCGCAGGCAATGCAGACAAGTACTGCCCATGCCAGAAATACCAGGCAACCTTTTATCTCACGTGTATCCAAAAAGCTTTTATCTTTATACAGTATAGCCGGAACAGAGCTGCACAGCAGGCTGAAAAGATGCTGGGCGATCTCATAGAATATACATATGAACAGTCCCATACGCTTATCGGCCTTTCCTATACGTATACTGAAGATCCACATACATGCAGTCTCGATAGATGCAAGTATAAGGGTCCTGTTATCTCCCACATCTGCAAAAGAAACAAAGCAGACTGAGGCAACAGCCGCTATAGGTCCGGCGATCAAAGCTGAAGCTGAGATCTTATTCTTAAAAAAGAATCTGCCGCATAAAAGGATCCCGCCCCATATATGGATGCTTACCAGAAGTATGTTAAGAAAAAATATGGGATTCATCCTATGTGTTCCCCCCAGTAAGTATTTATCCTGAGTTTGACATCCTGAAGATGCGAGCGGCTTATGGGAAGATGTTCATCGTTTTTCATTATGGCTTCGCCATCCCTTATCTGCATCACATGTATGATGTTTACGATACAGCCTCTGTCGGTAAAGATAAACTCTTCACTTCCCAGTTCGTCATAAACCTGCTGAAGGCTTTTTCTTACTTTGGTACTGCCGCTGTCGGTAAATATCTCCGCGTTCTTTCCGTCTCGCTGAATATAGATGATATCTTTGTATGGTATCTTTTCCAGCCTGCTGTTTGTGGAGATCGTATAGACTTTATCATGTTCGAGAGAAAGTAAACGGATGGCATCCGTTATCGCTGCGGGCAGTTTGACCGCGCGCATATCCTTTGGCACATACCTGAAAATGGAAAGTTCAAATGCATCAATGGCATATTCTATATGTGAAGTGATAAAGATTATCTTAACATTCGGAAGATAGGGTTTGAGTTTCCCGGCAAGCTCCATACCGCTGCAGCCGGGCATTTCGATATCAAGCAGTATCAGATCATAATAGAACTGCTCTTCCGTTATATCACACAAGAGATTATCGGGAACCGTATAGGTTTCGATCTCTCCCATTTCATTACATTGTCTTAAGCACTCTTCTACTACAGCTTTGTGCTCTGCAACCAATTCTTTTTCGTCATCACAGATCGCAATACGTAACATGTCTTTATTCCTTATCCTTGTAAAGATCAAGCAACAGTTTACCGTAAATGCAAAAAAAAAACAATAAAAAAGGGCTTGTAAGCCCTCAGCCATCAAGAGTCTGGCCTTTTATCTGCAGTATATAGCATAAAAAACCCGATGAATACCACATAAGGCTGAATACCAGCATGGGTAAATAAACGGTTCCTTCGGTCACGAGAAAGCTTAAGAATGCGACAAGTATAAAAGCGATGAGCATTATCTTTTTTCCGAGATCTGCTTCTTCCGGATAAGTTTCAACACTGCGTTTTAATGCAACGATTCGAAAGATAAACATCGGGATCATCGTAAGAAGTAAAACAAGTGCTGCATATATTATGACCATGATAAAAGATGCACCGACATCAATGCTGCGGGAAAAGAATCTGGCGACCCAGGTGAGGTCAAAACCGCCTGCATCAATATCATTGATATCTGATACATTGATCAGACGGTCACCGAAACGTATCTCAAATATAACACGGGAAAAATATACCGAGAGGAAAACTCCCCAGAGCATGATCAGTGCAAATATGACCAGACGGATCTTTGCTGCCGTATCCAGACGATTATATGATCCCATAAGCCTCACCATTTAAAATAACATCAGATACTGATCATATTTTACCATAGATACCGCATAACGAAAAGAGGATCTGATAACGGAGTTTGTAAAAAGCGGTTGACATTTTCTGATATGCTCTATATAATTCGTTAATGTCGGTTGAGTACGATAATTGTCACTGTTAACTTATGTTGCCATCAGGCGGAAAGGAGGTAAATAAAATGATCAGAATAAAGAAGATATTTGAAAATCAGAATCAGTTTTTTACCTCCGGGAGAAGCATAAGATAGAGCAGTAAATATATTTACCATGTATCTGTCATGGTCATACTGTATACTGTCAGGCCCTGATACCCGCAGGTATCAGGGCTTTTATTATGCACACCCGGAGTTTCTATAGCAGTGGTGAAAAGAAATGAGATTAGCAGATAGTTTTTATGATGTAGCAAAAGAATATAAAGTGGATAAAGATGAGATACTCTTCGGAGCCATGGCGGATATGGATGCCGAGTACCGCTTTGCGGATACGATAGTGGCGCTCACAAAGCAGAAGCTTCTGATAGCGGCATATCCATACCGTGAAGGGCAGGAGTTTCGCTTTGGAGGTTATGGAGGCCTGCAACAGGATGCCGTATTGGCAGGGAAACCGGCGTTAACGATCTATCCTCTTGAAAAGGTTGAGAAGCTTAATGTATTAAGACAGATCAATACCGGAGTATTGATGGCTGAAATAGAGGGGACGGAGCGTTTCATCTGCCAGTTTTCCAATACGAAGCAGGGATACTTCCACAAGCTTTGCGATGTACTGAAAAAGATAAAGGACAAGGAAGAACTTAAGGAAGAAGACCTGGATGTGGAAAAAGGTAAGGAAGTATGTCCCAAATGCGGAATGCTCTATCCCGATCAGGAACGCAAGGTATGCCCCAAATGCCTGGATAAACGTTCGGTACTGCTGCGATTAATGCATTATTTTAAGCCTTACCGGCTGCACATGGCGGTAATGGCTGTATGTTATCTGGGAAATGTGGTACTTAATCTGGCATGGCCGTATCTGAGCGGAACGATACTGTACGATAAAGTACTTGCAAAGGATGAAAGCTTTCTTAAGCTTTTAAACCTACCGGCCGGTAAGTTTTCTGCAGCGCTGGTGATGGTAGTCATAGCGATGATACTTGCCAGGATGATCGGACAGTTCTTCGGAATACTGCAGGGTGTTATGACGGCAAAGGTAGCGCCGCATGTGGTAGGAACGATAAAAAGCGAAGTGTTCACCGCAATGGGCAGGCTGTCGATAAGTTTCTTTACAAGGCGTCAGACAGGCGGTCTGATGACCAGGGTATGTGATGATGCAATGGAGATATCGGGATTCTTTATCGACGGGGTACCGTATTTCTTTATCAACGTAATGACGCTTATAGTCACTATGGTGGTGATGTTTATATTAAATCCTGTACTTGCACTGGCAACCATCGTACTCATGCCGGTGCTGGTCATAATGAGTTACAGGATGCTTCCGCATCTGTGGCATTATTACGGAAAGCGTCATCGTGCCAATAAACGCATGAACAGCCAGATAAACGAAAACCTTACCGGAGCACGTGTAGTCAAAGCGTTCGGGCGTGAAAAGCAGGAAATAAAGCGTTTCGGAAAGAATAATAAAAAAGTTCAGGATTCCGAGATGGATCTGGCACATTATGATAATAAGTTCTATGGGCTCTATTATGCCGTGGAGGACACTATATCCTTCATAGTATGGGCTGTGGGCGGGGCATTGCTGATAAGCAGTTTTTCAGGCGGCAGCAGCGATATTTCGCTGGGAATGCTGCTCACATTTTCGGCATACGTCGGTCAGCTTAAAGGACCGCTGGAATTTATGTCACATATACTGCGCTGGTATACCAATTGCATGAACTGCGGCCAGAGGCTTTTTGAGATAATCGATGCTGTACCTGAGGTACGTGAAGTAAAAGAACCGTACAGACCGGTGAAGATGAAAGGTGAGATAGAGCTTAAGAATGTGACCTTCGGATACGAGCCACACAAACCTATCTTGAAAGATATAAGTTTTCACGTAAAAGCCGGCGAAGTGTTTGGCATAGTGGGAAGATCCGGTGCAGGAAAATCCACATTGGTAAACCTTATCTCAAGACTCTATGACACAGAGGAAGGGGAAATCCTGGTAGACGGTGTGAACGTAAAGGAGTATGGCTTTAATGAGCTTCGCACAAACGTGGCCATGGTATCGCAGGAGACCTACATTTTTATGGGGACTGTAGCGGAGAACATTGCTTATGCCAGACCCGGTGCGTCCAGACGCGAGATAATAAGCGCAGCTATGCAGGCCAGCGCACACGATTTTATCTGCAAGATGCCGGAAGGCTACGATACCATACTTGGCTCATCAGGAAGATCCTTATCCGGCGGGGAAAAGCAGAGGATCTCGATAGCCAGGGCCATACTGGCCGATCCGAAGATACTCATACTGGATGAGGCTACGTCGGCGGTGGACACAGAAACCGAACTTGCGATACAGGGATCACTGGAACGCCTGGAAAAGGGCCGCACCGTCATATCCATTGCGCACAGGCTGTCAACGCTTCGAAATGCTGCACACCTTATAGTTCTGGATGAAGGCAAGCTTACCGAGTCGGGAACGCATAAGGAACTGATGGCTAAAAAGGGAACGTTTTATAAGTTGAATGAATTACAGACTAAAGCTCTCGCTATGAGAGGTTTGTCATAAGGAGAAGATCATGGAAAATGAAAATATGGATCTGCTTGATCTGCAGGAATTTGATGAAGAGGCTCTGAAGAAAGAATCGGAGGAGCTTTTGGAAATGAGATTTCTTACAAAGGATAATGCTGTTTTTGCACGTACCGATGGCGGATTTGTCTCACTTAAGTACGGGGATAAAGAATATAAAAGAGTGGGGGTGTATCTTACATTCCCGCTTACAGACCCGGAAGAATTCATTTCCATCAGAGAAGCAGATGAAAAGGCAAAAGAAATAGGAATGGTTGAGGATCTTTCAAAACTGCCAAAAGATCAGCAGGAAATGCTGCGTGAGCAGATACGCTTAAGATATTTTATGCCGGTGATAAAAAAGATAATGGAGATCAAGGAAGAATACGGCTATGCATACTGGCATGTCGAAACCGGTTTCGGTGTGTGCAGATTTACTACACACATGAGCGGTGATGTTGTCATACATTTAAGTGACAGCCGCCTGCTCGTAAAAGACATTGACGGAAACCGCTACGAGATCCCGGACTTTTATGCTCTTGACATACATGAGAAGAAGAAGCTGGATCTGTTCATCTAAAATATACCGATCTCAGGAAGCGAAGGATCTTCAAAGAGTATATACAGAGAAAAGAGTAGATCATGAAATTAAAATATGACTTATCAGAACCTGAGCTTTCAGCGCTTTCGCTGAAAGCCGGAGAAAAAATAGAATATTGTGTCCCCACAGACCTGGCGTATGACAATGGTGCATCAGAACACTACGAAACAGATGTTTTTATGGTAGTGACCAATGAAAGACTTTTCATGCTGTCATCTGAGAGGGTAATTTATCGGACAGATCTGGCAGACTGTGAAAAGATCCGCTGTGAGAGCCAGGTGGGTTGCGGTATCATAACCGTTACCGATATGAAGGGTGAAGACCGCTGCATCGCAAGAGTATCGATGAGGCAGATGATCAGGGCATCGTATGCCGTGCGGGGAGCTCAGGCTATCGTAAGGAGCATCCGTGAAACGGGCAGCGGCGAAGGTGCGGAGCAGATCAGCAGTCAGGAGTATGAGACCTATTGTGAAAAGTGCGGACGTGCACTGCCCGGAACAAGCAAATGTCCTTATTGTGACGGAAAGCTGGATGTCTTAAAAAAACTGATGCAGCTGTGCGGAGGATTTGCGGGCAAACTGATACTCATCAGTTTATCCATGCTGGTGCTGGCAGCCATAAACCTTGTTAACCCTATGGTACAAAGGTGGTTCATAGATAATGCCCTTGTCAGCCGCAGCGGAAGATGGAGTGATGTCGCTTTATTTGTGGGAATATCCTTTGCATTGCTTTTAGCAAGTGTATTATTGGGTATATGGAGAAACTTAGCCTGTATACGACTGGGATCGGAACTCTCAATGTCGCTGAGGGAAAAGCTGTATTATAAGATACAGATACTGTCACTTTCGTTTATCAATAAAAGAAAACCCGGGGAGCTTATGAACCGTGTATCAAGGGATACGGCCAGTATAAGGGAATTCTTTGAGGAAGTATTCGGATATATGGTATCGACACTGATCACGATGATAGTTTCCCTTGTGGTAATGATGATGATCAGTCCCCTGATGACGGTGCTTTCTCTTGCCTTTGTGATCGTTGTTTTTTTACTGGTGAGGATCTTCTGGCATCATATACATATGATATTCCACAGACAGTGGATGAAATCGGATGAGCTCAGCAATAATATACAGGATGTCATTTCCGGTATGAGAGTTGTCAAATCCTTTGGTACCGAGGAAAGGGAAGCGGCGCGTTTTGCGGAGAGATCGGTAGAGTTTGCAAAGACACAATCAAGGAATGAAACTTTCTGGGCTATATTTTTCCCTATAGTAACTTTTCTTTTGGGCTGCGGTACTTATATAGCTGTACTTATCGGCGGAAGAAATGTACTGATAGGAAATATGAGCGTGGGACAGCTGGTACAGTTTATAACATACAGCGGGTACCTCTTCGGACCCTTAAGCTGGATGACGCATCTTCCCAGAATGGTGCTGCAGATGACCACCAGCCTTAACCGTATATATGACGTGCTGGATGAAGAACCCAGGATAAAAAACGGCGAAAGCAGCAGGGATATAAAGATCAAGGGTAAGTTCAGCTTTGATAATGTATCTTTTGGTTATAACAGTTACGAGCCTGTACTGGAGAATGTGGATCTTGAAGTAAAACCCGGCGAGATGATAGGACTGGTGGGTGCTTCAGGTACAGGAAAGTCCACCCTGATAAATCTGATAATGAGACTCTATGATCCGGATCAGGGAAAGATAATCCTGGATGGCGAAGATCTGCGCAATATCAAAACAGAAAGCCTGCATTCGCAGATAGGTGTAGTATTGCAGGAAACGTTTCTGTTCTCCGGAACGATACTGGACAACATACGCTTTGCCAAACCTTCGGCCACTCTGGCGGAAGTGATACAGGCTGCAAAGGCAGCCAATGCCCATGATTTTATCTGCAAAACGCCGGATGGTTACAATACATATGTGGGTGAGCATGGTTATAATCTTTCAGGCGGAGAAAGGCAGAGGATATCGATCGCAAGAGCGATATTAAACGACCCGCGCCTGCTGATACTTGATGAAGCCACATCCGCACTTGATACGGAAAGTGAATTCCTGATACAGCAGGCACTGAACCGGCTTATCAAAGGCAGAACGACTTTCGCGATAGCCCATCGCTTATCGACACTGCGTGAAGCGGACAGACTGGTGGTGATAGATAAACACAGCATCGCAGAGATGGGAAGCCATAATGAGCTATTGGAAAAGAAGGGGATCTATTACGGTCTGGTCACTGCGCAGCTGAAGATGGCTGAATGCTAGAACCGCGAAGAATAAGTCCGGTGAGCAGAAAAAAAAGAATAAGACCGGTGACCGGAAAAAAAGTTGACATACGAACGCAAAGGTGTTATCATCCTTTTCACCCACAAAAAATAATCTGAAAAATTTTTAAAAGGGTGTTAAGTTTTACGGCAGTATGCCGAAATAAAAAAAGCAAGGCGAAATGCCTGATATTTTCTAAGAGGGCGAAAGCCCCGCATATAATTTTAGGGCAAGTGCCCATCATACAATTAAAGAGCGAAAGCTCAATTCGGTTAATTAAAGAATACCCACAATTTAGAAGAGTACGGTGAATAGTTTCATGGGGGAACTGCGGCCTTTTTGCGGCCTGTGACAGTCCCGCAGGAAACTCTGCATCCCGGATTGATTCATGCTTTGCGGCATGAGTATGGGATCGCGCGTGAAATTCACGGAAAGAAGATGCCTGATCTGTCAATATCATGCCAAACAGGAAATGGTGCGGAAGATCAGGTGTATAGGTATCCGTGTCTTCACCGGCTCCTTGAAAACTGAATATAGGAGGTACCGCCCACGGCAAGGGAAAGGAGGATGAACCCGCCGGGCCGGTATCTTACCACCATTAACTGTTAACCATGCAAAAATAAGGAGGAAATGTTTTATGTATAAGTACAGATACACCAATCCGCTCACAGGACAGTTTCAGGCTGAATACGCCCTGTATGAAGCCGTGTCAAAACTTTTTGCAGGGATCAGCTGCAAGTCCCTTACGCTTGAGAGCTTAAAGCTGTACCACGCTGAGCTTTCCGAAAGATCCAAAGAGGATCTTAGAGAAAACATCGAAAACCTGATCGGCCGTTTCCTGACCGGTAAGGTCTGTTTCCCTGATATGAACATCTGCAGGGCAGAAGTAATGATCCGCAATAATGCGGATGGCACACACCGTTTCACTTTCACGGATGGTGTATACAGCTTCAGCCTGCAGCTGAAGACCTCACGCAAAAGTAAAAAAATGTACCTTAAGGTGAAAAGCCGGAATATAACCGGCTTTAAGCCTTCGGATAAAAATGATAAAGCAAACGTCAGCGCACAGTTATGTGCATAACAGACAAAGGAGGTAACTGCCATGAACGGACTTATCTTACACGAATCTTCAAGGGGTATAGACAGCTATACCCCCGAAAGCAGCCTGCTTCAGAAGAGGATACTCTTTTTCACGGAAGAGGTAAACGCTGATTCTTCCAATAAGATGATAGAGTATCTGCTCTATCTGGATACGGATGCTCCCGGTAAGGAGATCACCGTCTGCATCAACAGTCCCGGAGGGGAAGTGGTATCCGGCCTTGCGGTCTACGATACCATACGCGGTCTGAAAAGTCCTGTACGTACGGTGTGTATAGGCACCGCGGCCAGTATGGGATCCATACTGTTCCTTTCGGGAGAAAAGCGTGAAATGCTCCCCCATACAAAGATCATGATACATGATCCTTTGATCAGCGGCCTCTCCGGAAGCAAAAGAGCTCTGGAGCTTGAAAAGGAGGCGGCACAGCTGATGGAGACGCGGGCTGTCACTGCTGAGATAATAGCAGAAAGGAGTGGCCGCAGCCTTGAAGAAGTATATGACAAAACAAAGGAAGACTGCTACCTTACAGCGCAGGAAGCCATAGACTTCGGCATAGCAACCGGTATCATTACATCGATAATGTGATTTCAGGAAAGGAGAAAAAACTATGAGAAATATTCATTGCATAAACCGTTCGGAATCTTTCCGTATCCTTGGAAAAGATACCAGAATATCCGAAAACAGCCGTCTTACAGGCCTTAACAACAACACACTGGTAACAGGTATCTCCGGCTGTGGAAAGACCGGATCCTATGTAACGCCGAACATCTTCAGTACCGGCGGCAGCATGGTTGTTGTTGATACTAAGGGCATGTTGTATAAGAATAATGCATCTGCCCTCAGGAGAAGAGGATATAAAACCATTCTCCTTGATTTTGTTCATCCGGAGAATTCCGCAGCCTTCAATCCGCTGGATACGGTAGAACGGTATAAGAAGAAGTGCCTGCGTGTAGTATGTCCGGCTGTATATGATGACGACGGTGATGAGATGTTTCCCGAAGAGGTCGATGAAGTAGAAGAGGAGAGATACCGTCAGCAGGATCTGCAGCGCATCGCGGCATTGTTACAGCCTGTCGGAAAGTTCGAGAAGGATCCCTTCTGGCCCGAATCCGCACAGCAGGTGATAATAAGTCTTATGGCATACGTGCTGGAGGTAATGCCTGTAAAAAAGCAGCATTTCGGTACGGTAACGACGCTGTTTCGCAGGATGTGTGATGAGATCACCAGGAAGGGATTCAAGGATGTCTCCTTCTTTGCGGAACTGGAAGAGGAGAACCCCGACAGTTTTGCCGTCAGGAAATACCGCATGTATTCGTATAACTTCCCGGCAGAAAAGTGCTGGGCTTCCATAGCACAGTTTGTCGGGAATGCACTCCAGGTATTTGATTACGAAGAGAACAGGGAGATGTTCGGCAGACACGGCATAGACCTTGCTTTATGCGGCCGTGAGAAAACGGCATTGTTTGTAAATGTCAGTGATACCGACCGTTCCATGGACAGCATCATAAACGTCTTTTATACCATGCTGTTCCAGGTGCTGTGCAGGGAGGCAGATGCCAATCCCGACGGCCGTCTGAAAGTGCCTGTGCATATCATCCTCGATGACTTTGCCGCAAACGTTTATATACCGGACTTCGATAAGATAGTCTCCGTTATACGTTCGCGCGATATCAGTGTCAGCATAATACTCCAGTCTATAAGCCAGCTTAAGGCCCTCTATAATGAAGACCAGGCTTCAACCATCATAAACAACTGTGACAACATGGTCTACATGGGTGGTCAGGATGTTGAAACAGCCAGATTCTTTGCGGATAAAGCAGGCAAACTTCCCGAGAACATCCTGCAGCTGGATCTCAAGCACGAGTGGCTTTTCACCCGGGGCCAGGCGGCGAGACTGTTAGAGAAGATCCCGCCTTACTCCGTGGGAGCTGAAGATATCGCTCCATAAGGTATGATCAGTTTTATCAACCCGGGAAGTTCTCCCGGGTTGATACGGGAAGGATATTTTATTGACATACTGCAGATCCTGAGTACATACTATAGAAGATGAAAAATAATGACATGACACCTTTCAATATGTTACAAAGACCGTGCAGGCAGTATTTCTTTTTTATGCCGCTTGTATGGGGGGCGTCGTATATTCTGACAAGACAATTTGATCTTAAGATAAAGAAAGAAGGAATGAAAGGTTTAAAACCACCGTTTCTGGTAATAGCAACTCACCAGGGACCGGTGGATTATTATATTGCGCCGCTGGCATTGTTTCCGCACCGCGCTGTTTATGTATCCGATATGGAAGGCTTTGCGGTATTCGGCAAGTGGGTATATCGTGGTTTGGGCTGTATAGGAAAGCGGCGCTTTGTTTCCGATATCAGTGTGATCAGGAACATGAAGTATGCGGCTAAAATGGGGCAGCCGGTGGTGGTGTATCCGGAATCACGTCATTCCAATGTGGGTACCACGGCATATATACCAAAGAATTTGGGCCGGCTGTGCAGATCAATGAACGTGCCGGTTGTGATACTTTCCGTAAAGGGCGGATACCTTGCAAATCCCTTCTGGGACGAGCTGCATACAAGAAAAGTTACGATAGAAGCAAAACTTAAATGTTTATATACAAAAGAAGAACTTAACTCAGCAAGTGAAGAAGAGATACAGAGAAAGGTTGAAGAAGGCCTTAGATATGATGAATATCAATACCAGCGGGAGAGAGGTATAAAGATAAAGGATCCGAAGCGCGCGGAAGGAATTCATAAAGCTTTATACCGCTGCAGGCGCTGCAAAGAAAAATACAGGATGAAAAGCCATGATGCTATACTGGAATGCGGAGCATGCGGGACATCCTATGAACTGACCGAAGACGGATATCTTATGAATACCGCAGATAAAGAAGAGTTTATTATCCCGGAATGGTATGAATGGGAACGGAAACTGGCGTTGGAAGAATGCTATACCGGGACGGCTCCGGAAAAAACATTCAATACCAGATCTTATGATATAAGGATAGAAGCACTTCCGAATGAAAAAGGTTTTGTTGATCTGGGAAAGGGAAAACTTGAACTCAGCGAAAAAGAATTCATTTTGACATATGATAAAACAGTACTGCGCTTTCCGCATAATATCAGGGAATCCGTACAGACGGAATACGATTACAGGGGAAAAAAGGGTGAATGTATAGTCCTCTCAACAAAGGACTGCTGCTATTACCTGTATCCGGAAAGCGAAGACTTCAATCCTACGGAACTGCAGTTTATCGGAGAATATTTATTTCAAAAAGAAAACACTATCACAATATGAGGAGGGAAATTTTATGAAGAAAATGGATCTGAAAAAACGATTTCTGGCCTTCATGACTACTTTAGTTATGATCGGTTCGGAGATCGGCAGCAGCGGCATGACGATCTATGCTGCTGAACCTGATGTAGCTGTTGTATCGGCAGATGCGGCTGAAGAAGAAGAGGTATCCGAAAACGGAGTATCTGAAAACGGGGTATCGGAAAACGATATACCGGAGGCAGATGAAAAAGAGGATACTGTTCCGGATGACTCTGATCCGGATTTTGCAACTTACAGGTTTGACCTGGCCGAAGGTGAAGAAAGCCGCATGAGCATTAAGGCTTCCGTTTCGGAAGAAGAGGTACCGGAGGAAGAAGATGTTAATGATATAAGTTATACCAGGACCGTATATGCAAGTGATCTGGAGGAGAGAGGAAAGCTGGAGCTGACAGCCAATACTATCCTTGTGGTGGATACAGATCGCCAGCTTGCAAATATTACAGGTAAGGATTATTCCCTGATAATAGAAGGGGATAAAAAACTTTCAATGTATGGAGAAGGCCACGTTATCTATGTCAACAACCTTACGATCAGAACGAATTTATGGGTTATGTCAAAAACTACCGGATCGTTTGCGGTTGCAACTAAGGGAGTCCTGAATCATGAGAAAGGAATTCTCAGTATTCTTGGCGGCGGCGGTATATGGGCAGAGGGAGATGTCAACATTTCCTCAGATGTTGAAGGAATGTGCGATATGTCAGCATGTCTTATCTCCGGTGATTCGATCCATATAACGGATGGACTGATCGTTCTGTATGGCGGTGTGGATAAAGACTGTGATTACCGCTTTGGTATGGGTGCAGGTAACAATATCGTTATTGAAGGCGACGGAATAGTCAGGTCCGGCGGAACCTATGGTGTGTATTCAGAGACAGGCTATATAGGTTTTAAAGGGAAGTATAAAGCCCAGGTACACGGAGAGCAGCGTGGTATCTATGCCAGCAACGGGTATGTATTGATCCAGAGCGGCGGTGCAGAGGTAAGATCAGACGAAGACGGTATATGGGCAAAGGATTCGATATGGATGTATGGCGATGTGAGTGTATCTGCCGGTGACAGTGCACTGTACTCAAAGAACGGAAAGCTCTCTCTATTTGATACCGGTATGTATATCAAATCACCCGGCGGAGGAAAGGTGCGTTCCGACGGAAAGACAATAGTAGATGCAAGCGGAAAGACCGCAAAAGAAGTAGAGCTTGTCTATAAACCTGTTCCCGGAACCGTAAAGATAGTACCCGGGGATGTTCATATCCGTGACACCTTAAGTGCAGAGTATGACGGAGTACCTTCACCCCGTAAGATGGTATGGCAGATCAGTGAAGATAAAAAAGAATGGCAGGACAAATCTGAAGATGCGACTTATACTGTGATCCCCGGAGATGCCGGCAAGTATATCCGTATAATGGTAACCGCCAACGGATACGGCGGAGCCCTGTATTCGGATGCGGCCCTCATAAAGGATATCGAACCGATCTCAGGATCTGTTGTATATCTTTCAAGTGTCCGATACGGCACACAGATCTCAATGGGAACCAACGGTAAGCTTGCAAGTGTTCCCCAGGAAAAACTTCATTCACAATGGGAGATATCGGAAGACGGTGTATCCTTCAGCGAGATAAAAGGAGCAACCAGCGCCAGGTTAACGCCTACCGAAGATATGATAGGAAAGCAGATCCGTCTGGGAGTACAGGCAGACGGCTATACCGGTAAGCTCTACAGCACGGCGCGGACTGTAGAGAAGAGGCTGAATACGGCAGAACCGGTCCCCGCAACTTTAAAATGTACTTCTCCTTACGATACGATACAGATCACAAATGCAATACCGGAACAGGAATATCTCCTGAGTCAGACATATTCACAGCCTGCGACCACGGCGTGGAAAGATGCCAAGTCACCTGCAAAGACAGGAACCCTTAACCTCAGCTGCAGTAAAGATAAAACTTATTATGTATTTACCAGAAGAAAAGAAACAGCAACCGATGAAGCGGGAATAAAAGCGGTATCTTCCGCAATATATGCAGGAACCGCTGACACCATGGTGGGTATGACATTTGATAAGAGCAGCTTCACGACAAAAGTCGGAGAGGTAACACGTCTGGAAGTAAAGCCGCTTCCTTCGGAGATCCAGAACTGGAACAGCTTAACGGTAGAATGGTATGTTAACGGAACGGAAGTTGAGCTTTATGAGGATCAGAACTGTACGAAAAAGCTTCAGACAAGTACCGCTATATATACAAAAGTTGCATATGTAAAAGCAATACAACAGACAAGGCACGTGACTATAGGAGCGCAGAGACATATAGGATATACGGACTTATTAATGACCGAATGTGCCGTAACCGTAACCGACAAAAACGGAAATTATGCTCTGGAAAAGCTGATCTTCGAACCGGTAGCAATGACTCCCGGAGAGACAACAACCATAAACTATAACACCTATCCTTCACCCGCAACGGTAGGAACATTAAGTTTTCATAAAAATCAGGGAGCTTCCGATCTGACGATAACTACTGCAGGTGCCGGCAAGATAAAGATCGTGGTACCGGAAAACGCTGTGGAAGGTGATTATTTTTACAGTGTGAAAGTAGACGGAAATGAGACATCTCCCATATCTGTTTTAAATATCAATGTCAGTAAAGTAGCTAAAGTATCCGTTAAGTTTGATCCAAACGGCGGAAGCGGATCGATGTCAACAGTACTGGTCGATCCCGGAACGGAATACATATTACCCAACAGTTATTTTAAGGCTCCCGAAGGACAGGAGTTTACCGGCTGGGATAAAGGTAATGTGGGAGAAAGCATCATAATAAGCGAGGCTACGGTTCTTTACGCACAGTGGTCTGAGCATGATCATACTCTGGAATTTATCAGTGCCAAAGAACCTGACTGCGTTGAACCGGGAAATATAGAGTATTACATATGTACAAGCTGCGGGAAGCTGTTTGAAGACGCAAAAGGTGAAAAGCCGATTAATAACAAGAAGGATGTAGAGCTTGCGGCTCTTGGCCATGATCTTATATATGTACCCGGAACGGCACCTTCATGTGAAACAGACGGTAATCTGGAGCATTACCATTGCGTACGATGCGGCGGATATTACTATGACTCAAAGGCACAGAACAGGGTAGCAAATACTTACGATCTGGTATTGCCTGCTTATGGTCACAGCTGGGGGGCATGGGTTGTAGTAAAAGCTCCCACGGAAACGGAAAAGGGTCTTAAGAAGAGAACCTGTGCAGAGGATCCTTCACATGTTGAATATGCGGAGATCCCTGCACTTAGTGATCCCGGTGAGGATGTGGGACTTAAGTTATATCTTGAGGATGATATGCTTAAACTCAATGCCGACGGAGTCTGGGAGGCGGTGTACGGCGGAGAGGCATTAACGCCTGTAGTTGTTGTAAAGAACAACGGTGTCATCCTCACAGAAGGAAATGATTATAAGCTTAAGTATTCGAATAATACCAATGTGGGAGTTGCAAAAGTCAAGGTCAGCGGTAAAGGAAGTTATACCAAATCCGATAAACTGGAATTCGTTATTGTTAAAAAGAATATCGGAGATTCCGATGTGGCTGTCGGAAACCTGAGTTATCAGAAAGGAAAGAAAGCCGATCCCACACTTATCTATAACGGTAAGGCTTTAAAGGAAAAGAAGGATTACAGCTTAAAGCAGGAAGGCAGCAAGCTTATAATCGAAGGCATGGGAAATTTCTGCGGCACTAAAGTTACCAATGCTGTTGAAGTTGAAAGCGATACATATAAGAAATCTTCCATAAAGGTAAAGCTTGCCGATAAGATCGATAAGACATATAACGGTATCGGGCAGACGCTTATGTATAATGAGATAAGCGTGACCGATAAGGACGGAAAAGCTCTTAAGGAAAACCTGGATTACATCATCGGTTATTCATCCAATGTAAATGCAGGTATGGTAAAGCTGACCGTGACAGGTATAGGAAATTATAACGGCAGGGTCAATAAGACATTCAGGATAAAACCTTATAAGAGCAGTACTCCCATAAAAGTTACGAAGGATAAGGATACTTATATATATTCCCGTAACGGAGTAAAGCCCAAACTCACCGTACAGGCAGAGCTGCCCTACTTTGGCTGGGTAGTACTGACGGAAGGAAAAGATTACCGTATCACGTACAGCGGAAATAAACATACGGGTACCGCGAAGTATAAACTGCGTTTCATCGGAAATTACAGCGGTACAAAATATGATGGTGACTGCAGCTATAAAATTACCGAAGCGAAACCTGATGTTGAGGAGATCACCGTGATTACGGGAGATATGGTATTCAAAAAAGATGGTAAATATCAGCCTAAGGTATGGGTAATAGCTCACGGCAGCCTGCTTTCAAAGAGCGAAACCGAGATAGTATATGCGCAGAAGGATAAACTTACGGGTGAGGCAACAGGACTTGGTATCACCATAAACAGTAAAGGAAAGAATTACGTCTTTTCCGGGATCACGGCAAAATACAATGTGCTTAAGACCGACCGTAAGGATGTCAGCAAGGCAAAAGTCACCCTTGTTAAAGATTCAAAACAGGTCAAGAATATGCAGTATACGGGAAAGTGGATAGAGTTCAGATCAACAGACACGGCAAATCCCCAGATCAGCATAAATATAAGCGGAGAGATCTTAACAGGTGCTGAGGTGGAAAAGAACTTTTATATCTTCTATGCGGATAATATCGAGAAGGGCAAGGCAAGCATCATCTTAAAGGCAAAACCCGATTCACCTTATATAGGTGCATGTGCGGGAAGCTTTAAGATAACAGCAAGGGAGATAAAGAAGTGATCTTTTGTAAACTAAGCATTACTTCCCAGCACTTCATCGTATAACTCAAGTCCGAAACTGGTCAGCTCCGGTGCGTGAGGGATCATCTTGAAGGTACGTTTACCGCCTTCGAGATGTTCCGCGCACAGGAAGCTGACTTTTTCATCTGTCTTGGATTCTTCATACATGCGCTGCGCAAACGAAAGCAGATGCGTTACCGAAAAGATACGTACGCCTTCTTCCTTAAGTGCTTTGATGATACCGTAAGCGATATCCGATCCTTCTTTTTCCGTGGTGGTGGCGAAAGATTCATTTAATAATATCAACGGATCTTCTCCCAGATTGTTGATTATCTGATCCATCCTCCGAAGTTCTTCATCGAGACGGCCGCTGTTCATGGCGCTGTCCTCACGTCTTGTAAAATGAGTAAACAGAGAAGTGCATACAGCGCTTTTAAAACTTTTGGCTGCGACAAAAAGCCCGCACTGCATCATCACCTGTGCGATACCGATGCTTCTTAAGAATGTGGATTTGCCGCCCTGGTTGGCTCCGGTTATTATAACCAGCTGTTTTCCGTTAAGGCTTCCGCTGTTGCCTACCGTCTTTCCTTCCTGATCGATGGTCAGTACCATCTCTCTCAGATCCTCATATTTAAGCTCATCTTTTATTTCTGCGACCTGAGGGAAACAATAGTCTATCTTAAAACGCTGCATCTGTGATCTGATATTAATGGCACCCAGATAGAAAGCAGTCTGGAAATGCAGCTGGTCAAAAAACTGTCCGTAGGATTCTACAAGTGAAATGCAATAGGAATAAACATAGTTTACTGTCTGATATTCAAGCTGTGCGGCATCATCCTGCAGAGCCTGGTCCTTGTAAAGAGATATCATCCCGGGTGCAAGGGAGGTAAGGGTGCCGCGGATCTTTGCGCTGATGCCGTTAGGATTTTTAAACGGCTTCACTATGGTCTCCATGGTCTCGAGTTTAAGATCGCCTATCTTTAAACCGTCGGTAAGACTGCAGTCTATCCTTATCCTGGGCAGCCTTGATACATAGTATTCGGGCTCTGCGCTGCTTCCTGCTATATTCGCATAGAAAGACATGCTCTTCATCAGTGTATCGAGGTTTTCAACTTTTTCCTCAGATAATTCTTCCTGCAGTCGTTCAAAAAGATGGAGCAGACCTTCGGAATTAATACCTTCTATGTTTTCCAGAAAGAGAGAATGTACTTTTGACATACCGTCGACTAAAAGCCTCAGCACTTTAAGATCTGTGATGAGCTTGGCCATTGAATCACGTTCTACTGCAGTGCTGCTTTTTCTGCCAAGCTTTTCCCAATCCTCGAGCAGTTTAGAGGAAACCTGATAAAGACCGTCCACAAAGGCCTGTTTCTTTAAGCAGTCCTTAAGTATATCCTGACGGTATTTTATCTCTTCCGCCGTCTGAAGCGGCTGGCGCATGACTCTTCTTACGGTAAGTCCCAGAAACGGATCTTCCTTTTCTGCATAGACTGCCCTGCTGTTTCTGAAGATGGAATCCTGGGATGCAGCTTTAAAAACGGCATTTAAGCCCAGATCCTTTGTTATGCTCGTCCAGTCGTAGTATGGTTTGGATGCAGACCATTCCTTGTCCGCATATAAGAGATTAACGTTCATGAGAATCGCTCCTTTAACTGCTCATAGGTCAGTCTGTACTTAAGTACCTGACGGTTGGTGCCTGCAGTCTCTTTTGCTTCGCTGCGCTCTATCACAAAGGTCTGTACGTTTTCATCGTCAACCGTAGCACGCAGACTGACTACGCCCTTACAGGATCTTGATAATTCTCCGAGATGTGTTACATAGATGCCTTTACAGTCACTGTTTATTAGATATTCAAGAACACGCTTGCCCATTTCGATGGCATCGTAGTTGGCCGCAGTCGTGAAGAGTTCGTTTATAACCACGAAGGCGCCTTTCTGCTCTTTCTCCATGATGGGTTTTAAGCGTACCAGTTCATCCATAAGCTTTCCGCGTCCGGTATCGGAACTCTCCTCAACGGAGAAGTGTGTCCACAGATTGCTGTAATAAGGAACTTCCGCCGCATCCGCAGGTACATCCAGTCCCATTTTTGTCAGATAGACAAGCTGGCCCAGGCTCCTGCCGTAGGTGGTCTTTCCGCCCTGGTTGGGACCGGTAAGAACAAAGAAGTTCTCATCCGGTGCCATATATAATTCATTTGCAACTACTTCCTTACCGCTTCCCATATTTGATAAAGCCAGCGCAAGATCATAAAGCTGTGTGGCACAGAGTTTGTCTTTAGAAGGCTTGGGCGTACACATATTAAAGCCCTTCTTCTTCATACTGTTTTCAAACCCGGCATATGCCAGATAATAGACCATCTCTTTTTCTATATCATTTATGCCTTCGTGCAGATAGTCAGGGTAAGCCGTGCAGAATTCATCCAGGTTTTTAAAGAAGCTTTTATGTTTTTTCTTAAAGAGTTTTACTATCTCTTCTTCAAGTTTTGAATAGTATTCGATATCTATAAAGGGGCTTAAGAAATCCTTCTTTACACCGGGGAAGGATTCCGCGAGAAACTGTTCATATTCTCCCTCGTTTTTACCTTCTGCTATGGTGAAGCGCTCCTTTTCGTAAGTGAGTACCACACGAAAAGCTGAGAGCTCTTTCCAGAGGACAAGGGCTTTTTCTTTCATGTGTATGTAATCATCACCGGATACGCATTCATTTAAGAAAGCGGATAAGCCCTTCATTCCGTCTGAAGACAGATTTAAGCTTTTAAGTTTTTCGCACAGGGTATCAAGCGAATGTATATAGGTGACGAGTTCCCGGAGATACCAGACCTGTTTCTGCAGCGTTTCGTGAGCTGCTTCTTTACGGGCGGTATACCTGCCGCGTTCAAGAATACTGCGATGGTAGTCCATCATGGAATCAAGGACGTCTTCCTTTTTGATATCCGAATATATTGCCCTTCGGTAATCTTCATCTTCTTTTGTAGCGGGAAAAGTTTCATAGAGCTTACGTACATCTTCGCCCCAGCCTTCGGTCACACGGTCGAGGATCTGATCCAGATTAAGGTCAACGATAAAAGCAGAATTCTGAGGATCCGTCTGACTTGCTTGCTGAGTCTCTTCACTAACGCTCAACAATCGAAACATCTGAGTTACTCCTTTCAACACGCCTATAGATCGCATTATAACAGGGATACAGGGCGAATCCAACAGTTTTTTTCTTACAGATCTGTAATACAATGAAACGGGGAGACCCTTCTTTTATAGTAGTAAATATTGCCGGAATTTGATACAATATTAATTTGTACAGCCTTCCATTGGAGGCAGAGTTATCAATCAGACAGGGGGATAAGACCATGCATCATGAGTTGACACAGGAAGAAATCGCGGCATCGGTATGTGAAACTAAAGATATAACACCGTCCGAGACCTTAGACTTTGAGATAGTCGTAGTAGGCGCCGGGGCAGCAGGTGTGCCGGCAGCAGGCTGGGCAGCAGAGCTGGGCGCAAAGACAGCACTGCTCCAGAAAGAGATAAATGTCGTATCCCAGGGCAACTGCGGATCGGCGATAATAAAGTCCAGGTCAACAGAAGCCGGTATAGCCAAGTGGATACACCATACCAACGGTCTGTGTGACTGGCGTGCGGATGTTAAGCAGTTAAGGGCTTATGCGGATCATTCTGAGGAAGCCATGATGTGGTTCTGGAACAGGGCCGGCCTTACAAAGGAAACGGAGTATGGCGACGGCAGTAAGGTAGACAGCAACACGGAAAGTGCAAAGCTTTTAAACGACGGGGACAAGCTCTGTGCCTTTATCAGTACCAGCGGTGATTTTACCGGAACCTGGAGGGACCGTGAGAACAGCTATGAGTACGGTGATGACCACTGCTATTTCTGGGCGCCCTGGGTGGGACCCAAGCCGCTCAACGTAGGTAACGCACTCCGTAAGGTTGTTGATAACGTTAAAGAGAAGTGTCCCAATCTTGAAACCTTCTTTTCCACACCGGCGGTAAAGCTGGTAGTGGACGGCAAACGAGTAAGCGGTGTTATAGGAAAGAACGCCGAAGGTAAATATATTCAGTTCAATGCATCAAAGGCTGTGATACTGGCGACCGGCGATTATACCAACAATGCGGCAATGGTCGCAAGATGGTGCCCCGATATCGCGGAGTTTGATAAAAAGCAGTTCGGTAAGACCGGTGACGGCCACGTACTGGCCATGAGTGCCGGCGCAAAAATGGAAAACTTAGGGCATACCAAGATGATGCATGACTTTGATTCGGCGCTCATGTGGGAGGAGCCCTTCCTGTATGTAAATATGGAGGGTGAGCGTTTCACCAACGAATATACGGGCTTTGTATATATGGGCAACATCCTTAAGTTCCAGCCTTCCTTTAAGGGCAGCATGCTGGATGAAGAACATAAGGAGAGCGGGTCAAAGGGCTGGTACTGTACCATTTACGATGACAGTTATATGAGCTGGCCGGATGATGAATTTGTCAGCGGCAAAGTACCGCCTGCAGTTATGGAGAAGTTCATCCCCGGAGCGGTTGAGGATCCTAAAGGGGTATTTAAGAACCTGATAGATCTGCACAGATGTGACAGCCTTGAGCAGCTGGCGGAGGAGCTGGGCATACCTTATGATAAATTAAAAGCTTCCGTTGACCGTTATAATGAGCTCTGCGATAAAGGCTGCGATACGGACTTCGGTAAGCCTGCCAAATATATGCACAAGATAGAGAAAGCACCTTTCTGGGGTGCCCGCAAGCATATCCGTGTATCTGCCGAAGTATCCGGCGTAGTAACAAATGAGAATGCACAGGCTCTTGATGAAAAGGGCGAACCCATACCCGGACTTTATTGTGCCGGCAATCTGGGGGGACCTTTCTATGGCGGTGCGGATTATCCTTTCCATCAGACAGGCCTGTCACTGGGAAGGTGTTATACCTTCGGCATGATCGCAGCTAAGCATGCCATGGGAAAATTATAAGACATAGGGGTTTTGAAAGGAAAAGAAATGTCTGCTGATCTTAAAACATTAAAACTTTTGTCGCGGCAGTATCCGACTATTGCCGCGGCTTCCACGGAGATAGTAAACCTGCAGTCCATACTTAACCTGCCGGCGGCAACGGAACACTTTATATCCGATGTACACGGAGAGTACGAACAGTTTAACCATGTGATACGGAACGGCTCCGGCGCCATCCGCAGGAAGATAGACGAAGGCTTCGGAAATACCTTAACACAGAAGGATAAGCGTGATCTGGCTACGCTGATCTATTATCCGGAGGAGCGGCTGTCACTTATAATCGAGGAGGAAGAGAACCTTGATGACTGGTACAGGATAATGCTGCACCGTCTGGTCCAGGTTACCAAGCGTGCTGCTTCCAAGTATACGCGCTCAAAGGTGCGCAAGGCCCTGCCTAAGGATTTTGCATATGTAATAGAGGAACTTATAACCGAAAAGGAAGAGATCGAGGATAAGGAACGCTATTATAACGAGATCATACACACTATCATACGTATAGGCCGCGCGAAGGAATTCATCATTGCGCTCTCCGGCCTGATACAGCGCCTGGTGGTGGATCATCTGCATATCGTAGGCGATATCTTCGACCGCGGACCCGGTCCCCATATCATCATGGATACGCTGATGCATTACCATTCCGTGGATATACAGTGGGGTAATCATGATATAAGCTGGATAGGTGCGGCAGCCGGATCGGCAGCCTGCATCGCGACCGTGCTGCGTATCTCCGCGCGGTACGGAAATCTTGATATACTGGAGGAAGGTTACGGTATCAATCTGGTACCTCTTGCAAAGTTTGCACTGGAGACATATGCAGACGATCCCTGTGAGGCCTTTGCCATCAGATGCGGTGATGATTATGACACCCGGGATATGGCACTGGATATGAAGATGCACAAGGCTGTTACCATACTTCAGCTCAAACTGGAAGGACAGCTGATAAAGCGCTGCCCCTGCTTTGGTATGGAAGAGAGGCTTCTGCTCGATAAGATAGATCACAAGAACGGAACCGTTACTCTGGGCGGAAAGACCTATCCTCTTAAGGATACACATTTCCCGACCATCAATCCCAAGGATCCTTATGAACTGACCGCAGAGGAATACATGGTGATCGGAAAGCTTAAGCAGGCCTTCCTGCACAGCGAGAAGCTGCAGAAGCATGTGCGCTTCCTGCTTACCAAAGGCGGCCTTTATAAGGTGCACAACGGAAACCTGCTCTATCACGGCTGTATGCCCATGAACAGCGACGGAAGCTTTAAGAGCGTGGATCTTTTCGGGGAAAAATATTCGGGACGTGCACTCTACGATACCCTGGAAGCATATGTGCGTAAAGGCTATTATGCAAAGGAAGACCGTGAGGAACGCCGCCGCGGACAGGATATCATGTGGTATATATGGGCCGGACCCGGCTCACCGGTTTTCGGCAAGGACAAAATGGCTACCTTTGAATCCTATTTCATAGAGGATAAGGCGGCTTCGACGGAGAAGAAAAACAGTTACTACCGTTTATATGAACAGGAAGAGATACTGGATAAGATACTGGCGGAATTCGGACTTACGGATCCCGGGGCGCATATCATAAACGGACATGTTCCTGTGCAGGTAAAGAAAGGTGATACGCCGCTTAAGTGCGGAGGAAAGCTGTTGGTCATCGACGGCGGTTTCTCCAAGGCATACCAGTCAAAAACCGGCATTGCGGGATATACACTGATCGTTAATTCCCATGGTATGTATCTGATGGCTCATGAGCTGTTTGAATCAAAGGAAGCTTCTATACTGAAGGGTTCTGATATAGTATCGGATTCGATCCCCGTCGAGCAGTATATAAGGCGCCATTTCGTGGCAGATACGGATATAGGTACGGAACTGCGTGAAAACATTACAGATCTGGAAGCATTGCTGGAGGCATACCGCGAAGGCGTATTAAAAGAAAAGGGAGAGTAAGGACCGTTTCCCTGTCCTTACCGATCATTGATAGCTTAACATGTATATAAGCTGCTTGGCCTGTTCATCGGCGCCGAAGGTGTAGCCGCTGGTGGTGCAGCCGATGTTGGCGATAACGTGCAGATCCGGATCGATACGGTAATTAAGGATGCACTCCGATTCAAACAAAAGGGCAGCCATGGGGATGTGATAATCACTGCTGACTATCACCAGTTCCTTAACCTGGGGATAATCACGGGTAAGGATGTTGTAAGCAAAGGCCGCGTTCTCGTAGGTGATCATGGAATTGTTTTCTATGATCAGCCTGCTGCGGTCTACTCCGTGATCAGCCAGCCAGTCGGCCATAACATCGGCTTCGGTGGCAGAAGGATTACCCATGGCGGTGGGTCCGCCGGTGAGCAGTATATATGAATCGGGATATCTCTGGGCACAGCCTGTCGCCATTATCAGGCGGTCTATCATTTCTTTTTTGGGCGTGCCGTTGTTATTGAGCTCAAATCCTGCAACAACAAAACATAAGCTGTTATCCTCGGGAAGGCCGTTCGGGAAAAGGGTCTTATCCGTAAAAGCTGTGGTATTCATACCGTTTGCGATAACGTCATCGCGTATCTCTTCCACATAGGGAAACAGGTTCACGAAATCGCTGCTGTTGGCGATGTCCCAGTATTTTGTTATATCGTCCATCCTTCCGGCCCAGTAGGCATCCACTTCCCAGATCTTTCCCAGCGCCGCATCAATGGCATCGCTGTTGCCGGATCTTTTGGCCCTGATAAGCTCGGGAGCCAGATTGTCACGGATGTTATCGGGGATGGTGAAAGGTGTGGGGGTAGGTTCTGCCGGAGTGGTCTCAGCATATTCCTCAACGTTTTCGGGCGTTTCTTCGGGGGCTGCATCCACCGGAACAGGGGCCTGCTCATCCCCGCTCCCGTCCTTAAGGTCGGCAAGGGTCGCTGCTCTTTCATGTTCAGGTACGGTTCTTGTACCGCAGGCACTGAGCAGGGCAGAGAGTATCAAAATGATGGCAGCACCGTTATATCTTTTCATCCGGAAAAACACAAATCCTTTCATATCTGTAAATACGCAGACCATTATATTCTGTCCGCGCGGTCAGCGCAAGTTTTCTTTATCCCAAGTACCTTGTTAATGATACCTTTCATATGTTATAATCCCGCAAAGGAGGGTTTGTACATGGGCAGACATATAGCGATTGTTGACGACGATCCCATTAACCTTAAGATAGCGGGAAAGATGCTGGCCAAACATGAGATGAAGGTCAGCTGTATCCCTTCTGGTAAGGCGCTTCTTTCATTTGTAAAGAACAATACGCCTGACCTTATACTCCTTGATATTCTTATGCCGGAAATGGACGGTTTTGAGACCTACGGGAAGCTTAAGGAATATGAGGAAGAGGCAGGAATAGATGAGATACCGGTGGTATTCCTTACCGCTGATTCGGACAAACAGACCGAGGCCAGGGGCTTTGATCTGGGTGTGGATGACTTTGTGCGTAAACCCTTTGATCCGGATGTACTGGTAAAGCGTGTAAATAAGGTGCTCGAGCGCCAGGCGCAGATAAATAAATATCATAAGGAAGCTACAACGGATAAACTGACCGGCCTTCTTAACAAAGGTGCGGCAAATGAAAGGTTTGGGCAGCTGGTAAAGGAAAAGGCCGGCATGCTCATGATGATAGACCTTGATTCCTTCAAGCTGGTAAATGATCTGTACGGACATGATATGGGTGATGAGATACTTATATCTTTTGCAGAGATCATAAAAGCGGAGCTAGGTGAAAACGATGTGATAGGCAGGATGGGCGGTGATGAGTTCAGCGCATTCTCCGTATCGGTACTCAGTGAGGACTGCCTCAAAGCGGTTTCCGAAGAAGTAAACAGTAAGCTGCTTGCCAGGGCAAAAGAGCTCATGGGCGACCAGATGGATATTCCTCTTGGAGCTTCCATCGGGGCTGTCATGGTAATGGGTAACGGTCAGGAGTATTCGGAGATGATAAAGCTGGCCGATAAATCCCTGTACAATGTCAAGCAGAACGGAAAGCACGGGTATGAACTGTATGTGGCCGGAGCCGGTGCAAAGATCTCTTTAAATGACAGGATAGACTTAAGATCCTTAAGCATGCTGTTTTCCGAACGTAATATATCCAATACCGCACTCAGGCTTTCAAAGGATGATTTTGTGGCAGTATACCGCTTTGTCACCAGATATATCATGAGATATTCCAAGCTGGCCTGCAAACTGTTATTTACACTGGATCAGGGTACCAGCACCAGTGACAGCGAGTATGCCGCAGCCTGCGAAGATTTCGGTGTACATCTTGATAATATATTAAGGAAGAGTGATCTGATAATGCGCTACAATGACAGCCAGTATTTTATAATGCTGACCGATGTCAAGGAAGAAGCCATACAGCATATAACGGATCATATTATAGATAAATGGACTAAAGGAAACAGCCATGTTATTACCATCAGTTATGAGATGGAATTGATGAAGAACGAAGACATGTAAGGATAAGGGGAGAGATTATGAAAAAGAAGATAATAACAGGAATATTTACGGCAGCAGTATTGTCTGTATCCATGCTGGCAGCCTGTACAAACGGAGGAGAAAGCCGCGGCAGCATAGGAGAAAGGACAGAAGAGGAAGAAGTAACGCCTACCGAGGCACCCACGCCTACAGAGGCGCCGGTGGAAGCACCTACCGAAGCACCCACACCTACAGAGGCGCCGGTACGTGAGGCAGTAGATTACAGACTGCTGCAGCTGTATTCATACGACAGTGCCAATTTTGAGCGGGATCCAGATCTGGAGAATGAGCCCTGCGCTTCGGCATACGCTACACATATAGAGCTCTGGGCAGATGATCTTCCCGAGCTTGAAAAAGCTATAGCAGACTACAGTGCAGAGCATGAAAAGATAATCTCAAATGACGGAATAGCAGGTATTGCCGAAATGTACTGGGCTAATAAGGATAGCGGTTTTATCCTTCCTGTATATGAAAGGTATGAGACAAGTGTAGTAAGAGCTGATACGGTGGTAACCAGTCTTCTTACTTATTATGAGGATTTTATGGGCGGAGCCCACGGAACATATTCTTTTCATCCTGTAAATTTTGATTCACTTACAGGTGAGCAGCTGCATCTGACAGATATAATGGACGACGATATGATAGCTTCCCTCCCCACAATACTTGAGGAGAGACTTTTAGCGCAGTATGACAGCGGATATTTCTTTAATCCGGATACTCTGGCAGAGACGATAGAAGAGTCTATCCATATGAACGGAGACCTTACGTTTTCTATCGGATACGACGGTCTGACATTCTATTTCCAGATATATGAGCTGGCTCCCTATGCAGCAGGACACCAGGAAGTGTTCTTAAGATATGATGATTACTTTGGGCTGGTAAAAGAAGAATACAGGGACTGCAGCTTTAATTATTTCATAAACAGAGATGTAGCAGGCGGAGTACTCCCTCATACCGATGATCTCTTCGGTGCATATGTAACGGATCTGTCGGAGGACGGATTATATCAGAAGCTGGTCATCAGTTTAAATGACAATGAGTACACGGAAAAGATCGGAGCTTATGATGCCGATTTCTATATAGGTACCATCGGCGGTGAGAATTATCTTTTTGTAGATATGCTCCATGAAAATGATTACGAATCACTTAATGTATATTATATGAATTCCAATACCGGCAAAGTAGAGCTTGCGGCAAAGGATATAGACGGCGGATTCTACGGTACCATCCCCTCTGATCCTCTGGAATTCCGTATCTATACAAGAGGAGATGTATTGTCTACTTATGATACTTACAAATATTATTATATCAGCAGGACCGGTGAACCTGTGAGTTCAGAAAACTATTACTTTGTAGATACCGATATGACGCTTACAACAAAAGTTGATATCGAAGCAGAAGTAAGGGACAGTTTTGACGGAACCGGCAGTATGGAAACTGTAAAGAAAGGCGAGAAGCTGCACTTCTACGCAAGCGATAATGAGACCTGGGTTGACTTTAAGCTTAATGACGGCAGGTTTGTACGTATAATACTTGATAAGGCCGGCTGGCCCCAGACCATAGACGGTGTAGATGCTGTAGATATCTTTGATGGGATAATGCATGCAGGTTAAGGAAAGTTTATCGAAGGGATGTAAGAGATATTTTATACTGGCTGTCATCTGTTCATTGGCAGTGGCACTTCTGGATATGATAAGTCCCAAGGTGGTACAGTATACGGTTGACCACATCATTGGGAACAGCCCGGTAACGGACGATATTGCGGCGGAGGTAATAGCTTTTGCGGGAGGAAGGGAATACCTTCTTTCACATCTGTATATCATAGCCCTGACCGTAGCGGCAGCAGCGCTTTTAGCGGCGCTCTGCCGTTACTTTTATCGCCTTTTCAACATAAAGGGAACGGAGCGTCTGATAAAGCGCTTAAGAGACAGGATCTTCGATCACATAATGCATCTTCCCTTTTCATGGCATAACAGTAACCATACCGGGGATATAATACAGCGAGCCACATCTGATGTTGAGACGGTCAGGAATTTTTTGAGTGAGCAGGTAACGGCTCTCTTCCGTATCGTCGTGCTTATAATAATGGCCATGTATTTCATGATCGATATCAATGGAAAGCTGGCTTTCGTATCGGGTATCTTCATACCTGTAGTCATACTGTATTCCCTTTTCTTCCATAACAGGATAGGTGATGCCTTCCTTCATGCCGATGAAGAAGAAGGCAGGCTTTCGGCCATAGCTCAGGAGAACCTGACGGGCGTACGTGTGGTAAGGGCCTTCGGACGCGAACGCTATGAAAGGGAACGTTTTGAAAAGCAGAATAACAGCTATACGCATATGTGGATAAAGCTTATGGGATGGCTGTCCGCTTTCTGGTGCTCAAATGATCTGATCACCGGTCTGCAGATAATGCTGGTAACGGTATTCGGTGCAGTCTTTTGCGTACACGGGGAGATGAGCGTTGGTGCATATATCGCATTTGTCTCTTACAACGCGATGCTGAGCTGGCCCGTAAGGGAACTGGGTCGTGTAATATCCGATATGAGCCGTGTGGGTATATCGGTAAAACGTATACGGTACATTCTGGACAGTGAGCCGGAGCCTGCAGGTACGGAAACATCAAAACATTTAGGGACAGAGCCGCTGCCCGTAAAGTTTTCCCATGTCAGCTTTTCATATTCAGAGGATACTCCGGAAGTGCTGAGTGATGTCAGCTTTGAGATAAAACCCGGAAGCAGCCTGGGCATACTGGGAGGAACGGGATCCGGTAAATCCACGCTGGTATATCTGCTGGACAGATTATATGAGCTGCCGGAGGATAAAGGCACCATCACGATAGGCGGTACAGACATAAGGGAGCTGGATATAAAGGAACTGCGCCGTTATGTCGGCTTGGTGCTGCAGGAGCCTTTCCTTTTTTCAAAGACACTGGCTGAGAATATCGCCATCACCCGGGAGGGAGAAGCCGATATGAAAGCCGTGGAAGCTGCTGTCAAAGTGGCAGATCTGAAGGATACGATAGAGAAGTTCACCGACGGATACGAAACATATGTGGGTGAGCGTGGTGTAACACTGTCCGGCGGACAGAAACAACGTACCGCAATAGCGCAGGTACTGATGAAGAATCCGCCCCTCATGGTATTCGATGATTCCCTTTCCGCGGTGGATATGGAAACGGATGCGCGTATCAGGGCAGCACTTAAGAGTAATGTTAAAAAGAGCAGCATGATACTTATATCACACCGCATCACTACGCTGATGCAGGCAGATGTGATCATAGTACTGGATCATGGCCGGGTAAAAGAAATGGGAAGCCATGAAGAACTGCTCAGGAAGAACGGTATATATAAAAAGATCTACGATATACAGACGGAAGGAGCAGGCTTATGAAAAAGACCGAAGAAAAGCAGATAAGCCTTCCTCTTTTCGGGATACCAAGGCTTTTGCCTTTTATAAAGAAGTATCACAGGAAGATCATATTTATGGTGTCCCTGGGAATAATATCCGGTGGTATGGATGCCCTGTCACCGCTTTTTAACCGTTATGCGCTGGATCATTTCGTTGCCGGAGGCACGCTTGAAGGTCTGGGAGGATTTATCGCCCTGTATGTGGGACTGCTTGTTCTTTATATGATCGATAATTTCATCACGACCTATACCTGCGGCCAGGTAGAGATGAGCGTGGACCGGGATCTGAGAAATGCAGCATTCACCAGGCTTCAGGAGCTTTCGTTTTCTTACTTTAACCAGAATAATGTAGGCTATATACATGCAAGGGTCATGAGCGATACGGGAAAGATAGGTGTACTGGTAGCCTGGAGGCTGATGGATACGATATGGCACGGTGCATATCTGGTATTCGTGCTGGTGATGATGTTCATACTTAACTGGAAGCTGGCGCTGCTGGTGGTTATCCTGCTGCCGCTGGTAGTATTGCTGGTAAGCTTTTTCCAGAAGAGGCTGGTTGAATGGAACAGACGTATCAGGGAGATAAATTCCCTGATCACATCGGAATATAATGAAGGTATTACCGGAGCCAAAGCTATCAAGACACTGGTGATAGAAGACAGAATAGGAAGCGATTTTCATAAAGAGAGCGATAACATGCGAAGGGCCGGCGTGAAAGCCGTACACTATTCGGCTCTGTTCACTGCTGCGGTTACAATGATGAGCAGCTTTGCCCTGGCGATAGTATTATGGAAGGGAGGTCTGCTGACAGCTGAAGGAGTGATGCAGATAGGTACGCTCTCTGTGTTCTTAACCTATGCCATAAGCATGATGGAACCTATACAGCAGCTGGTAGTGACCGTATCGGAACTTATCAGCGTGCAGGTAAATATTGAAAGACTCACCCGTCTCCTGGAGACAGAAAGTGATGTGAAGGATACGCCTGAAGTCATAGAGAAATACGGTGATATCTTTGATCCGAAGAGGGAGAACTGGGAAGAGCTTAAAGGCGATGTGGAATTTAAGGATGTATCATTCCGCTATCCCGACGGTGATGAATATGTGCTGGAACACTTTAACCTTAAGGTTCCCCACGGAGCGAACGTAGCCATAGTCGGAGAGACCGGCGCCGGCAAGTCAACCCTAGTCAGTCTGCTCTGCCGTTTTTATGAGCCGACACAGGGACAGGTACTGATAGACGGACGCGATGCCAGGGATCGCAGCCAGCTGTGGCTCCACAGTCATCTGGGTTATGTGCTCCAGACACCCTGGCTGTTTTCCGGCAGTGTGAGGGATAATCTGCGTTACGGCAGGCCGGATGCAACGGATGATGAGATATGGAAGGCTCTTTCGCTGGTGTCCGCCGACCGCATAGTCAAACGTATGGAAAAGGGTCTGGACAGTCTGGTAGGTGAAGGGGGCGATATGCTCTCTACCGGTGAAAAGCAGCTGCTTTCATTTGCAAGGGCACTTTTGGCTGATCCTGCACTGCTGGTACTGGATGAGGCTACCGCTTCCATAGATACCGTTACCGAAAAAGCCATACAGGAAGCTATAGTAACAGTTACAAAGGGACGTACGGCCTTTGTTATCGCGCACCGTCTTTCCACCATAACAGGAAGCGATGTGATACTTATGGTGCATGACGGCAAGGTTATAGAGCAGGGCAGCCATAAGGAATTGATGGAAAAGAGAGGTGCATACTACAGACTGTTCACCAGACAGTACGAGGATCTGGTACTCAAAGGAGAAACCGGGCAGGATAGATAACAGCCTGATAAAATTGCGAAAAACACCATGCTGGTGTATAATCGCGGTAAAGTTTTGCAGATACGGAGGTGGGCAGTGAAATGCCTGTAATGGATGAATTCAAAGAGGAACGTGAGAAGATAAAGAACGCGCCTCTGGAAGCTAAATGGAAGTATTTTTGTGATTATTATCTTAAATGGGTGATAGGCGGGGGATTTGCCCTGGCTATCGTTATAGCTGTCGTAGTTACGACCCTGACTCATAAGGATGAGATGCTGTATGTGAGCATGCCTAATTTTACCGCGTTGCCCACAGCGGATTCACAGCTGATAGAACCTTTTGTACAGCTGAATCTGGAGAATCCGAAGAAACAGGACATAACCGTGGACAGCAGCAGCCATCTGCTGGCGGATCCCGAAGGACAGTCGGCAGCGGATCCCGATCTGTCGGTGAGATATACATACGAAGACGAGCAGAAGGTGGCCATGGTCCTTATGGTAGGCCAGATGGATATGATGATAAGCGGGGAAGATATCATAGACCGCTTTGCGGCCGGGGAATATGTCAGACCGCTTACGGATGTATACAGTGCTGCCGAGGTCAAGGAATTTGAAGATAAAGAGCTGGTCAAGTATAACGAGAGCGGTGTCCCCGTTGCGATCTGTATGGATGATTCCGAAAAGCTTAAAACCTATTATGAATACACAGGTATCAAAGTCGATCATGTATATGCGGCATTTAACTATGGGAAACACATGGAGCTTGCAAGGAAGTACCTTGACTATCTGATGAATTAAGGAGCTTGTTGCATATAAAACCATTATTTGCTAATATAGGGCGTGATTAGACTATTTATTTCAGAGGTGATTTCATGAGTATAACCGAAGAAGCGGGCGCACTGGTACGTGAAGTGGCGCAGAAGGCAGGCTTAAAGGAAGGCGATCTTCTTGTTATTGGCTGCTCTACAAGTGCGGTACAGGGTGAGCTCATAGGAACACATTCAAGCGTGGATGTGGGAGCACAGTTATGGCAGGGCGTTGAGAGTGCTGTAAAGGAGCTTAAGCTTAAGCTGGCAGTACAGTGCTGCGAGCATTTGAACAGGGCACTGGTCACAGAGCGTCAGGTCATGGAAAAGTATGGATTTGAGCAGGTTAATGCCATTCCCCAGCCTAAGGCAGGCGGATCATTCGCAACCCAGGCATATCAGCATTTTACCGATCCGGTTATGGTTGGTGATATCAGGCAGAGCGCACTGGCCGGAATAGATATAGGTGGTGTATTGATCGGCATGCATGTTAAGCCTGTGGTAGTACCTCTTAAATTAAAGCAGAATACTGTTGGTGAGGCCCGGATAATAGCGGCCAGGTACCGTCCCCGTTTCGTGGGGGGAGCCAGGGCTGTATATGATGAGTCTCTCGAGTAAAAAAGGAGAAGTGTTATGATAGCTGTAAATCAGGTAGGTTATGTAGTCGGTTCTGTTAAGCATGCTACCATCAGCGGAGGCAAACACTACAAGCTTTACAACAGCAAAGGGGAGCGTGTACTTGAAGGAAATGTCAAGCCGGTCTTTGACGAGAACAGTGCGGAAGAAGCGGGCTGCATAGAATTTTCCGAAGTGGACACACCGGGAAAATATTATTTTGTTGATGATAAGGGAGAGCGCAGCAGCAGCTTTACCATCGGTAAGAAGGTATATGCTTCTTTATTTAAAGATGCACTGCGCATGTATTATTTCCAGCGCTGCGGTATGGCTCTGGAGGAAAAATATGCAGGCAGGTTCGCTCATAAGGCCTGCCATTGTTCGAATGCGAGGATACTTTACAGCGATCCCGCAAAGTATGTTAAGTTAAAGGGCGGCTGGCATGATGCCGGCGATTACGGCAGATATGTTACTGCAGGTGCAGTGGCACTTGCACATCTGCTCTATGCTTATTCATTAAAGCCCAAGGCTTTTAAGATATCATTTGATATTCCCGAGAGCGGGAACGGCATGCCGGATATACTTAATGAATGTGCATGGGAACTGGACTGGATGCTCAAGATGCAGGAAAAGGACGGCGGTGTGCATCATAAAGCCACATCCGAAAGCTTCGTCGGATTTGTAATGCCCGAAGACGATAAGCTGGAGCCGGTTGTTACTCCCGTATCATCACTGGCAACTGCGGACCAGGCGGCCATAATGGCGCTGGCTGCACGTTTGTATGAGCAGTATGACGAAAAGAAGGCAAAGGCTTATAAGAAATCCGCGCTGGCAGCAGGCAAGTGGCTTATCAATAATCCCGAATTTCTCTTTAAGAACCCGGCTGAGATCCACACAGGGACTTATGAAGATATGTGTGATGCGGATGAGCGTATGTGGGCCGCTGTGGAGCTTTATCAGCTGACAGGCGATGAGAAGTGGATATGGTCAATACGTCAGATCCTTGAGCTGCGTATCAGTACAGTGGCACTGGGCTGGGCCGATGTAGGCGGCCTTGCATCTATGAGCGTGCTCATGGCCAAAAAGGGTGTGTTCCCCCAGGATCTGGTAGACAGGCTCAAAGGCAACTGGCTGGAGGAAGCTGACAGACTGAGTAAGGTGGCATCGGAAAATCCTTACGAGCTGGCTTTCCACAAATACAATTTCAACTGGGGAAGCAATATGCAGGTACTGTGCAATTCCATGGTACTCTGTTTCGCAAACAGATTAAGCGGCAATGAAGAATATTTAAAATATGCGATAAGTCAATTGGATTATATACTCGGACGTAACGCAATGGATACTTCATATGTGACCGGATATGGAGAGAAGGCTTTCAGGGATCCCCACAACAGACCCACTGTTGCGGATGGTATAGATGATCCTATACCCGGTTATGTATCCGGCGGTCCCAATTACAGGGCATCCGATACGGCGGCAAATCCCGAGATACTTAAAGGACGCCCGCCCATGAAATGGTTCGTTGATGACTGGAAATCATACAGTACCAACGAGATCACCATTTATTGGAACTCACCGCTTGTGTATGTGCTGGCTTATCTGACAGGAGGAAGGTGATGAGTGCGGTAGACAGTTTTGATGTATCAATACTTGAGTATGTAATGAACAATATCAGAAAGGAGTGGCTGGATCCGATAGTAGTATTTATAACCCACCTTGGTAAGGCAGGCATTGTATGGATATTTCTGATACTGGTCCTGCTGGCGATCAAGAAGACCAGACGGGTGGGAATAGCCTGCGGGGTGGCGCTGGTGATCAACGTGATACTCTGCAACTTCCTGATAAAACCTATAGTGGCCAGACCAAGACCTTACGATCTGTACCAGCACATAGTATGTATAGTCAAACCCCAATGGGATTACTCCTTCCCTTCGGGACACACGGCAGCTTCATTTTCCGTATCGAGCGTACTGCCCTATATGAAAATGAAAAAGAGAATAAGCATCCCGGCCATAATACTGGCGACGATGATAGCACTTTCGAGAATCTATGTATGTGTGCATTATCCAACGGACGTTATCTGCGGAGCGGTGCTGGGAGCCATAGCAGGATTTGCAGGCTTCATGCTCTACACCAGAGTTATAGAAAAGAAGGCACCCAGGAAAATGATGGACTTTGTATTCAACTTCCCAGGGATAGAATTAAAAGAGAACAAAGCAGAGAAAAAGGCATCATAAAGAATAATAAAAAAAGCGGTTATTAAACCGCTTTTTTATTTATGCAGTTTTTTCATATTCTTCCCGAAGTGATTTTTTCTCCTGATCGGAAAGCTGTGAATATATGGGTTCCACCATCTCGTAAGTCTGGGCCAGACCCTTTATGGCATACAGCCACAGCTCAAAAGGCATATTGTGGGCTTTGGCAGGCTGCTTGGGGGTGGCGGAAGGGAGCTTGCCGGTTATCAGTGAGAAATCGGCGGATTTTTCCACCAGCATCACCAGCCGCCGGATATTATCCCTGTCACTTACCGAAAAGCGGTTGAGTATGGGACTGCAGATGACCAGTACGCCGATCACCATGTTATTGGCATGTAACGGGAATATCAGTTCACAATCCGTAGATTCGTCGTCCGCAATAAAATCGGGAAATCCGTGTACATCCGGCACATAGACCATGTCGTTCTTTTTTATGGCGGACGCACAAAGACCCTTACCTTCCGGTAAGCGTGTTACTGCAGCGGGCTTTCCCTGAAAAGGTCCTAAATACAGACCGTCCTGATCCTTTAAATAGAAACCGGTCCAGTTGATACCGGGAATATAAGTCATTATGGCGGATACAGTGTTTGAAAGAACAGGAAGGTACTGTTTCTCATCTTTTGTGCTGTCTTTTATAGTTTTTTCGAGAAGCTTATAATCAACCATAAAAGTATTCTACATCAAAGCAGATCAAAATCATATAGCATAAACAGACAAAAATAAGAAAGATATTTTTCTGTGTCCGAAAGGGCTTCTGTTTACAGAGCTTTTCCTTGCAAAAAAGCCTGTTTTGGTGTAAATTTATTGTATTCTATTCTTAAACGATCGGAGGTTACAGATGAAGTTTTTTATCAATCCCAAACATCAGCTGGGACACATCAATCCCGAATTACAGGGGCATTTTTCAGAGCATCTTGGGCGTTGCATATATGAAGGACTTTATGTAGGAGAGGATAACAAGGATATCCCCAATGTTAACGGCATGCGTACCGACGTGGTAGAGGCACTTAAGGCCATTAAGATACCCGTATTGCGCTGGCCCGGCGGCTGCTTTGCAGACGAGTATCACTGGAAAGACGGTATTGGACCCAAGGAAAGCCGTAAGAAGATGATAAATACTCACTGGGGCGGCGTTGTGGAAGACAACAGCTTCGGTACACATGAGTTCATGGAGCTCTGTCGTCAGCTGGGCTGCAAGACCTATGTTAACGGAAACGTCGGCAGCGGTACTGTTCAGGAAATGAGCGAGTGGGTTGAATATATGACCATGGAAGGTGTATCTCCCATGGCAGATATGCGTAAGGCCAACGGTCATGAAGAAGCATGGCGCGTTGATTATTTTGGTGTAGGTAATGAGAACTGGGGCTGCGGCGGAAACATGACCCCCGAGTATTACGGTAATCTGTACAGGCGTTATCAGACTTATGTACGTAATTACGATCCCAAGAAGCCTATATTTAAGATAGCATGCGGCTCCAATGCCGATGATTATGAGTGGACAGATGTGGTGATGAAGACATGTTTTAGATCACCCGAACAGTTCCATGGTTTCATGGACGGTCTGTCACTGCACTATTACACTGTTCCCGATACCTGGGAAAAGAAGGGCGGTGCAGTAGATTTTGATGAGAAGTTTTGGTACAAGACACTTAAGAAGACACTGTTCATGGATGAGCTGATAAGCCGTACGACAGCCATCATGGATAAGTATGATAAGAAACATCAGGTAGGACTTATCGTTGATGAGTGGGGTACCTGGTATGATGTCGAGGCAGGCACCAATCCGGGATTCCTTTACCAGCAGAACACTATCCGTGATGCGGTAGTAGCCGGTATCAATCTGAACATCTTCAATAAGTACTGTGACCGTGTGAAGATGGCTAACATCGCGCAGCTCTGCAACGTGCTGCAGTCGGTTATACTGACCGAGGGCGATAAGATGATCAAGACCCCTACCTATCATGTATTTGATATGTATAAGGCTCATCAGGATGCAGAGCTGGTTGACAGCTATATCGAGAATGAGACCATAGGTATCGAGGATGAGTTCAAGGTTCCCGCACTGCATGAGAGCGTATCTCTTGGCAAGGACGGAAAGCTTCATATAACTCTGGCTAATCTGTCTGCAGAAAAGGATTATGATATAGAAGCAGTTCTTTCCGAGACTGAGATTAAGGGTGTCAGCGCCGAGATAGTAGGCGGTGAGATGCATGATCACAACACCTTTGATGATCCCGAAAAGGTTACCAAGAAAGCCTTTGACGGTGTCAAGGCAGACGGCGGAAAGATAAACTTCACAATACCCAAATGCAGCGTAATGCATATCACCGCAGAGATCTGATATCAGCAGGTCTTAAGTGATGGAAGATAAAAGATACTGCAGGAAATGTCTGCTCAAGGACTTTGATGAAGAACAGTATCGCAGCCTTATAAAAAAAGAGCTGGACTGGATGGATACCGAAATGAGGGCGCCGGATGACATATATGCCCGGCGCCTCCGGATATGCGGTGATTGTGAAAAACTGAATCAGGGCACATGTGCAGCCTGCGGTTGCTATGTAGAGCTGAGGGCGGCGGCCCGCAAGGCATCCTGCCCGCATAAGAAATGGTAATCTTATAATTCACTAGGAGGAACAAGATGGACAAAGAACAGATAAAGAGCGCTATCGAAAGCGGACGCACTGCTCTGGGAATAGAGCTGGGCAGCACACGTATCAAGGCATGTCTTATCAATGATGAGCATCTGCCCATAGCCGCAGGTGAGTATACCTGGGAGAACAGGCTGGAGAACGGCATCTGGACTTATCATATGGATGATGACATCATCAAGGGTATCCAGAGCTGCTATGCTGATCTGGCTGCAAATGTAAAGAAGGAATACGGAACAGAGCTTACTACGGTAGGAGCCATCGGTGTATCGGCAATGATGCACGGATACCTGCCTTTTGATAAAGACTGGAACCAGCTGGCTGAATTCCGCACCTGGAGAAATACCATCACCGGTGAAGCGGCAGAGAAGCTGACCGGACTCTTCGGATTCAATATCCCCCAGCGCTGGAGTATCGCTCATCTGTATCAGGCAGCTCTCAATAAGGAAGAGCATCTTCCCAAACTGGCTCATCTCACCACTCTGGCAGGCTATATTCACTACCGTCTGACAGGTGAGAACGTGATGGGCGTGGGTGAAGCTTCCGGTATGTTCCCTATTGATTCCTATAAGATGGATTATGACAGCGATATGGCATTCAAGTTTGACGCACTTATCGATGATTACTATGACTGGAGATTAAAGGATGTACTGCCTAAGGTACTGGTTGCCGGCGAAGATGCAGGAAAGCTTACCGAAGAAGGCGCTAAGTTCCTTGATCCTTCGGGCAAGCTTAAGAGCGGTATTCCCTGCGCTCCCTGCGAAGGTGATGCAGGAACCGGTATGGTCGCTACCAATGCAGTGCGCGTAAAGACCGGTAACGTTTCCGCAGGTACTTCCGACTTTGCAATGGTAGTATTGGAGAAGCCGGTAGGTCTGCATGAAGAGCTTGATATGGTAACTACTCCTTCAGGTCTTCCCGTTGCGATGGTACACTGCAACAACTGTACTTCGGATATCAATGCATGGGCCGGACTGTTTAAGGATTTTGCAAAGGCAGCAGGCGTGGAGATCTCCACCAACGATCTGTACACCACACTGTTTAAGTCTGCACTGGAAGGTGATAAGGATGCAGGCGGACTGGTACCTTTCAACTATATCTCCGGTGAAGGTGTGACCAAGTTGGACAGCGGACGTCCTATCTTTATCCGTAAGCAGGATGCAAAGCTTTCACTTGCAAACTTCATGCGTGCAAATCTTATGTCTGCAATGGCAACTCTTGCGATAGGTATGGAGATACTTACAAAGCAGGAGAAGGTTGAGATAGCTTCGCTTATGGGACACGGCGGATACTTCAAGACTCCCGGTGTAGGACAGACCATTCTTTCCGCAGCAACCGGTACCGCCGTATCCGTTATGGAGAGTGCAGGCGAAGGAGGACCTTACGGAATGGCTCTTCTGGCTGCATACCTCATCAATAAGAAAGCGGATGAGACACTTGAGGATTATCTTGATAAGAAAGTATTCGCATCTGCAAAGATAGAGACTCTTATGGCTGATAAGGCTGATGTGGAAGGCTTCAGCGCTTTCCTTGAGGATTATAAAAAAGCACTGGCTGTTGAGAAGGCAGCAGTAGAAAGCGTAGGTTGATCAAATGCTGGAAGAATTAAAAAAAGAAGTATACGAAGCAAACATGCTGCTTCCCAAATATAACCTGGTAACTTTTACCTGGGGTAATGTCAGCGGCATTGACCGTGAGAAGGGACTGGTAGTCATCAAACCTTCAGGTGTGGATTATGAGATAATGAAGCCGGAAGATATGGTAGTCCTTGATCTTAAGACCGGTGAGAGAGTTGAAGGAAAACTTAATCCTTCATCCGATACGCCTACCCATCTGGAACTGTATCGTGCATTTCCGAATATAGGCGGCGTGGTGCATACCCACTCACCTTATGCAACAAGCTGGGCTCAGGCAGGAAGGGATATCCCCTGCTACGGCACCACCCATGCGGATTATTTTTACGGATCTATTCCGTGTCTGCGTGTGCTTACAAAAGATGAGATAGAAGATGCCTACGAAGAAAATACAGGACATCTGATAGTTAACGAGTTTGGAGCAAAGGGACTGGATTATGCAGCTGTACCTGCATGTCTGTGCAAGAATCACGGACCCTTCGCCTGGGGCAAAAGCACACACGAAGCAGTCCACAATGCAGTGGTACTTGAGGAAGTTGCAAAGATGGCACTGCGTACTGAGGTGATCAAGCCTGACGTCAAGCCTGCTCCCCAGGAACTGCAGGATAAGCATTACTACCGCAAGCACGGTGCGAATGCCTACTACGGACAGAACTGATAAGCGGATATGTAAAACGGCGGCAATTCACATGCCGCCGTTTATATGTTAATATTACAGTGTTATCTGAGGGGGGATCATGAAAGAAAATTGGTCAAAAACGGATAAATACGGAAAGATCAGGCTGGTTATCCTGCTTCTGATCTGTTTATGGTGTGCATATTGTGTCATCGCATACAGTTATGAGATCTATAATCTGGAAGTAAGCAGCAATCTTATTGATGTAAAGAATATGGGGCCAATGCTGATCGACGGTTCGGACTTTACAGGCATTTTTAAACTGATCGGTACCGGCAGTAATATAATGGTCGTATCGGCAGTATTGGGTATATACGGTCTGGCTACTGCTGTGATGTGCCTGGTACCTCTTATACTGTTCTGGTTCATAGGAATAAGGAGAGCGGAGTTTGTAAGTTTATCAGAAGCCGAGCTGGCAAAGAATATCTGTGGTATCGGAGGAGTGATAAGCCTGATCGGAGGGATACTTATAACCCGCTTCAACGGCAGGATGCCCGCTGTTTTTCTTACGCTTATATGGCTGCTCCCGTCATTTATTATCGTTGTAATACCGCTCCGTAAAAAAATCGAACAATGAGGTAAAAAACATGACGTACAAAAAGCTTATTCTGACAGGACTTCTGGCAGCCGCCACACTGACTGCCTGTACAACCGAAACTACGCAGCAGGGCCGCGGTCCGTATGAGGCACCGGAAGAGGAGGAGCCGACAGCTACCCCCATTCCCACACCGACGGAAGAACCTATAGATCCCGGGGTGATCGATGAGCCGCCGGAGATAGAGTATGAGGATATGGAGATCACGATCGAGAACCACAGGCTGGAGGCGGAAGACCGTGGTATAAACGGAAGTAATGAATTTCCTTATGCGTATACAACCTATCAGCAGCTGATATTAAGTGATACATCCATAGACCAATGGCCGGATCTGTACCGTGAATTGGAATATGAGAATCTGGCGGTATATCACGATGCCCTCCAAAAATTCGGAGACGCATACGAATGGGCGGATCAGATGGATGAAAGTATCAGAATGTCTGCAAATTGCTGTGAAGCTGACACTTTTATATACAGGGCAGATGAGAGAATGCTCTGTTACGGTACTTCTTATTACGCAATGTATAACGGGCCCCATCCTACGATGTGGAGAACCTTTACCTGCTTTGATCCCCAGGACGGAAAGAAGCTTGAACTGTCTGATGTTATCTATGAAACAGATACGGCTAAATTAACAGGCATAATCTGGGATAATCTTGTGGCTGAAGCCTGGGGCGATGATTTTGATCCTGATGAAGAACAGGAAAGGGATATCAGGAGTAAGATAGAGGACATAATCGATAACGGCGATCTGGTATGGGGTATGGATGATAAGGCACTGCTCATATCCTTTGATTCAGATGCCTTAATGTCTTATGCATTCGGACCGTTTTCCGCTGAGATAAATTTAGAGGATTATCCCGATCTGGTATATGAATGGTATCTTCCGCAGGAATGCTCTCCTGTGGGCGGACGCGTAAGCGAAACAGATTGCGAAACAGAGAGCTGGAATCTGACAGATATCCTAAATTATTTAAGCGTTCTTATGGGCAGGGAATAAAGGATGTTTTGGAGGAGGTTTATGAAAAAGACTACAGTCAGAGCGGGTGGAATATTATTATCGGCTATCCTGCTGTGTGCATGCAACGGTAATGATCATGAAAGCAGGGGGCTTTATGAAGGCACCGATGTTAAGCCTACGGAAATTATTGAAAAACCGGAGGTGACACCCACACCTTCTGATCCCGAGCCTGAACCGGAGCCTGAAGCAAAGGGAGAATGGAGTGACTACTTTGCAAACGGTGAGGTGATACATAACGGAAATGACACCGTACTGATAGGGGACAGGCTGTATTTCAGGATATACGATCCCATGGCTGTAAGCAGGACCCAGGTAGGAAGTAATAACTTTCTGGGATATGATAACGTGGAATATGGTTCCGACCTGATGTATTACGACTATAAGAATGATAAGGTTGTCAAAGTTGCGACCGTTTACGGAAGCGGGAAGCTGTATGCGACCGAAGAAGGATTTCTGATAAGGGGCAGAGATGATAAATGCAATCTTATCAGGCCAAACGGTATAGAAGAATTTGATTATTATGAAGGTGTACCCGTGGGCGTATCCGATGACGGGAAATATGCAGCAATAGACATAACCGGGAAAAACGGATGTTATACAACGCGTATTTACAGCGGAGGAAAGATGATAGCAGATCCGCATGATACACTGAACGGATCGGAATATGTGGGATTTGTCGGTGATACTATGATCTTTCGCCGTGCGGATGATTCGGCTATATATAAGCTTTACAGTCTGAACCCTGACGGTGAAGTAAAATGTCTGGGAGAGCTTTATGACTATGATGGGGAATTCTATCCTTTATTTCCCGAGCCCTATGACTTTGTTACCAATGGCAGTGACTTTGCTATTGCCTGCGGATACCGCGACGGTGCTCCCCGTTATCTCTGTGCCAGCATCATCTATACGGGAAATGCGGACAGTGAGAACAGTGTTTCCCCGATGGAAACATTTGAGGACAGTATTGAAAGAAGCTTATATGTTGATGAGGATAATAATATCCTCTGGGGAGAGCATGCTCCGGATGAAGTGGGGATGAGTGAGGGAAAGCACGGTACCGTGGTCTGCTATACGGACAGCGAAAATTATACCCCGGTTTCCTTTGATGATTATATCTTCTGGCCGGAAGAGGAAGATGCCCTCTTTTATAAATGGGATTTTGTTCAGGAAGCATTTAAATATGATAATAAGATATTTATGACATATGTGGATGCCAGCAGGAATCCCGATGAAGATTACAGCTCGTATATGGCATTCGATCTTTCGTCCATCAGGCATATAATGTTTGATCTGGATGATATGAAAGACGGGAAAGCTGCAATCTACTCTTTTGATACACAGTATTCTTTTTCCTGGGATCATGGCGGATTTACACTGGATGATCTGCAGGGTGAATGGATAGTTGATAAGCTGTATGTTGAAGGTAACGAAGAAGTGCCGGCCGATCATGGATACAGTTATACCTTTGTGGTGGACGGTGACAAGGCACGTATGATATATGAAAACGGAAATAACCGTTCCGAAACAGAGGCGGTACTCGTTACGGATGATGAGACCATATACGAAGGCATTTTATTTGCGGTACCGGATGATCCGTCGGAGCAGGAGTATGAGGTGGTGACATGTTATCAGGGCACTATAGAGCTTTCTGTGCGATACGTTTATGACGGAGGCTGCATCGGATCCTGGTATGCATACTGTCATGAAAAATAAAACGGAGGTTTAATGAAAGAGCAGATCATATCATATGTTATCATGCCGGCAGCAGTCCTGCTGTTATGCGGATGTACAAATACTGCAGCCATACCGGCACAGGAGAATACGTATGATAACACAGAAATTACCATAGATGATGATTCCGGCAGCAGCGGAGATAATGCAGGATCAGTTGCAGAAAAACCGTCGGAAACGGAAGAAATGCAAACAGAAACAGATGCAGATGAGATAACGGGGACGGATAGTGATATCCCTGCAGATGACAAGGAGGAAGAGAGTATGAAAGATCCGGTACTGTTGTATATGGGACATGCGAGTCTTCGCATAGTCACGGGAGAGAACAAAGTGATCTATATCGATCCCTTCTGCGGTGACGGTTATGATCTGTCTGCGGATATGATACTGCAGACCCATGACCATTACGATCATAAAGACCTGTCCAGGATAAGCAGCAGAAATGACGACTGTGTAGTGATAACCCAGAAAGAAGCACTGGCAGGCGGTACACATCAGAGCTTTGAAACGGAGTATGTCCGGGTGGAAGCTGTTGAAGCCGGATATAATAAGAATCACAATGTCAACAGCTGCGTCGGATACATACTTACATTCAGTAACGATGTGAGTCTTTATATAAGCGGTGATACATCAAAGACAGAGCAGATGGCGGAACTGGCAGACAGAAATCTTGATTACGCTTTTTACTGCTGTGACGGTGTATACAATATGGATGTTGCGGAAGCTTCCGAATGCGCTGCTTTAGTAGGAGCAAAGGTGAACATCCCGTATCACAGCGGGCCGGCAGATAAAACTCTTTTTGATATGGATAATGCAAAGAAATTTAATGTACCCGGCGCATATATTTTAACGCCGGGTACGGAACTGGTACTTGAAAAGCCTTAAGAGTAGTGATCAGTATACCTGATAAAAGCCGCCCAGCATCATAAGGCAGAAGAAGTACAGACAGTTATCGTAATAGCGGCGCTCTCCTTTACGCATAGGCGTGTTCCAGAAAGTGCGCAGGTAATCTTCTGCGTAGGGGCTGTCACTTGCGATGGATGCGGCTGCCAGTGTAGCGGTGATTGCAACGGGATGCATGGCAGGTACATCTGTGGGTGTACCGTCGATCTGATAGGCCATGTAATCTTCGGCGGATATACCGTGGAAGAAATCCTGCAGCTGTGTTGCCACGGCTGCAGTCTCATCACGACGGCCGAACCACAGGGTGTCCAGTGCAATGTTCATTGCCACGCGGTAAGCATCGGAATAGAAGCCGAAGTTCTTATGGAAACGGAATATGGGAGTGCCGTCATATGCGGCATACTCTGCGCACATACCTGTCTTTGGATGTGCGCTTAATGCTATATATGCGCGGCTGTCTTCTGCGGCCTGTTTCCAGAATCCGCGGTCTGCTTCATCAGCGCGTTCCGCGAATACCTGATAGAAATGCGGCAGGTGATAACTGGGATCGGAGTAATCCGCTTCCGGTACAAAACGTATCAGATGATTATCAGGATCCCACATAGCTCTTCCGCCGGGGACCAGTTCATCCTGGTGCAGACAGTGGCGCAGGATATCCTTTGCCTGTGCATCATAGTCAAATATCCCGTCGCCATTACCCCAGCGCGCTGCTGCCATAAATAATGCCATGGCAAAGTACTCTTCACCGTCGGGAGCAGGGCCTTCAAAATTGTGTTTTCCGTTAAGGTCAACGGACCAGGCAAAATATCCTGTATATTTACCGTCTTCCTGATACATGTAACGTTTGGAAAACTGCCACAGTCTGTCAAACAGATCTTTCCGGTCCATCTGTACGCACATCATCATACCGTAGCTCATGCCTTCTGTCCGGGCGTCGATATTTCCGGTGTCTACCATACAGGCGCTGTCGGGATCGGTCTCATGAAAGAAGTTCTCTTCGGGATCGGAAAATATAGTCTCAAAGCAGGTGCTGATCCGTTCGTATACGGCTTCATCATCGATCCCTATACGTGTAAACATATTGGGATACTTTCTGTTCATTGCTTTGTCCTCCTGATATATTTAATATATTTGCTTCTGCAGCTGCCATACCACATTACCGTCTGCATCTTCTATACGGGTAGCTTCGATTGTATCCGGATCTAAAGACATATCATGTATCATCACGCTGTTCTGGATGATCTTATAACCGGAATCCGTAGTGATCTCAAAGCGGAAGGTCAGGTCTTTGTCTATTTCAAGTCCCTTTTCCAATGTGATCTCTTCCTGGTTAAGAGCCTGCTGTGTGATGTCTAAGGTTTTGAGTTCACGTCCGGAGGTCATATATGTGACCATGACCTTGCTGACGCCGGCTTTGGGGATATTATGACTGCTGTCATAATCAAACATCACTGTATAAGCCCCGTCATATTTAAGCTTTCCGCCTGCAGTCTTCTCCGAATGGAAGCGGGAGGTTATTGCAGGGAAGGGGAAGAAGTCCCAGGCAAGCGATTCGGCGATATCTATGTTTTCACTTTTAAAGATACCTGCAGTTTTTACAAAGACAGTAGCGTTCATAAGTTCATCAAAGATGCTGACATTGAAACGACCTGTATATGCGCCGGGCTCTGCTGTGTTCTTTTCCATGGGAACGCTGATCCCGTGTATGTCGAGGGTGACTTCCGTGTCATCAGCAAACTCTTTTAAATGTATATCCATAACGATATCTGCTGTTTTTGAATCGTAGTCTATGTTTTCAAAATTCCAGCCATAAGCGGAGATCATCTTTGTCTGTTTTTCCAGTTCCGTCCGCAGTGAATAAAGCTCGCTATTGATACCGTCATTTGTATTCTGCAGCATCTGTACGGAATTCTGGAGAGAAGCAACTACTCCGGACAATGTCCCTATGGATATGAGTGAAACGCTTGCTATTACGATCAGGATCGTACGGTACAGCACTCCTGCTGTTGTCTTGGGCTCGGGAAGAGGATTGTGCGTGTCGCGGATCTCGCCTTTGGTAACTTTATCCAGCCTCCTGTTATAAATAATGATACTTACTGCGATGATAAGTACGGCGGCTACTGCCATAACTACTATAATACCTGCAAAATTACTCATTGTCATTACCTCCTGTCAGATATTGAAAAATCTTTTAAAATCGTTGTAATAGCTTCTGGTGACATCAACAAGGGTACCGTCCGATAAAGTAAGGATGAATTTCATGGACAGGGAAGGTCGTATCCTTTTGATGTGTTTTTTTGAAATGATCACTGATTTGCTGACTCTTAAGAATTCCTGAGGATCCAGCAGTGTCTCGAGCATGTACATCCTCTCCTGAGAAAGAAAAGTACCTTCACCGGTGTGTATCTCGATATCCTTGCCATAAGCCTCAATGAATGTCACTTCTGAGACCGACAGTCTCACATGTTCTTTTTTATCATTGCGCACTGATAAGAAAGCCGGATAACGGTCGGATTCAGTGAGAGTATATTCAGCGTCATCGCCGGTCTCTATGCCGTGTTCTTCCATAAACGAAAGAACGGACCGGTAGTTTTCTTCTGATACTGAAATACGAATTTTCATAGTCTGCCTCCTTCGTAAACCACCATATATTAAAATCCGGGTAAGCACAATACTTTGGAAATAAAATGCACAAAAAACGGGTATAAGTTGCATACCCGTTCAGACAGCTGATATTTATATGCGTTATGAAAAACAGAGTACAAGGTTTATTGGAGAGGTTTTGTTACGGTTCCGCTAAAGTTATTCTTTCCGCTTACAGTAACCGTATTGTCTTCCGCATTGTAAGATGTATCACAATTCTTTTTTGTGATCTTAAGGGTTTTGCTGCTTCCGTCCCAAAGAGTTATGTTAAGACTTATCTTCTTTATCTTAAGCTTTCCCTTTTTATCTATTGAAGCATTGATAGTGAGGGCTTCATCCGTAAGTAATGCAGGAGCTATGGTAAATGAGCATTTATCCTTTTTTACGGCTTTATTGATTGCTTTTACGGCTTTTTTTAGTATATTCTTGTCGACCTTGCTGAGCTCTGATTTTTTAAGAGCTTTCCGGTCCAGGGAATATACCGGATAGAAAGCAGTTTCTCCCGCATTCTTTTTGCTTCCTTTAACGTATGTGACCTTGATATATTTAGCGTTGTCTACTCCCTCGATAAGACTGCTTACCTTTAATGCTTCTTCAGGATCTATCTTTTTAGAGCAATAAGCATATTCCGACAGATATTGAAGTGAAACAGTGGCGGTGTATTCTTCTGACTTGTTGACTTTATAGTTGGTTTCGATCCGTTTGAGGGTGTATCCATCTTCCGGCTGATTATCTGCAGTGTGATCCACGTCTATACTGTAATCTTTTACATGTCCGTAAACATCTGTAGTTTCAAGAGTTACCTTATATGCGGAATAATAGGATCTGTTTATAATCAGACTGCTTTCCCAGGGACGTGTGATCGTCTTAACACCTATCTTATCACCGTTTTCGTTCAGTACACTTACAACGGTTTTGATAACAGGTGCAGCATTTGAACTCTGCTTCCAGCTAACTCCTATATTTCCGTTTGTATTTACCGCCATAAGATCCGTAACTTCCGATTCGGATATTTCGGGTTTATCCGGCTGGTTGATGGAAACCGTCAGGCGGCGTGGCATTTTTGCATCATATGCCTGCTGGTCTGCTACATATTCACCGGCCTGTCCCCAGAAATAATCTGCTTCTGCCCCGAATTCATGAGTCCCGGCAGTTTCATATCCCCATTCGGGAGGATCATAGGACATTACAGAGGTATTTAAGGACAGCCATTTTTCAGAATTGCGTTCATAGGCATAGATGTTTTTGATCCTGAACCTGCGGGCAAGATAATCCCTGTTTTTCCAGAAGTTTTCCTGAAACTGTGAGAGGCCGCCGGTCATGGCGGAATCTTTAAGCTTTGTATTGAATGCGGACATCAGTGTCCACTCCCCGCTTGAAAGATCGATCACCCACTGACCCATGAAAGTATTTCCGGTTTCCTTGTCCTCCCAGCAGTAGAGCAGCATGCGGTACCAGGAACCTGTTTTCCAGTCGTAATCGCCTATCCAGTTGGTCCCTTCACCTTCACCGCCGAAATTAGATTCTGCTCCGTAAGGATACATACGTTCTGCACGCAGTATTTTTCCGTCTATTTCACCTTCCCAGAAGGAAAGGATAGCTGTTCTCCTGCCGCCGTCAACGCTCTGCAGGCCGCTGTATGCACCAAAACCACCTTTCATTCCCCAGTTGCACAATGCCCAGTATGTATTCATAGGGGTTAATTCTCCGAGAAAATCTATCTGAAAGATGGTATATTCTCCATACGGAGTATCAATAACCGGATTCATATAGATGTTATGAGCCATTTTTTCTTCGCGCTCTGTGGGATCGGGTGTATCGTCACCCTCTTCACCGGAGGCCAGGACAGCGGTGCTTAAGCAGATGCCGGTGAATAATACTGCTGTCAGCATTAATATGGCTTTTATCAGTTTTTTGCTCATTTAAATCCTTTCCTTTCTTTTGCAACGCCTATGAGATCGATGGCTTCATTCATTGCTCCTGCCAGGTAGCTTTCCTGCCATTCTTTTCCCTGCTTTTCTTCCTTCTTGATATTATCCCATACGGCTTTCCGCTCTTCGTCATTGGCAAACTCCACACCCTGAAAAACATGGGGGTGTCTGCGGATCATTTTATCGGCTATGCCTTTTGCAACATCTTCTATAGTAAAGAGACCTTCTTCCTCTGCGATCTGGGCGTGCATATAGACCTGAAGCAGCAGATCACCCAGTTCCTCCTTAAGGTTATCTGCATTTCCAGTCTCCTTAAGTATATTGATGCCTCCGATCACCTCGGCAGCTTCCTCTATACATGCCGCTTTGAGCGATACATGGGTCTGCGCCCTGTCCCAGGGGCATCCGTCCTCTGCACGCAGTTTTATTACCACTTCTTTAAGATGTTGTAATTCAGACATGATCTTTATCCTCTTTTCTGTCGGGATGACCTATTATACAACGAATGACACATGTCATACAAGTTCGGCATAAAATACCAACACGGAAATTAAATACACCAATAATATTGACATTTACCAATCTTATCGGTAAAATGCAAAATGATTTAGTATGTTGGGACGAAGGTCCCGTAGTATAAAGGGAGGTTTAACCATGAAGAAAAAATTGTTAGCCGGTTTGCTTTCATTCACAATGCTGACCGGACAGATGCTGCCCGTAGTAGCTGCTGACGATGCAGATGTAACTGTAAGCGAAGATGCAGTGATTGCAGAAGAGGAGACTGAGGCTGAGGCTGCTGAAGAAGAAACAGCAGAAGAAGCAGTTGAAGTTGAGGAGATCGGCTCACCCATCGCATATGAAGAGGAAGTTGTTTCCGAGGAAGATGGAGAGGAAGTTTCCGAGTATTCTGCATATTATCTTGTGAAAGTCGGAGAAGATGGTGCAGTAGAGGATGTAGATGTTGAGGATGCAGCACTGGATCAGGCCGCAGCTAATCATATTTATGCTGTGGAGCGCGTTGGCCATAAAGTTGATGCATCGACCTTTGATGTTAATGGTACATCTGTTGTTGTAGATGCTACTTTTTCCTATTACGGGTACATTTCATACCGTGCTAAGAAGATCAAGCCTGTTGAAGATCTGGAAGTTAAAGTTGAAAGCAGTGGTTTATACTCTGTAGCCCAGGCTCTTGCTACACCCGGCACTGCAGTATCCCAGGATCTGTTCAAGTGGAAATACTCCGCTAAGAAGAATGAAAAAGCTAATTCAGGTTCATACTTTACAGTAAAGGCATCTGTGAATTCCAAAGTTGCAAAGCAGATGGGAATAAAGGGAAAGTCACTTAAGACCTTAAAGAAGGCTGTAAAGCAGTTTAATAAAGTTGCTAAAAAGGATCAGATCCCGTTCATCATTGATCCTGTTAATTTTGATTATATGGCTTCAAACGGTTATGCTATCGTAGTTGAAAAGGGAATAATAACAAGACGTTTCGGAATGATCATTTCCAGAAAGTTTACCGGAATAGAGCTTCGTTGCAGGATTAAGCCTGAACAGCCTGAAAGCGTTACCGATTCAACACTTAAAAAATGGACAAAGCCTTCAAAGAAAGATATTACCATTAAGAAGGTAGAGGGAAAGACATATTCTATTACTATTAACAATCTTAATTATTGGAGCCAGGTGGGTTCATTTACATATACAGCTCATCTGTGGTAAAAAACAACGTCCATTAGTAAAGAGCTTCCGGTATCAGGCCGGAAGCTCTTTTTATATGCCGCCTTGTATTTATGATGTTTTTTATGATATTATCTTCAATGTTTGATCAATATAAGAAATAGATCAGGGAGGTTTGAAATGAAGAAAAGATTGTTAGCAGCCCTATTGTCATTTACAATGCTTACTGCACAGGTACTGCCGGTCATTGCAGCGGATGATGCTGATGTGGCTGTAAGTGCAGATGCGGCTGCAGAGGAAGAGACGGGAGACAGCGTCAGTGCAGATGAGCCTGTCTTTATTGAAACGGATGCTATAGAAACAGAGTATGAAGAGGATGCTTTAAGTGAAGCAGAAGGTGAGATCAGCTATGATCTGGCAGAGATAGAGGTATCAGAGGATACAGAGGCAGAGGAAGCAGAGATTACCGGATCAACGGCGTCGCATATATCCGTAGGTGAATGGGCAACATATATGTATGATACGGGAGTTGATGATGGTATTGAAATAGACGGTACCTATTATGTACCGGTAACCATAATCAAATATCGCAAAGATATCAGCTACAGGGGAAGAAAGATCAAACCTGCAGAGGATCTGGAAGCGGTAATAGAGGCCAGCGGACTGCAGGCTTTAGCGGAAGCGCTGGTAACAACACCTGTAGAGGGGATAAATCCCAAAGATGTCATCAAGGTGAAATTCACGGCCAAAAAGAATCAGAATGTTTACGACGATTCGTATTTTACATCGAAGTTCAGTGTAGATACCAAGCTGGCGAAGAAACTGGGAATTAAAGGCAAATCATTGAAGATCTTAAAGAAGTATACCAAGAAGCTGAACAAGGTGGCAAAGAGCAAAGAAAACAGGATACATTTCAGTATAGAGGCACTGGATGCTAAAAAATTAGTGGATGAAAAATGTTTTACGGGTATCGGTAAATACAGCGGATGGTTTTCCAAGACCTTTAACGGCTTCTCTCATTTCCGCGCAAGACTTGATGATGATCAGCCGGAGTCGGTATCTGATTCAACATATAAAAAGTGGACTAAACTGTCAAAGAAGGATTTTACGGTAAAAAAGATCAATAAGGACAGCAGCTACGTATACTATAGTGTAACACCCAACGGAAAGAACTTTACCGGAAAAGAGTTTACCATGAAATTCAGATTAACTACAGGATTCTGAAACTTGCATTTATGATACAATTTATGATATTATCTTCGATGTTTAGTTGACAGTAACAGTGATCAAGGAGGTCAAAAATGAAAAAAAGATTGTTAGCAGGTCTGTTGTCATTAACAATGCTTACCGCACAGGTGCTGCCTGTGGTTGCAGCCGATGATGCAGATGTCACGGTAAGCGAAAACTTCTCAGCAGAGGAAGAAACTGAAGAGGCAGTTGAAGAGACCGGACTTTACGATATCGAGCTTGAAGAGGAAGAGGTCGGAGATGTTGATGATGCGGAAGAAGGAGAGTTTTTTTATGATATTGCCGCATTTGATGATGATGTGATCATCGACGAGTATTCTGTTGATGCTGATGTACCCAGCTATATATTTACCGACGATTCCAGTGAAAAAGTATTAATTGTAAATGCAACTATCAATGGAAATACTTATGATCTGAGTACGACCGTAGAATATGACACCAAGATCAGTTACAGAGCAAGAAAGATCAAACCTTATGAAGATCTGGGTGCAAGGGTCGTTTCCAGCGGTCTGAACAATCTGGTACAGGAACTTGCCACCGGCAGCGGGGATATATCAAACGTTATCCAGTGGAAATTTAAGGCAAAAAAGAATGTAAATGCAGCGTCAGATTCATTTTTCACTCTAAAGGCTTCCGTCAATAAATCTCTTGCAAAGAATGCAGGTATAACAGGTAAATCTTTAAAAACACTGAACAAGGCTGTAAAGGCGTTTAATAAGGCTGCCAAGGCAAAGACTTCCCGTTTAGGCTTTACGATAGTACCTATCAGTGTAGATATAATGCGTGCGGAAAAGAGTATTACTGCTGTAGGCAAATACAGAGGCTTTATTTTCGCTACAGAGTTTGCCGGATACTCACATATGAGAGGCAGGCTTGAGCCTGATCAGCCCGACAGTGTAAGCAGTTCTACATACAAGAAATGGACCAAACTGTCCAAGAAGGACTTTAAGGTAAAGAAGGTTAAAGGCCGGGCAAAGACATACAATATTGAGCCCAAAGGAAAGAACTTCTACGGAAACAGCTACACTGTAACGTTTAATTAAAATATAGTAAAAAAGGGCACCCTTTTACTTTTAGCCCGTTCTATGCTAATATAACTCTGTATATACAGGTCTTTTGGGCGTGAGCCGGGGATATGATATGAGGGGGATTGCAGGGATGAACGAGCAGCTGACTATACATGCAGATGTGATGAGTGCGGTCAATTTTGCCATGATGCAGAATTACGTTCCGCTGATACGGAGCATCACTCTTAAGAATACGGCAGATACCCCGCTTGAAAACCTTGAGATGCGCATAAGCTTCGATCCCGCATTTGCCAGGGAGTACAGCTGCAAGATAGACAGCATAGAAGCTCAGGGATCCCTGGAGATAAGCCCCGTAAAGATACAGCTTTCAACGGAATACTTCTTCGGGCTCACCGAACGTATCGACGGTAATATGGAGATAGCGGTATATAAGGAAGGTGAGGAGGAAGCGATAGCATCTGCAAGTCCGGATACGGCGCTGTTAGCCTGTGACCAGTGGAGCGGGAAGAGCGTAATGCCGGAACTAATATGCGCCTTTGTTACCCCTAACCATCCTGTTGTGGCGGATATCCTCAATAAGGCTGCGGATTTTCTCAAGAGCTGGAATGAATCTCCTTCATTCACGGCATATCAGACACAGAATGTTAATACGGTTAAACGTCAGATGGCGGCTATTTATGCGGCTATCCAGTCGCTCTCGCTCAATTATGTGGTTCCGCCCGCAAGCTTTGAGAACACCGGGCAGAGGATACGCATGGCGCAGACTATGATCGAGCAGAAGCAGGGAACGTGCCTGGATCTTACGCTTTTATATGCATCCTGTCTGGAAGCAGCGGGCTTAAGACCGCTGGTGGTCATAATGAGGGGGCATGCTTTTGCGGGCTGCTGGCTGGAAGAAGAGAGCTTTGCCGATTGTGCTGTCGACGATGTATCCGCACTTGAAAAGCGCACAGCTGAAGGGGCGGAGGAGATACTGCTCCTGGAAATGACGGATGTAGTCGACGGTAAGAACATAGATTTTGATAAAGCTGTTGCCAGGGGCAAGAGCAAGCTTGGAAAAAGAGAAGAATTCGAATATGTGGTAGATGTGCAGCGTTGCAGGATCAGCGGAATAAGGCCCATTCCTTCAAAGCTGGAGGAAGCAAAGGAGCAGTATGAAGCAGCACAGACATCGGCTCCCGGGCAGGTAGCAGCACCTTCAGAGCTGGTACATAACCTGAAGGGAACGGTTCAGGAAGGTGAGGTAAAAATAGGCAAGCTGCAGATGTGGGAGAGAAAGCTTCTTGACTTCAGCCTGCGTAATGCCCTGCTCAATTTCCGCGTGACAAAGAATACCGTACAGCTGATGGCCACCGATCTGCCGGCCCTTGAAGACGGACTGGCAGACAATTCCGAATATTCTATATTGGAACTGCCCGCAGAATTTAAGAATACCCTTCGTGATGAGAAGATGTATGCCATCGATAATCAGAAGGATATGTTCGAGGCTATGGCTGCTGAGGAGCTTCGCAATCACAGGATACGTACCTTTATGAGTGAAGAACGACTGGCTTTTTCCTTAAAGAGTATCCAGCGTGCAGCTAAGTTAAGCATTGAAGAAAACGGCGCCAATACCCTGTTTCTGGCTATAGGATTCCTGCGCTGGTACGAGACCGATCTGTCGGAGAAGCCCCGCTATGCACCTTTAGTGCTGATACCTGTGGAAGTGGTAAAGAGCGTAAAGAAAAAGGGTTATGTCCTGCGAAGCCGTAATGAGGAAACCCAGATCAATGTTACCCTGCTTGAATATCTGAGGCAGGATCACGGCCTGTCCATAGGCGGCCTTGATCCGCTGCCGGAGGATGAACACGGTATAGATCTGCCGCTGGTATTCCATACCATACGCCAGGCAGTTATGGATAAGAAAAAATGGAATGTCGAGAATATGGCATTCCTGGGACTGTTCTCCTTCGGTCAGTTCGTTATGTGGAATGACCTGCGTAACCGGACCGAAGATCTTAAGAAGAATAAAGTGGTGAACAGCCTGCTTGAAGGCCACATGACCTGGGAAGCAGAGGATCTGGGCATCAGTGCGGAACAGATGGATGAACAGTACAAGCCGGAGGATATGGCTGTACCCTTAAGTGTGGACTCTTCACAGATGGTGGCTGTGGCAACGGCTGCCAAAGGGCAGAGCTTCGTCCTGCACGGACCTCCCGGAACAGGTAAATCCCAGACCATCACAAATATGATAGCGAATGCGCTGTATCAGGGACAGTCCGTACTCTTCGTTGCGGAAAAGATGGCGGCTCTTTCTGTTGTTCAGAACCGACTGGCCAAGATCGGACTTGATCCTTTCTGTCTCGAGCTGCATTCAAATAAGACTAATAAAACTGCAGTACTGGGGCAGCTGGAAAAGACGCTGGAAGTCGGAAGGCTTAAACATGCGGAAGAATATGCGGAAAGTGCAAAGAAGCTGGGCGAGTTAAGAAACGAACTCGCATATGTTATCAATGCGGTGCATAAGAAACGCGGGTTTGGCAAGAGCCTGTATGAACTGATATCTGAATTCGAAAGTTTCAAGGGATCAAGGGGTAAGGTGGTACTGCCGGATAAGACATTCAGTGCCGGCACGATCAGTACGCAGCAGATGAGCGAATGGCATGAAGTACTTTCAGGCTATGAAACTACAGCCGAAACGATACCGGATCTGCCCACTCATCCCTTAAAAGGTATAAACAGTACCGAATATACGATGGAAAAGCGTGACAGCCTGCAGGCAGCATGGAATGACCTGGCTGTAAAAGCCGATAAAGCATCACAGGCACTTTCGCAGATAAAAAATACACTCGGAGTTGACACGGGCAGCGACAGGAATGGTATTTCCCTTCTTAATATAATGGCAGAGCTGCTTAAAAAGGAAGGGGCATTCCCGGCAGAACTGGTACAGTCCCAGAATTATGAAGCGCAGTATTTGCAGATAATGCAATATATGCAAAAGCTGTCACAGCTGCAGGGTGAATATGCGGAGTTATCCCAAATGTTCCTGCCACAGGCATTTATGCCCACGGGAGGCTTTGCTGCGGGAGCAGCGCTTATCAGATATAAGACAGCCGAGGGCAGCTGGTTCATACCCAAGGCAATGGGTATAAGCAAAGCGGTTAAAGAGCTGAAGGCTTATGCACAAAATAATACGGTTGTAGATAAGAATAATATCAGTGCCCTGCTGGAGAGACTGGCAGCCTTTGAACAGTTAAGGGCCGAGATAAATGCGGCTCCCCCTGCAATGAGTACGGCTCTTTGCGGATTGTGGAACGGGGAGAACAGTGATATTGCTTCCATACAGAAAGCTCTTGATAAGGCTCAGGAAGCAGTAAAACTTAAGAGCAGGGTCAATCCTTCGGTATTCAGTGCTTTTGCAGCGGCGGCAGCATCGGGTGTGAGAGCGCCTGAAGCAGAGCTTAAAACTCTCAGCAGTTTTGTGGCTGATGTGGATGCGGCAGAAGCTAAAGAACATATCGAACCCATCGAAGGAACAGGTGACTGGATAGCGGCTGTTAAGGAAAGATTTACGCTTTATTCAAAGAATACCCACCGGCTGCGTGAATGGACAGGCTATCAGAAGCTCAGGCAGCAGGCAGCAGCGTGCGGACTTGATTGTGTGAGCAGCGAGGTGGAGAAAGGCAGCCTGCCGGCTACAGAGGCTGAAGATGCATTTTTCTGTGCTCTGGATTACCGGCTTATATCTGAGATCATCGCATCAGATCCAGAGTTGGCTGATTTCCGCGGAGTCCAGTTTGAAGGACTCATTGAAAGGTATACAGAAAAGCTGGAGGAGTTCAGGAAACTCACCGTACAGGAACTGGTTGCAAAGCTTTCCGCAAACATACCTGCAGGCAGCGGCGAAGCGGCAGCTTCGTCCGAGCTGGGTATACTTAAGAAAGCAATTAAGTCAAACGGCCGTATGATGTCAATACGTAAACTCTTCGATCAGATACCTACACTGTTAAGGAAGCTCTGTCCCTGTATGCTGATGAGCCCCATATCCGTGGCCCAGTATATAGATCCGCTGTTCCCGAAGTTTGATCTGGTGGTCTTCGATGAGGCCAGCCAGCTTCCTACCGGTGAAGCAGTCGGTACAATTGCAAGAGGAGAAAATGTAGTAGTTGTCGGTGATCCCAAGCAGCTGCCGCCTACGAGCTTCTTTAAGTCCAATAAAGAGGACGAAGACAACAGCGAGCATGAGGATCTTGAAAGTCTGCTGGATGACTGTCTTGCGATATCCATGCCTCAGGAATATCTTAAGTGGCATTACCGTTCGAGGCATGAGAGCCTGATCGCATACAGTAACATGAAATATTATGATAACAAGCTCTATACCTTCCCTTCACCCAATGATCGTGTATCCCAGGTGCGTCTGGTGCATGTGGATGGTGTTTACGATCACGGAAATACCAGGCAGAATCCTGCCGAGGCGCAGGCGGTTGTAAATGAGATATTACGCCGTCTCCGCGATCCGAAGCTTAAGAAGGATTCCATAGGTGTTGTTACCTTCAGTGTTGTACAGCAGAATCTGATAGAAGATATGCTGGCTGATGAGTTTGCAAAGAATCCCGAACTGGATGAATATGTACGCTCCTGCGCAGAGCCGATATTCATCAAGAACCTGGAAAACGTACAGGGTGATGAGAGGGATGTTATCCTATTCTCCGTATGCTACGGTCCCGACGCGAACGGTAAAGTATCAATGAACTTCGGACCGCTCAACCGTGACGGAGGGTGGAGGAGACTTAACGTTGCCATATCAAGAGCACGTAAGGAAATGATGGTATTCGCGGTACTTCGTCCCGAACAGATCGATCTGAACCGTACAAGGGCGGACGGTGTTGCAGGCTTAAAGGGCTTCCTGGAGTTTGCGGCAAACGGACAGGGAATGCTGCCGGGCCGCGATATTTCCAAGACAGTGCATGAAGATGCGCTGATCGGAGATATAGTGGAAGCCATCGCTAAGGAAGGATATGAAGTTAAGACAAATATAGGCTGTTCCGCATACCGTATGGATCTGGGAATAGTCGACCCCGAAGATACGGAGAATTATCTGCTGGGTATAATCCTGGATGGTGAGAACATGAAGGCCTCCGCAACGGTCGATGACCGCTTTGCAGTACAGCCTTCGGTGTTGAGCGGACTGGGCTGGAAGCTTATGCGTATATGGACACTGGAGTGGCTGGATGATCCCGCACCGGTGATCCAAAGGATAAAGGAAGCCATAGAAGAAGCAAAGCAGGAAAAGATCCGGAAGCTTGAGGCAGAGGAGGAAGAACAGGAGCAGAAAGCGGAGGAGCCTGCAGCGGAAGAAAAAAAGGAAGAAGAAAAAGATACCGTTAATATAGCGGGATATACTTTTGAGCGCGATGAAGAGGCTTATACTGCATCGGAACACAGACAGGATTATAAGCATGCGGTGGCTTTAAATGCCGGAACAGCCGAGCAGTTTGATGTTCAGAATGCCAGAGGTATAGCCAAGACAATACTGCGTTTCCTTAATATAGAAGCGCCGATAAGCAGAAAACTCCTTATGAAGAAATGCTTTAACGACTGGGGAGTGACCAGGACCACAGGCCGCGTGGAACAGGCTTTTGAGATGGCTACCCGTTTTGTGCCCTGCACTGTTACGACCGAGCATGATATGGCATTCTATTGGAGGGATGGCCAGATACCGGACGAACTTGAGTATTACCGTGTGGAAGCAAAGGATACTGCGATGCGCGGTATGGAAGATATCCCTTCACAGGAGATAAGGCTTGCGATGAAAGATATACTTGAGCAGCAGGTGAGCATTACACGTGAGGATCTGCTCAAGCTGACTGCTAAAGCATTCGGCTTCCAGAGAATGGGACCGTCCATGGAGGCAGTACTTAATTATGCCCTGGATGACGGTATAGAGAAGGGTGTCTTCCAGGAAAGTGATGACGGTAAAGTAAGCAGAGGATAATATATAATGAATGAGATAATACTGGAGATATCAGCGTTTGGCGTTGCCCTTTTCTGTTTTGTGGATTGTCTGAAAAACAGAAAAGGATTGTATGAATCGGTAGGCAAAGGATGGATAAATAAACTTAAGGATCAGCATTATGCTTATCTGTGTCTTTTGTTTACTCTTATGATATCTGCACTTTCTTCAGTACTCGAGGTCAGTATGGAGAAGTATTTCTCTTTCAAGAGTGCTGCCATACTGAATATCCTCAATCAGATCTACTTTATTTTCCATACACTGCTTTCGCTGATGTACGCTTTTTATATTATAAACATAACCGGTGAACTTAAAAAGACAAAGAAAAGGTTTTTTTACATCTTTGTATCTCCCATGGTTCTGGCAGAGCTGCTGATAATCACCAATCCTCTGACAAAGCTTTTATTCTATGTTGATGAAAACCTGGTATATCAGAGGGGCAGCTGTTTATGGACTCTGTATGTAGTTGCTGTTTTCTATGTTCTGTACGGTATAGCCTTTTTCATGAAGCATATGGAACACATATCAAAACCGGACAGGGCATCGGTATTCATACTGATGTTCATAGCTGTGCTCGGTATTGCCATTCAGGGTATATTTTCCATAACAGTTGAGCTTTTCTTTGAGGCTATAGGTTTTCTCGGTTTCATGCTCCTGCTGGAAGTAAGGGAAAGTACGGAGAGATACGGAAACAAGGGGAAGATGAGCAAGAGCTTTATACTTATTATAGCGCTTATCTTTCTTACAGTCATAGCCATGAACATCAATCTTATCTATCATGCCGGTACCGATCAGAGCGGCAGGATAGGAGAGACCCAGATCAATAATCTTAAAGGTGAACTGCAGCAGACTATTTCCGATTCGGAGAGTCATCTGCTGCGTTTTTCAATGGGACTCGAACAGCTTATCAATGATGATGCTGCATATGAGGAAAAAGAGCAGTATATAAATGAGCAGAAGCAATACTATCTGGATGTAAGTGCGGGAGCCTGCATAAATACATATGCAGCGGCACCGGACTGGGGTGTGTTTCCCGATTTTGATGATATGCCTCCGGAATATCATCCTGTTGAGAGAGTATGGTATACCGGAGCCAAAGGCTGTCCCGGAGATGTATATATTTCCAAACCGTATATAGATGCCAATACAGGTTTACTGTGTTATACCTTTTCAAATATCCTTTCCGACGGGGAAACAGTTACCGCCATGGATTATACTCTTGGAAGGGTTCAGGACATAGTCGAAAGGATGGCCGGCGGCGATGATCAGTTCGCGATGATAGTAACGGATGACGGAACGATAGTCGGATGCACAGATGAAGAACACCAGGGCAAGGTGTTGTCAGAAGTTTTACCACAGTATACGGATGCATATGAAAGAGTAAAGGCTTCCAATACCCACAGGAGTTTTAATACAAAGATCGACGGCGAGGCCAAGATAGTATTTGGCAGCGAGACCAATAACGGATGGAGACTGATCCTGGTAGTGGATTATTCCGCATTTTATTCGGAAATAACAAACCGTATGATAATGCTGGGAGCCATAGACCTTCTGATGGTAGCGGTCATCATAGTTTTCTACATGGTGAGTATCAACAATCAGGAGAGAGCAGAAGAAACACTGGCTGCGACAAAGAATTTTATTTCATCTCTTTCCGGAGATCTGAGGGATCCTCTGAATGAGATAATGCGTATCAGTGATTCCTACGGGAATCAGGGAGATTCCGAAGACGCATTCCGCGATATCAGTTCGGCGGGTAACAGGCTGAAAGAGAAGCTGGATAATCTGTTTTCGTATTCAAACATATTGCGGAGCAACAGCCAGGCTGAAGAGACGGAGCAGAGGAAAATCCACAACAGAGGTACGGCGGCGAGTAAGTTTATCAGAAATGCAGTAACCGGTATAATGATAGTGGCAATGTTCCTGGGTCTGGCGATGTTCACTGCCACAACCTCCAGATGGGGGTCTGCACGTATCAGCAAGGAAGCGGACAGATACGGTAATGAAGTGACACTGTGGATGCAGCAGAAGCAGAGTATACTGCGTATGTTTGCAGATGTTATAGCTGCCGATCCTACGGTATTGAATGATTATGATTCTGCGGTGGCATGGCTTGATGAGATCGCCAAAAACTACAGTGAAATGACTTTTGCATACATGGCTAATCCTTATAATACGGAACATGCCATAATCATGAACAACGGCTGGGTGCCTGATGAAGATTATAAGGTAGAGGAACGTCAGTGGTATATAGATACCGAGCGTTCCGGTGACGGTTACAGTATATCCGCTCCATATTTCGATGCCCAGACCGGATTGTACTGTATAACATTTTCCAGGACCGTTTATTCCTCGGACGGAGAATTTCTGGGTATCTTTGCCATCGACTGTCTGCTGGATAAGCTGATAGATGTGCTGGATGACAGTTATAATGCAGAGAGTTATGCATTCATGGTAGACCAGGACGGTATCATCATAAATCATCCCAATAAGGCATATGAGATAAGTGCTGCAGGCGGAGTGAATATTGAAGATACGGAATATATGGATGTCTTCTATAAAGGCGATGTGTTCTGGATGAAGGATTATGACGGACGTATCGTTACCTGCTGTACACAGAAAAGTTCGCTGTCCGGCTTTACCGTTATCGTGGTACAGAGCTGGTGGAGCATATACGGGATCCTTCTGATAGTGGGTATGATATTCTTTGTTCTGATCACAGGATCCATCATTGCAGTAGTCAGCCTGATAAGCAGGTTTGCATTATGGCAGGAGGAAACCAATGCCAAGCTCGTGGAAGCGGCCGATACCGCAGTTGCAGCAGAAAAAGCAAAATCACGTTTCTTGGCCCAGATGTCCCATGAGATACGAACACCCATCAATGCAGTGCTGGGTATGAACGAGATGATACTGCGTGAATCGGATGATCCTTCCATTATGGACTATGCCGGAAATATACGATCCGCCGGTAAGAATCTGCTGGGACTTATAAACACCATACTCGACTTCTCAAAGATAGAAGAAGGCAAGATGGAGATCATACCCGTAAGGTATGATACCGCTGCGATGATAGGCAATATCATCAATTCGGTCTCACAGAGAGCAGAGGATAAGGGGCTTGTATTTGAGGCACATATAGACAGCGATCTTCCGACGGCAATGTACGGTGATGATATGAGAGTGACGCAGGTGGTGGTAAATCTGCTGACCAACGCCGTAAAATACACCAGGGAAGGAAGAGTTGACCTGTATATCAGCGGGGAAAAGAAAGAAGAAGAAACTCTTGCTTTAAAAATGTCTGTTAAGGATACAGGTATAGGTATCAAAGAGGAAGATATAGGCAGGCTGTTTGAATCCTTTACAAGACTGGAAGAAAAGAGAAACAGGAATATAGAAGGAACCGGACTGGGTATGGCCATAGTTAACAGACTCCTTCATATGATGGATTCTTCTCTTCAGGTTGAGAGTGTATATGGGGAAGGATCGACATTTTCATTTACCGTAAAGCAGAAGATAGTCGATGCTGCACCTATAGGAGATTATGAGAAGAAGATAAAGGAAGCGATAGAGAAGAGAGATGATGATAAGTATCTTTATGCTCCCGATGCACGTATGCTGGCTGTTGATGATAACGATATGAACCTTAAGGTTATTACCAACCTGCTCAAGCTTAACGGGATCGTGCCGGATAAAGCATCATCCGGAGCCGATGCCCTTAAAATGCTTAAGGAAAACAGATACGATATCGTATTGCTGGATCACATGATGCCTCAGATGGACGGCCTGGAGACTCTTCAGAAAGCAAAAGAAGATGATCTGATAGCGGAGGGATGTACGGTGATCGCCCTTACGGCTAATGCAGTGGTCGGAGCCAGGGAAAAGTATCTGGAAGCAGGTTTTGATGATTATCTTTCCAAGCCTGTGGAAGTGGCAGCACTGGAGAGGATGCTGGAGAAATATCTGCCTGAAGATAAATGGACCCTGCGCAGCAGATCTGAGAAGAAGGAAGCAGCTAAGGAAGAAGCCAACGAAGATAAAAAACAGACTGTTGGCGGTATCAACATGGAGGAAGGCCTTAAGTATTGTGCCGGTGATGAGGAGTTTTACCGCAGCCTGTTAAGAGAGTATCAGGATACTTATCCCGAAAGAACACAGGAACTGGTAACAGCGCTTGATGCTTCGGATATGGGTAATTATGCAGTGAAGGTACATGCATTAAAGAGCGTATCACGCACTATCGGTGCAACAGAGCTTGCAGATGCCGCATTTGAACTGGAAAAGGCTGCTAAAGCCGGAGATATCGATACTGTAAAGGAAAAACATCCTGTCATGCTTGAAGAATACAAGAGGATCATAACTGTGATAGAGGGCATGAACCTTCCTGTAAACAAGTCTGAGGATACAGACGGGGATGATGATGACGATGATATAATTGAATTCTTCCCGGAGTGATCAGCGTCTGATGAGCATTTCGGGATGCTCTTCGTAGAATTTTTCCTTATCCCTGTACATCTTTTTATCAGCCTCATGCAGGGCAAGACGTACGTCTTCGCCTGCTTCACAGTAGCAGCTGCCCACTGCGAAGCATACATGGTCGAAGTCCTGTTCGCTGTCTGCAAGGACTTTCAGGGAATTTACGCATGTATAGAATTCATATTCATTGATGCCCGGTGCGAATACCATGAATTCGTCACCGCCGGCACGGTAGACTTCGTAGCCGTCAAAGATATCTCTGAGTATATTTGCGGCACGGCGAAGAAGTTCATCGCCGCTGGCATGTCCTGAGGTATCGTTGGTATACTTAAGTGCGTTAAGGTCGGCAAAAACCACACCGAAAGGCACACTGGAACTGGTACTGTATGAGTCGATACGGTTGTTCATGGCGTTGCGGTTATACACGCCGGTAAGCAGGTCTGTACGGCTCATTCTTTCCATTCTTTCAAACAGCTGTTTATTAGCCAGTTCTCCGGAGAGTATGAAGGTGGTAACTTCCAGGATCCCCTTTATGGCAATGGCTTTTTCGGTATCAAAATTAACGGCCCAGATAAAGCCCAATATTTCATTGTTTGATTTAAGCGGATATAAAACTACGCTGTTTATGCCGCCGTGTTCAAGAGAAGCTGCCCACTCCGGATTAACTTCTTTTAAGACATTAAATTCTCTCTCGTCGCTGACAACGATGCAGTTACTGCCGTTTAAGGTATCGATCCAGGATTCTACGATATTAAAGAAATCATCACTGATATACGTGTCCATGGGAAGCAGGCCGCATCCGCCGCGGATATCTTCACATAATACTGAACATACACGTTTGTTAAAATCGGTAAGAAGTATGCAGCAGCGGTCAGCGTCACACATTTCGCGGATATCGCAGATTATGGAATCCATGGCTTCATTGAAATCGTCGGTCTCACGCAGGCGTATACAGGTTTTAAGAACCTGTCCGGCCGACTCGCCGGAAGTATCGGCAAGCTTATCTGCATCAACATTTTCATCCATGTCATAGGAGAACAGACAATAGCTCAAACCGTCTTCGCCGGAACGCAGAGGCAGCGCAAATAATGAAAGCCAGGCATTAAATACAGGGGCGTTTACATACGAATGGATGGGTTTTTTCTCTATTATACAGTTCATGCAGAGGTTTTCGAAGTTAAGATCCCTGTCCATGTAATCTGTATAGAGCTTGTTGGGTACAAACTCTTTTCCGCGGTCAAGTATAGCCTTTTTATAGAGGTCGTTTGCGGCTACCAGCCTGAAAACGCCGTAGTCCTCACCTCCGCTCAGATTGACGGAAACGACTACAGCCAATTGCTCATAACTGTCTACGATAGCCTGATGATCCATAACGTAACCCTCCGCTGTAAACGACAAACATCTACATTATATTGTGCCTTGAAAAGGGTTTTTTGTCAACCTGTTTAAATAAATGGTAAATCAGCAAATGATTGATATACGGGCAATACAGCTTTATGTCTTGCAGACGGCATGATATGAAGCTATAATAGAGGAACACCATATATAGAAGGAGAGCCGGAAATGGGAAATTGGGGAGATGATACCGATTATGAGGTAAAGGCGCTGAAGGATTATGAGTTTCCTTTTACCTTTAATTTCAAAAAAATCTATATAAACGTAGATGAAGTATCCGAAAGGACGCTGGAAGTAACGGATAAGCATCCGAAGGATTCTCTTATGAAGTTATGGGCGGGCACCATCGTCGGATTTTTCATTTTCATGCTGTTCACATATAAACTGCTGGCGCTGGTAATGATCCCGTTTTTTGCATTCTATCTTCTGGCTCTGGTCCGGGTATACAAGTGCTGGAAAGGTTTTAAATACAGCGGTGTACAGTACTGGGTTATGAGTATAGCTGCTCTGATAGCAGCCTTTGCACTGTCACGTGTGGTACAGTATCTGTTCCTTAAGCTGATCGGATAGGGAAAAGATAACTTTAATAGTTTCTTAAAGATTGGAAAATATGAAACATGCTACAATCTCACCATCAGGAAGGGAGATCGTGGCATGTTTTTTAAAATGTTAAAAAATGACCTGAAGGCACATAAGGGTCTGAACATCATATTATTCTTTTTCATTATCAGTGCATCGATAATATCTGTCGTTGCGGCAAATCTCATGTATATGGAACTGGTGGGCAGGGGGCGTACCGATAAGATCTGCAATATCGCCAATATCGTCGTAAATATTAATACCGGTATGGGAAGGATGGAGGAAAAAGAACAGCTGCTCATTGACTGGATGGAACAGAGCAGCATGGTGGAAGAAGGAGAGCTTAAGGAATTCATTAAGATAGGAGACGGGGAGTTTTCCGTAAACGGTGTCTTTGCAAGTGATGACAGCTTTCCTTATCATAAAAGTATCCATCTGACAACAGCATCTTCAAGGGTGAACCTTTTATACAACGATGAGGACAAGCGCTTTTCGCTGGAGTCCGGGAGCATTGCCATAAGTTATAATCTTTCGGATATAGCGGGGATAAAAAAGGGTGATGAGATAAGGATCACAAGCCAGCTGGGAAGGATATACAGTTTTACAGTGGCGCAGATCTATAAGACTCCCTTTGATATGGGCTGCGAAGAAGTGATAATATCAGGCCCGGACTTTGAGAGGATGAAAGCAGATGAACCGTTGCGGACGGTTAAACTGATCCTGAAAGCCGGAAGTATCGGATATGCAAAGCGTATCCAGTATGATATGTACGAGATGACCCTGGATGATGAACCGGCGGTGTTCGCAGCCAATACGTATGAGTATACTCCCGAGATAGATCCCGACTATACTGTTTTAGTGGTCATATCATATTTCCTGATGGTGATGAGCATAATGATCATCATAATCATGCTGATAACTATCAGATATATGATGATGGCAGCCATAAAACAGGAAGAAAAAGAGATAGGCATGATGCGCGCGATAGGAGTTGATTCCTTCCGTTACCGCTGGATGTTTGCCGCGACCTATATAACCTTTGCGGTGATAGGCGGCATAGCCGGGATAACTGCAGGAGAGCCGCTGGCAAGATTTATACTCAGGAAATTCTGTGCAAATATGATAACCAGGGACCGTTTTATGATACAGAAAACAGGTCTTATAGTATCGCTTGGTATCGTCGTTCTGATCATAGCATTTTCTGCAGTGATGATGAGGCGTATCAGGAAGATATCCATTGTAGAGGCAATACACGGTAAGAATATCGGCGAGCGTTTTGATAAGTTTAACCGTGTGGATCTTTACCGGTCAAAGAAGAGTAAGGTTCCGGCGTTTCTTGCACTGGCAGATATGGCCAACAGCTTTGCGAAATACTCTTTCCTGATCATAAGTTACATGCTGGCAGCGGCGATACTTCTTACAGTATTCAATATAAAGAGTACGGTTTTAAGCCCGGATTATCAGAAGTGCTTCCTGCGGCCGGAGAGGGATTTCGTATTCTATATCAGCGGAGAGCTGGCTGATTATTATTATCAGAAAGGCGGGGATTACGAAGGTGCCATAAATGCCTTTGTTGAAGATGTTAACAATGAAGGGATCGCCATGAGCGTACGGTATATGAAAGGTGCTGCAGCAAATATCATAATGAATGGTAAAGATGATATAGGATGCAGGCTCTGGTTCGGCGATACCTATAATGAAGGCTTTAAGCTTAAGAAAGGCAGTAAGCTTCCTATCCATGCTAATGAAGTTGCAATGAGTTATTTCACTGCAAGAAAAGAAGGTTTTAAGATAGGTGATACCATAACGCTTGAGCTGGATGAGTTTGACGATGATCATATAGCATATCATACAGTACAAAGAGAGTTTATCATCACAGGTTTTTTCGACATGATGGAGGAAGGATACCCCGAACTGATAGCCGGAAGAGAGTATAGCGGAGCAGTAGATTCTTCATTGAATATGACCAATATACATCTGGATGCGCCAAAGTCGGAACACCCGGCGATAATAAAGCGGCTGAAGGAAAGATTCGGAGAGGCTTATATTTACAGTTTTGAGGATTCGGTAAGGAGTAACTTCAGTTATATCACAAATACAGTAGACGCTCTTAAGCTGATATTCATTGTGATCGTGGCATTTATAATGGCGCTCAACACAACGCTTTATACAACGGTGGATCTGAGCAGCGAGACTCCCGGTATCGCAATGCTTAAATGTGTGGGATTCTCTGATAAAGATATCAGGAAGTGGCAGATGATCAGGATGGTGATGATACTTGTGATCTCCATACTGCTGGGATATGTGCTGGAGTTCATAGGAGCGGATCTTCTGGCGGGCAGAGTATTTGAGATATTCGGTAATACCGGAGTGCACCTTGTGCCCGATCTGCTTGAGAACTTTGTTATCATACCCGCGATCATTATGGTCATAGGAGTAGTGATCATGCGTATATGTCTGATGAAGGTAAAGAGTATCAATCTGTGGAATATAAGGGAGGAATAAAAATGGAACCGTTGATAGATGTAAAAGGTCTCTGCAAAACCTACATAGTAAACAAATACAGCAACAACGTCCTGCGAAACATCGACTTTACCTTAGATGAGGGTGAGTTCGTGACCATCATGGGACCTTCCGGAAGCGGCAAGTCCACTATGCTCTATACCATAAGCGGAATGGACAGGGCCACTGCAGGAGAAATAAGCTTTATGGGAAAGACTTATACGGGACTGAATGAAAAAGAGATGGCAAAGCTCCGTTTGGTCAGCATGGGCTTTATCTTCCAGCAGATGTACATGATGAGGAAACTGTGCATACTTGATAATATACTGCTTCCCGGATTTCACGCCGGACTTGAAGACAGGAAGAAAGTCCGTGAAGAAGCAGAGATGCTGATGCGCCGCTTGGGAATTATGGAGATAGCGGATAACGAGATAAATGAGGTTTCCGGCGGACAGCTTCAGAGAGCCTGCCTTTGCAGGGCACTCATAAACCACCCCAAAGTGATCTTTGCGGATGAGCCTACAGGTGCACTTAATTCCAAAGCTGCAGGTGAGGTTATAAACGAGCTGGTAAATGTGAACAGGGAAGGAACTGCGATAATGATGGTTACACATAACGCACGTGTCGCCGCAGCCAGTGATAAGGTGTTATATCTGATCGACGGTCATATAGAGGGAACCATGGAACTTGGCAAGCTTACGGATGAATCCGACCTGACTCAGCGCGAGCGCCAGCTGAATAAATGGTTAATGGAGCAGGGATGGTAGAATCTTAAGGAGGGGCCTAAGTGAGTACTTAATGAGGCATAGCCGAATTTAGTACGAACTTACCCGCGGAGCTTAA
>JAFYCS010000041.1 GCA_017539565.1 Lachnospiraceae bacterium
AATGATATAGAGATCGACTTCCTGATATCCAATAACAGCAAACTGAAATATAAATTCTTCCCGATAGAAGTGAAATCCGGGAAAAGATACACAACCAAGTCATTAACAAAATTCAAGGAAGCGTACGGAAAGAGAATGGGTGGTGCTTATATCATACATCCAAAGAATCTGAACATTAAGGATGATATAATCTGTATTCCGCCATATATGACAATGTGCCTATAAGCTGACAACGGGTTTATGAATGACGCGGATTTCTTTAAGATAGCATCAACAGGAACAAGATCATTGGCTGATTAAGGGATGGATAAACAGGAGTTTTTTGACAGATACACAAAACATCTGAATGATAAGCAGCTGGAAGCAGTACAGGCGGTGGATGGTGCTGTACTTCTTCTTGCTGTACCCGGAAGCGGTAAAACTACCGTTCTTGTGAACCGCCTTGGATATATGATCTACTGTGCGGGGATCCAGCCGGAAGAGATATTGACGCTTACCTATACGGTATCTGCTACACAGGATATGTCAAAGCGTTTTGAGAGCATCTTTGGGGAAGAACTGCACGGAAGGCTGGAGTTCAGGACGATAAACGGCATATGCGCCAAAGTGATAATGCGCTGTGGCGAGATGATAGGCCAACCGCCGTTTGAGCTGGTTTCGGACGAGGGCGCGTTGATAAGGACCCTCACAGATATCCTTAAGAAGAAGCTTGATGAGTATCCCACGGAAAGTGAGATCAAGGGAGTAAAATCCCTCATCACCTACTGCAAGAACATGATGCTTTCAGAGGAGGAGATAAATGCGTTAGGGGAAGAACAGAAGCTGCCGCTGCTGGATACATACCGGGAATATAATGCATATCTAAGATCTAACCGTCAGATGGATTATGATGATCAGATGGTCTATGGCTACCGCCTTCTTTTAAAGTATCCGGATCTGCTGGCATATTACAGGGACATGTACCGGTATATATGCGTGGATGAGGCACAGGATACATCAAAGATCCAGCATATGATAATAAAGCTGCTGGCCGGGGATAACGGTAATCTGTTCATGGTCGGTGATGAGGATCAGAGCATATACGGGTTCCGTGCAGCTTATCCGGAAGCGTTGTTAAACTTTGAAAAAGATCATCCCGGTGCACGTGTTCTTGTTATGGATCAGAATTACCGTTCCAATGCAAAGATCGTTGCTGCAGCGGATGTATTCATACAGCATAATAAGGCACGGCACGAGAAACACATGGTTTCGGTACGCGGACCTGAGGCGGATATACGGTATGTCGATATAAAGAAAAGGGCCGGGCAGTACAACTATCTCCTGAAGGTGGCTGATGGCTGTACGATGCAGACGGCAGTGTTGTACCGTGATAATGATAGTGCGCTTCCGCTGATCGACCAGCTGGACCGGCAGGGCATACCGTACAGGATTCGCAGCGTGGATATGACCTTCTTTACCAACAGGATAGTCAGCGATGTGACAAATATAATGCGCTTTGCTTTTGATCCTTATGATACAGAACTCTTTATGAAGATCTATTATAAATGCAAGACGTATCTGCGTAAGGATCAGGCAGAGACCATGTGTCGGATCAGCCGAGAAAAGCATATTCCTGTTCTGGATGCCGCAGAGTACAGCGCGGCCATTAACGGGAGGATAATTGGTAACTGTAAGGGACTCTCAACTAATCTGAAGACAATGTTGCGTGAGGCGCCTGCAAAGGCCATATTCAGGATCGAAAAGCCTATGGGGTATCTTGAATACCTTGAGAGAGGGAGTATCGATCCGGGAAAGCTTTTTATACTTAAACAGCTGGCGTATCCGGAAGCATCAGTAAAGTCATATCTGGCAAGACTTGATCAGCTCCGAAATATGTTAAAGGACAGACCGGGGAATTATGATTGTCCGTTTATCCTGTCTACCATCCATTCTTCAAAGGGGCTGGAGTATGACTGTGTATATCTGATGGATGTATATGACGGGCAGTTCCCGTCAGCTGTCCCGGTACAGGGCACGGCTACGCCTGAGGACTGGGCGCAGTTTGAGGAAGAGCGCCGCTTGTTCTATGTGGGCATGACAAGAGCGAAGAATGAGCTGGTCATATTCAGGATAGAGGAGGAAACCTCACGGTTTATCAGAGAGATAGGTGATGTACCCGGTAAGAAGGCAGAGAAGAAGCCTGAAGATATAAAGGTATCCATCAAAAGGATGCCCTTTGAGACGGTAAGTAATGAGAAGCTGAAAAGCGATTTTGTACTTGTGATAGGGGAAAGGGTAGTGCATATCAGCTATGGCCCCGG
>JAFYCS010000042.1 GCA_017539565.1 Lachnospiraceae bacterium
GCGAGGACTTCGGCTACGGCAACGTAGAGTTCTTCCGGGATCTCCTCACCTATCTCTACGTTTGCGTAAAGAGAACGCGCCAGCGGTTTGTTCTCGACTATCTCTATATTGTGTTCCTTAGCTGCTTCTTTTATCTTAAGTGCCACATAGTCGGCACCCTTGGCTACCACATAAGGCGCCTCGGCCTGCTCCTTATCATATCGCAGCGCCACGGCGTAATGGCTGGGGTTGGTGATGACTACGTCAGCCTTGGGCAGCGACTGCATCATACGGCGTCTGGAAGCTTCCTGCATCCTCTGCCTGATCTTTCCCTTGATGGCAGGATCACCTTCGGTAGACTTATACTCTTCCTTGACTTCCTGCTTGGTCATCTTCATATCCTGGTGGAACTTCCATTTCTGGAATGCGAAATCCGCAAATGCCACCATTATGAATACCAGCGCTATCTTAAAACCTATATCGACAAGAACCTGGCCTGCCATCACTATTCCCTGCATCATGGGTATATCATACAGGATGTATAAAAGCGGCCACTGCTCCTTTATCTCATTATAGATCACTATCCCTATAACAACAAGCTTTATAATGGATTTAAGCAATTCCACAAGCTTGGTGACGGAAAAGATCCTCTTGATGCCGCTGATGGGATTCAGCTTGCTGAACTTGGGCTTGAGCGGCTTTGATGTGGGCTTCCACCTGACCTGGACCAGATCCGCTATAAAGCTTACGGCAAAGCCGGCCAGAAGATAAGGCAGGATGATTATCAAAGTTCTTAAAAGCCCTATATTCAGCAGTTCCGAATATTCCCGATGATTGTCCTGATAAGAGGGCAGCTTTACAAAATAAGGTATCCTGCCGTAAAAACCGGTGAACAGTTCTCCCAGCTGTCTTGCCAGGGTGGATGTCCATATCCTCAGCAAAAGGAACAGCACCAGCAGCGTAAGGCTCTGGGCGAATTCCTGGCTCTTGGCCACCTGCCCTTCCTTACGCGCATCCTCCAGCTTTTTACTGGTAGGTTCCTCGGTCTTCTCTCCACCGGGGCCTTCCTTTGCAAAGAACTGCAGGTCATATGCCAGACGAAGGGGTTTAAGTAATGTCACGCCGTCCCTCCCATTGCCTGTATGAAGGATACCATCAAAGTCTTCATCTGTACGAACAGCAGATCCGCTGCATCCGGCAGCATCCTTACTGTCACGACCATTATCGACAGACCTATAAGCACTTTTATCTGCATACCTACAGCAAACATGTTCATCTGCGGCGATACCTTTGCCATAATTCCCAGAAGGCCGTTTGTAAGGAGTGTCACACAGAACAGCGGCAGTCCTATACGGAAGCCCAGGGATACATATTCCGCCATAAAACTTATAAAGGTACCGTACATGGCTTCCAGGTCAAATACACTCCTGCCTAAGCCTATTAGCGTAAAACTCTCTGCCAGTGCACGCACCAGCCATCTGTGCATACCGGTGATCATAAAGATGAGCATAAATGCATACTGGTAATACTGGCCGGTAACGATCACGTTCATCTGTGTGGTCGGATCGATCTGCGACGCCATGGATAGGCCTATATTCGTATCAACGATCTGTCCCGCAAAAGCCGCTATCTGCATACACCAGTTTGCAGCCAGTCCTATCATGAGTCCCGTCACCGCTTCTTTTAAGACTATGATCGAATAATCAAGGATCGTGATATACTGCACATATACATGGGGTGTTATCGCCTCGTACAGCAGAAAGCTGAGCACCAGCGAAAAACACGCCTTCAGCTGCTGCGGTACCTCAGCCCTCCCGAAGAAGGGTGCCGCGAAAACGAACATCGATACCCTGGTCAGTATCAGCAGGAAGTACTCAAGCTCCTCGATCGGAAATGACAGGTCAAAAAACGTCAGGTCCATAGCTCACCTAATGTATGTACACCGAAAAATCAGACCACAGATTTACCATAAAGGTGATCATGTTATTCAGCATCCAGCCGCCGCCGATCATCAGTACCAGGAAGATTGCCAGAAGTTTAGGCACAAAAGTAAGAGTCTGCTCCTGTATGGAAGTTACGGTCTGAAAGATACTTACCAAAAGACCCACCACCATGGAAATGAGCAGCGGAGGGAGAGCTGTTATCAGTACGGTATACATGGCATCAGCCATTATTTGTGTGACAAGATCTACAGTCATTGTTCACCTCACAACCGGCGCTAATAGAAAGACCGCACCAGATTGACTATGATCAGGTTCCAGCCGTCCGCAAGAACGAAAAGCAGTATCTTGAACGGCATCGATATCGTAGTGGGCGGCAGCATCATCATACCCATACTCATGAGCACCGACGATACAACCATGTCTATTATCAAAAACGGCACGTATATCAGGAAACCGATGATAAAAGCGGTCCTTAGTTCACTCATCACATAGGCGGGTATCAATACCTGCAGAGGCACATCATCGGGCTCTCCGCTCCAATCCGTATATCCCGCTATCTCCAAAAAGACCGTAACATCCTCAACCTCAGTCTGGGGATACATATACTCCCTCAGAGGCTGTATACCCTTTTCCAGGGCCTCTGCAGCCTGTATGGTGCCGTTGTTCATGGGCTCTATGGCATCGGTATAGATAGCCGTAAAAGTAGGGCTCATGATGTAAATAGTAAGGAATAACGCTATACCTATGAGCACCATATTGGGCGGCGCCGTCTGTGTATTGAGGGCCTGCCTAGTGAAATGCAGTACGATTATGATACGTGTAAAACTGGTTACGGTAAGCAGTAAAAAGGGCAGCAAAGACATGCCGGCAAGTATCAGCACTATCTGCAAAGCCCCGTTCACGGAACCGTTTCCGTCGTTTAATTCTATTGTTACCCTGTTGCCTATATTAGGTGATGACAGGTCACTGCCGCTGTCGGAATCCCCGGGCTCCTCCGCATAGGTACGCTCGTCGGTATCGCCGTTATCATCGGAATCCGTTGCATACGCACGCAGTGGCAGAGCCAGTGCTATAAGGGCTGTCAGAAACAGCAGGCAGATTCTTCGGAAAAGCTTATTCATCACTGCCCTCTTTGTCATTGTTTTCCTTAAGCGCGCCGATGCCGCTCTTCATCCTGTTAAGCAGGATCTCCTTAAAGCTGCCGCCGGCTTCTGATGAAGCCTTGACATATTCATCGCTGCTGAGCTCCGTTAAAAGCTCAACATGCTCCTTTGTCACGGCAACAACCACATATCGGCTGCCCAGACGCAGGAGCTGTAAATATTTGCCGTTACCAAGCTGAAGGATCTCAAGGATCTCCATATTTCCCGTCTTGAAGGATCCCTTCTTGGCTCCGGCCACAAAACGCGTTGTATAATAGGTGACGACCAGGACGAGTATGAAGATGATGAGCATCGTCACAAAGCGGGCAAAATTATTTACCGCATTGCCGCCGGATGACCCGGCAGTGGTCTCCTTAAGTTTAAGCAACATATTTGCTGTTTCTAACGCAGCATATCTCATCAGTCTTTTATGATCTCCGTAATCCTTACACCAAAACTTTCTTCAATGACCACAACTTCTCCCTTGGCCACGAACTTGCCGTTTACCAGCACATCTATGGGTTCACCTGCGATCTTCTCAAGCTCTATGATGGTACCCGGTGCAAAATCCAGGATATCGTGTATGGTCTTGGATGTACGTCCCAGCTCTACCGTAACTTCCAGGGGCACATCCATGATCAGGTTTATATTCTCCTGACCTATCATGGCTGCCATTTCCGGCGTAAATGCGGAAAACTGTGCCGGCTGCACGTTCATCTGCGGTGCCGGCATAGGCATGGGCTGCGGATAAGGCTGTGCCGGATAAGGTGCCGTAGGCGGATAAGCATACGGATCGGGTGCTGCTGCAGGCGCAGGCGCTGCGGCAGGTGCAGGTGCAGGCGGAGGAGTCACGCTGCTCTCCGGTATGGAGGCAGGCGCAGGTACACTCTCCGGTGCCGGGGTACTTCCGCCCATGACACCGCCTGTAAACTGCTCGTAAAGATTTTTTGCAAATGAAATAGGATAGAGCTGCATGATGGTAGAATCGATCAGATCCCCTATCTGCATACGGAACTCTATCTGTACAAATGTATCCTCTGTAAACGGATCCTGTCTGCGGCCGTCGGTAAGCTCGTTGACCTTGACAAGGCTGGCGATGGGTGGACTGATATCGATCTTCATATTCATCATCGAAGACAGCGATGTCGCGGAGGATCCCATCATCTGGTTCATAGCCTCGGAGATCGCCGATAAATGCATCTCTCCCAGCTCACCGTCCGTATCGGAACCGTCACCGCCCATCATCAGGTTGGTGATTATCTTAACATCTCTTTCGTTAAGGATCAGTATATTGGAACCCGTCAGGCCCACGGTATACTGTATCTCAACAAAAACACAGGGCGCAGGATAATCCGCAAGTACGGTATCCCAGTTAGCCATCGTAACCCTGGGTGTAGTGATGTTTACCTTCTGGTTCACCAGCGAGAAAAGCGTGGTGGCTGATGTACCCATACTGATGTTGGCGATCTCGCCTATGGCATCCTTTTCTACATCGGACAAAAGGCTCTGATCCGGCTCGGATTTACCGCTGCCGGAACCGGCTGCGTCACCGCCGTCGTCTCCGCTTAAGTCCATACCACTCAGGAGTGCGTTTATCTCGTCCTGTGACAGCATTCCATCCATTGTAAGTTTATCCTCTCTTAAAATGATTTACGGCTGCCGCTCTATTCATCAGCCGCTGCATCCTCTTCTTTCAGATCATCATCCTCTCTGTACACGCTGGTGACTCTTACCGCATAGCGGTCGTGATCCGTACCGGGTACAGCAGAGAATTTCTTATACATACCGACATATACATCCAGCTCATTATCCACCCTGCGCTCAAGACGTATAATGTCGCCCACCTGCAGTCCGAGAAAATCGCTGACTGCGATCTGGCTCTTGCCAAGCACGGCTTTGACAGGTACGTCGACCTTACGCAGCAGGTTCTCGATATCCAGCCTGTGATCGCCGGAATCGGAATTTACCATGCTGGTGAACCAGAACTTTGTGTTCAGATTATCTATAATGGGCTCAATGGTCATGTAAGGTATACATATGTTCAAAAAGCCCTCTACTTCACCCATCTTGATATTCAGGGTGACTATGGCTATCATCTCGTTTGGCGCGATGATCTGCGCAAACTGTGTATTTGTCTCAATGCGCTCCAGTACAGGCTCCACTTCAAGCACGTTACGCCAGGGTTCCCTGAGCAGCTGTGACGAAATGGTAACCAGCTTGTAAAGGATGTTCATCTCTATCTCCGAGAAATCCCTTACCTTTTCCAGGGGCTGTCCCGGTCCGCCCAGCATCCTGTCTATAAAAGAGAAGCCCACATTAGCCCCAAGGTCGATAAGTATATTTCCGCTTAAGGGCTGGAAATTCACGATGCCCAGGACAACAGGGTTTGAGAGCGCATTCGTGAACTCGTTAAAAGTGACCGTCTCCGAACTGACCACGCTGACCTGCACGTTCTTTCTCAGATACACAGGCAGGTTTGTGGATAAAAGACGTCCGTAATGCTCAAATATCAGCTCCAGAGTGCGCAGATGCTCCTTTGAGAACTTGGCCGGCCGCTTAAAGTCGTAATTCTTTACCGCGCGGTCATCCTGGTTCTTTATATCATCTACGTCAACCGAGCCGTCTGTGAGCCCCTTTAATAGGTTATCTATCTCCTCCTGGGAGAGTATGTCACCCAATTATCCGCTCCTTATCCGAACATTATATTGCTTATGCTTACGTTATAGATCACATCGGAACCTATACGTGCCTGCACTCTCTTTAATATCTCATCGCAGATATCGCTCTGCATGAGCTTGATCTCATCAGCCGTATACTGGCTGATAACGCTTATAACTTCACTCTGTATAAGCTTTTCATAGTTGGCCATAGCCTCTCCGCCGTAAGTCGCATATTTCTCATGAGTCTTGTTGATCGCCAGTGTGATACCGATGATACAGTACTGGTCCTTTTCCTGGCCCTCTGCCTTACGTGTGGTAATGGTCATATCGGGAATGGTGTAATATTCGCTGTCTTCGGGACTGGGCATTCCGGTCTGGCCGCCGGCATCCGTACCCAGCTCAAGGCTCAGCACACCCGCGATATCGGTCACTATCTCAGCGGTGCGTTTATTTGTACCCATAACGGAAAAAAGCATGATCGATGTCATGACGAGATTCACAACCAACAGCGAAAGTATAAGTATTGATATAAGATTCTTTTTCATAAGCCCCCCTTTTATTCGCTGAGCGAATTATATATCTTTATCTCCACACGGCGGTTAAGTGCCCTGCCTTCCGCAGTGGAATTATCCGCGATGGGATTATACTCGCCTCTGCCGCTGTGCTTAACGGTAGCGGGATTCAAACTTGTATGCTCTATCAGATAATAGAATACGGAAAGTGCACGAGCATCCGAAAGCTCATTATTACTGGGATACTTGGCCGAATTCATGGGCACGGAATCCGTATGGCCTTCGATCTCAATGGTCGAATCAGCGTAACGTTCAAGTATCAGCCCCACCTGATCAAGAACCGCTCCCGCTTCCGCACTGAGAGTGGCGCTGCCCGATTCAAACAAAAGCGCACCGTTCAGGGTCAACTCTACATACTGTGAAGTGTATGAAAGCTCAACCAGCTCATCAAGTCCCGCCTCGCTGACAGCTTCGCTCACCTTCTCCTCAAGTTCCTCGGAGGCAGCCATCTTCTGCTTCTCGGCCTCCTCCATGATGTTCTCCTTGGGAGCATCGGTATCTTCTGCAGTCTTACCGGTAGAATTGATATAATCATCCAGCTGGTTCAGCTGGCTCACGCCGTTGCTTATAAGTATGCCGTCACCTATGGCCTGAGCGCCTCCGGAAAATATGCTGAAAGTCGCATTAAAACTTGCTGCCACTTCCTCCCACCGCTTCTGGTCGATAGAACTCATCGAGAACAGGAGCACGAAGAAACACAGTAGTAAGTTCATCAGGTCTGAGAATGTGGCCATCCACGCCGGCGATCCGGCGGGCGCTTCTTCTACTTTCTGCTTCTTAGCCAACTTGCTTTACCTCTTATTCACCATTATCCTCACCTGTAGGTCTGTCTGCAGGTGCAAGGAAGGATTTAAGCTTCTCTTCGATAACACGGGGATTTTCACCGGCCTGTATCGAGAGCAGCCCCTCTATCATTATCTGTTTAACTCCGGCCTCTATGCCGTTATATACACCCATCTTGGAAGTGATGGGGGCACATATCCAGTTAGCCAGCATGGAACCGTACATGGTGGTCAGCAACGCAACGGCCATAGCAGGGCCGATGGCGTTGGGATCATCCAGAGCCTTAAGCATGTTAACCAGACCGATCAGGGTACCGATCATACCCCAGGCGGGTCCCATGGCTGCAACACCTTCCCAGAAACCTTTCTTGGCCTTATGGCGGTCTTCCATAGCGCCAAGCTCATTCTCCATGATATCACGCACAAGCTCGGGATCTGTACCGTCGACAACGAGCATTATGCCCTTCTTAAGGAAGGGATCGTCTATATCGCCGGCTCCTTCTTCCAGAGCCAGAAGGCCTTCCTTACGTGCAACGTTGGAAAGCTCGATTATCTTTGTTATAGTACCAACGGGATCAGCCTGGGGCGGCTTGAAGATAACACCGAAACTCTTAAGCCCGGCAATGAAATCGCTCATGGTATTACCGGCCATGATACACATGAATGCACCACCGAAGGTAATGATCGCAGAAGGAACATCCAGAAAGTTCACCAGTGAGGCAAAATTCACTCCCGTCTTGGCATCGAAAACGATACCAAACACCACCAGAACGCCGCACATTGCAAGACCGATTATCGAAGCTAAATCCATGATCCTTTGTCCTTATCCATAACTAGGCTTTTGCAGTAAACATAAGTAAACACACAGTGACCCTTCCTGTGGCCCCGTGTTATCATCCATGATATATTTCCTGCTTATAGCATTTTACAAGATTTTTTATCTCTTGTCTACTCTCTTTTACTATTAACTTACGCCCTGTAGTCAATGTAACTACCGTGTCCGGCGTCTCCTCAACGTATTCTATAAGGTCACAGTTGATGAGTATCGTATTGCCGTTTATCTTGTTAAGCTCGATCATATTATGTTAACCCCTTTGTAAAGATCCAGCTACGGCATAAGTTCGATCACGGAAATCAAAGATTTCCTATCTCACTTATTCGCTGCGCTCAGGATGACACAAAAGCAAGAAAACCCCGAGGAGGAACCCTCGGGGTATCTGTTATACCTCAGTCATTATCTCTTAAGGTTCACCAGTTCCTCAAGCAGTGTATCGGATACGGTGATTATACGGCTGTTTGCCTGGAAACCACGCTGGGTGGTGATCAGCTCGGTAAACTCTGTGGAAAGGTCAACGTTTGACATTTCCAGGATACCGGTGGAAACCTTGCCGCCGTCTGCGGTTACGTCAACGCCCACGCCGTCGAACTGTCCGGAGTTAAGCGTTGCAGCGTAGAGGTTCTCACCCATCTTCTCAAGACCTGTAGCATTCGCAAACTTTGCAACAGCTATCTGTCCGAGGAGCTTTGTCTGGCCGTTATCATATGCGCCGTAGATCTTGCCGTCACCCTGGATGGAAACGCCTGTCATGGCACCTACCGCCCAGCCGGTTCCGAATCCGTCGGCATCGCCGCTGAGTGCGCCTATGGTTGACTTCTTCTCGTTGTTAACGTTGGTCGTCTGATCCATGTATACCGCGATACCGGGTTTGCCCTGGTCTTCGCCCTGTGCAGAGTTCATTGAGAAGGGATTGTCGGCACCTTCCTCAAGAGGCTCAACATTCAGGAAGAAATTCTTAAGATCGTTCTTAAGAGCGTCAATACCCTGAAGAGCACCGCTTATCTGATCGTAACTGATCTTCAGTACCTTGCCGTCCTCGGCGTAGTATCCGTCAACTTTAAGGGTACCGCTCGATGCATCTATCATATCGGCAAGGCTGGCTCCAAGTTTTTTATATGTGGGATTTCCGTCTGCATCCTTTACGATATCCCCATTGGCATCTCTTTCATAGGAGAACAGATTGGAGAACTTCTCCCAACCTTCACTGTATCCCCATGCTTCCGCATATGCATCACTTCCCGGTGCCAATGTAACACTGGAATCTGATTTGCTTACCAGGGTACCGTCAGCATTTACCTTCCATCTGTCGGAAAGAGTATATGTCTTTGCCCTTGCGATGGGATTGGTATAAGTAGGGGGATCTTTTCTCTCAAATCCGGTACCGGTAAAGATATTAGCATCATATTTAGCCTTTACGACAGTACCGTCTTTCTTGGTAGTGTCTTTGATAACAGAATCATTATTGGCATCACGCAGGTCATCAAGTGTAACAGTGTACATTCCTTCTTCATCAGTACTCTGTACCAGGAATCTTGCGGTATATGAGTAGCCAAGGTTATCGTAGATCTGAAGGTTTACAACCTTGCCGTCGCCCATAACCTGGGGATCCATCTTATCGATGATACCGCTCATATTTGCACGGCTGGTAACCTGAGGTGCGCTGGTCATGTTTTCTGCCTTCAATATCTGAAGCTTGCTTACGTTATCCTGAACGATATCGCCGTTATCATCAACCTGCCAGCCCATTACGTTGTAACCATTGCTGCTCATTGCAAGGTTACCCATTGCATCCACGTAGAAGGAACCGTCACGGGTAAACATGTTTCCGGAACCGCCGTTTACGACGAAGAACGCATCACCGGAGATACGGAGGTCAAATGCATTACCTGTATTCTGTGATGAACCCTGTGCCGACATATTGGTGGTGATAGCTGCCGAAACGGTACCAAGACCGATCTGCTTTGCGTTCGTACCTGCGCGGCCTGTGTCCGCATTGGGTCCGGAAGCGCTCTGTGTGGTCTGATACATAAGCTCTGCGAAATTTATAGACTGTGATTTATAACCGACTGTATTGACGTTGGCAATATTGTTACCGATAACGTCCATCTTGATCTGGTGTGTTTTTAATCCCGCAACACCGGCGAAAAGTGATCTCATCATAAGGCATTTCCTCCTTTATATTCCGGGGCACATAAAAAGCCCCTTTCGTTTTGTATCCATATCGAAAGGAGCTTGAAATCCCTTATCAAAATTTTCTCTTCCCTGAGAAAACTTCCTCTCGCTTACATTTAGTTTATCGGACGAGCTTTAAGCTTTCTTAATAGCGGAAAGAAAAGATTCTTCGCTTCCCGGGGTCATGCCTCCTCCAATTCCATGAGGCGTGCGTAATAAGCTTCGATCTTATCTATGTTATCCTGGCCAAGGTAATCCTTTGCAGCATCATTAAGCTCATCAAGAGCACCCTTTAAGTTTTCGATGAGTTCCTTATGCTCCGCAGGATCGATACTGTCGATATCAGGCAGGCGCTCCATCGCCTCCTTTATGGTCTGGGCATTCTCCTGTGCATTGTTGTCGGCTACGATAGCCAGCATGCGTTCTCCGTACTGGTTGATCACATCCATGGCATCGCTTTCGATAAAGCTCTTTTCATAATCGCTCATGCCTGACAATATCTTGCCCAGCTCTACTACAGTATCCTGATCACTGATAGTAAGTTCCTGCAGTGAAGGGAGTTTCTTTATAAGACCACGGATCTGGTCCACCTTCTCCTGTGCTGCCATATACTGGTCACTGATGACCGTATCAAGGTCATCTATCGAATAGGGATTACCGTTGATATATACATATGCCTTGCCTTCTTCATATCCCACACGCTCGACCATACCGTCTATGTAATTGGTCTCTCCGGTGGATTCGGTAACTCTCATTATTACATTCTTTCCCACCAGGCCCTGAGCCTGAACGCCGTTCATGGCATCGCCGATGGACTGGATCTCGCTGACCTGCGTGAATGTAGCATACTGGCTGATCCACTCGGTGTTGGAGGTGGGCTCCAGGGGATCCTGATTCTGCATTTCCGCTACCAGCAGGGTAAGGAAAGCCTCACTGTCCACTCCGGATTTATTCTTATCTTCATGTGCGCTCTTTAATGATGCACTTGACGCTGTCTCTGTGTTGAACTTTCCGTCAACGAATTCTGCCATCAAACTCATAATCCATACCTCCTGTCAGATCCTGTGATCCATGCGGTTACCGTCGGCCTGCATCATCTCTATCGTTACCGCATCGGCATCTTCAATACCTTCAAGGCCTTCTTCGCCGTCCAGTCCCAGATCGATACGCCTTGTTGCCCTGCGAAGTCTCTCCTGCTCTCTGGCTTCTGCTTCGCTCTGTCCGTCATTACCCTGTTCGAGGTTCTGCTCGAATGCATGGCTGCTGACCGTAACTGCAACTTCCGTAACCTTTACGCCGGCCTGTTCAAGGTTTTCCTTAAGTACTGCAAGCTGGCTCTCAAGTGCAGCCTTTACAGCTTCGCTCTGTGCCGTAAACTGTGCGCTCACGCTGCCGTCCTTGCTGGTAATGTTAAGTGCCACGTTGCCAAGGCTTGCGGGATGGAGCACCATCTCAAGGCTGCTCATATCTTCTTTAACATTGGTCTTTATCTGATCTGCCACCTGATCCAGTATTTCCTGCGGATCGGTAGTATATCTGAGCTGCTCTGTCTGCACACGGATCTCATCTGCAGATATTTCCGCATTCTGGTCCGCATTAGGAACAAATACGGGCTGGTCTTCCCTGATCTCAGAGAACTCAGTACGCTCACGCTTCTCTGTCCTGCGGGGCACCGTGCCTTCTTCAGCCGCAGCTTCGTTCTGTCCGTTATCTATCTCCTGTCCCAGTGAATAAGGCTCTTCGGGCGCTTCCACAGGCATCACCGCGTCAGAGACGATCTCTTCCACGCTCTGTGCCGCCGCAGTAGTCACTTCCTTCATCGCATCATTAAGAGCCGGGCCCATAAGACGCTCGGCATTTTCTCCGGGCATGAGCTTTTCAATATCGGTCATCGCATCCGCTATAAGATCGTTAAGCTTTGAAGCCATATCCGACAGATCGCTGTCCGCAAGAAGAGACGCCAGATCCCCGTCACCGAAAAGCTGTGCCACGAGCATATTGCCCGCACCGCCCGCAAGAATATCTGACATATTCATATTAAGGGATGACAACGCATCCTCAAGTCCTTCTATGGTTATATCACCCAGAAGCTCCATGATATCGTTAAGCAGCTGCTGTGCATTGGAAGCGATGGTCGCCATCACGTCTTCTTCTGCCGCATTTTCAGTCTCCGTTGTCTCGGAGGTATTCTGCGTACTGCTGTCATTCTGCACTCTCTGTGCACGGTTTTCATTTACGCTTCTGTTTCTTTTAGCGGCATCCATTGCCGCATTTCCGGATTCCTTTCCCTTTGCACCGGTTCCTTCCGTCTTTACTGGCTTCTCCGTATTAACGCTGTCCTTAGCATTACTGAAGGCCTGCATGAAGTCGCCCTTGCCGCCTGCCTTTGTATTTTCAGTGGAAGGGTTCGGCATCATCATGCCCTGCATGGGAGTATCCATTAACGGTGCTATGGTCATATGATATCCTCCTCGTGTCATTAGATGTTTACAATGTGATTATCGGACAATATACGGATTATCTTAACCCTCTTACTGCGGATCCATGATACGGGTGACCTGTGCAGCGATATCCTCATCCATCTGCGCCAGTATCGCACCTCGCTGTGCACTGGTCATGGACCAGAGTATCTCACCCACCAGTTCAAGGGAATTGCCCATGGTATTAAAGATAGCTGCAGCCTCCTCCGGCGGCATGGCTGCATAAGCTGAGGCATAGTCTGCCATCTGTGCCGATGCATTGGTGCTCTTGACCACCAGCTGATACAGATACTCTGCCGTTGCGGGATCTATCTGCTCATAATACTTACGGTATTCCTCCGGTCCCGGACCGTTATCGGCATATATGACTTCCTCATAAAACTCCGTACGTATCCTCTGGAATTCCTCCTGTGACTGCTCAAAGGTTGACAGTCTCTGGACCTCGCCCTGTAAGAGGGTCACATCAGCGGCATAAGCCGCATTTGCGGTACGCGCACTCTGAAGCTCCAGTTCAAGAGCCTTGATCTGGTCCACCGCTTCATCCAGTGAAGTATAGCCGTAATAAGCCTCCAGATCCTCGGTCTCTGTAGTGGTATCCTTGGGCAGGATCTTGTTGAGCACGGGCACATTGCCGATAACGGGCGCCAGCACGCCGCTGCCGAAGCCGCCCACATCCAGTTTTATAAGTATGCCCAGTATTGCCAGCCAGATCACAATGATAAAGAGCGTTACAAAGAACATGGAAATACCGCCGCCGACGGTCTCCCCTTCAAGCTGGGATTCCTGGTCAGCCAGTTCCTTGGCACGCTTCTTAGCTTCCTTTCGCTGGGCAAGCTGCTCTTTTTTCAGTTTCTTCTTTTCTTCGTCTAACTTTTTCCGTTCGGCTTTATAATCATCGGCCATGATCCGCCCTCCTACTCATCGTCTTCTTCCTTAGTCCCGTATACATAGCTGGTCAGCTGATCTATCTCTTTTACCTCTTCCGCGTTCTGCTCCTCCACAAAACGTTCAAAGGCTTTCTCACGCATCTTCTCGTGTATCTTCCTCTCCTGCATCGCGGCCTGCATCTTTACCCTGGCCGCATCCAGGTTCTTCTCAGCGATACGCACCTTTACGCGCTGCTGCTTTACCGCTTCCTCCACATATTCCTTTGCACGCTGGTTCTCACGTATCTTATTTATATCTATCGTCGTAAGGCGCAGGGCCTTGCCCTCCGCCACGATGGCATCACGTTTGGCCAGGACAGCATCCATCTTATCCTCTTCCTCCGTAAGTGCCGCACGGCGGGAAGCGAAGTTGTTCTTCTCCTGCTCCTCAAGCTTTTCCTTAAGCTCAAGTATGTTTTGCATCCTGTAACGGAATCTCGCCATTGTTCTCCTCTATAATATTACGGTCTCCGTGGCCTACCCGGTTGTATTACGGCCTCCGTGGCTCACGGAGCCCCGGCTGGCCCTATCACGGGCGCCGGGTTCCCCGTGAGACCACTGCGGCCGTTTATCGCAGGCGTAAAGGTATCAGTGCAGATCCGGCAGAGCGTTGCCGCAGCACTTGGCGTGGTTGCCGCTATTCGCGAAGCGAATTATGCATAGCGGCAACCGTAATAATTCAGCGTATGCTGAATTATTACGCAGCTCACGCAATTAGCGTGAGCAAGTGAGTTTCAAGGGGCAAGTCGGTTTAAGGGCAGAGTGCGCGAATTTAGTGCGGAGGCACAGCGAAGACGGACTGCACTGATACCTGTGACACTGCGATAAACGCCCTTCCGGACCGGCGGGGAAGCCGGCCGGCCGGTACAGACCGGCCTTATTTAAAGAGCCCCTCCAACAGACGCTCGGTCTCCTCGTAGTCGAATTTCTCATTGACGTCCTGGCAGAGGAAGTCATTGACTGCATCTATCTTATCTATGGCGTAATCAATGTTCTTGTTGGAGCCCTTCTTGTAGGCTCCGATATTGATAAGGTCTTCTGCCTCATCGTAGGTAGCCATGACAGATTTAAGCTTTGTGGCTGCCTGGCGGTGTTCCTTATCGGTCACCATGCTCATGCATCGGGAGATGGAGAGCATGACGTCTATGGCGGGATAATGGCCCTTTGCGCCAAGGCGGCGGGACAGCATTATGTGCCCGTCAAGGATACCGCGGGCGGTATCGGTTATAGGCTCGTTAAAGTCATCACCGTCGACCAGCACGGCATACAATCCGGTAATGGAACCTTTATCGTCCCTGCCCGCACGTTCCAGCAGCTTGGGCATTTCCGAATATACGCTGGGGGGATATCCGCGGGTAACAGGCGGCTCTCCCGTGGCCAGGCCTATCTCACGCTGCGCCATGGAGAAACGCGTCAGGTTATCCATCATAAGCAGGACATCTTTGCCCTGGCTCCGGAAATATTCGGCGATGGCTGTAGCTGTCTGGGCAGCTTTCTTACGTTCGAGTGCCGGCTTGTCGGAAGTGGCGCAGACCACAACGCTGCGCTTCATGCCTTCCGGCCCAAGGTCTCTTTCTATGAACTCACGTACCTCACGGCCACGCTCTCCTATGAGGGCGATAACGTTGAGCTCCGCTTTTGTATTCCTGGCGAACATGCCCATCAGCGTGGACTTACCTACACCGGAACCGGCAAATATCCCTATACGCTGGCCTTTTCCTACAGTTATCAGGCCGTCAACCGCTTTGACACCAAGAGGCAGTGCCTCATTTATTATGGTCCTGGTCATGGGATCGGGGCTCTTCGCATCCAGCGGGTACCAGGTCTCGCCTGTGGGCGTAAACTGGCTGATAGGCCTGCCCAGTCCGTCCAGTATCTGCCCCAGCAGGAATTCCCCGACCTGCACGGAAAGCGGCCGTTCCATATTCTCCACAACACAGCCGGCGCCTATGCCCTCCGTGTTTTCATAAGGCATCAGCAGGGTCATGTTGTTCTTAAAGCCTACAACTTCACTCATAATGACGTTGCCGTTCGTTGTGGTGATCTTGCACATATCACCCATCTTGGCATCCGGGCCGGCACTCTCCAAGGTCAGTCCCACGACATTGACTATCTTGCCAAGCTTGCGGTAATAGAGTTTTTCGGCGGCTGCGTCGTATTTTTCCAGGTTAATGTCTTTCATGTTTTTTCAAAAGATCCTTCGCTTCGCTCAGGATGACATTGCGTTACTTAATGAAATCGGGGCAGCAACTGCCCGCCCCGTTACTCATAACTCAGTATCTTAAGCTGCTGCACAAGCAATGACAGCTGGGTGCCCAGGGAGCAGTCCCAGATACCGCCCTCGCTCTCTATCAGGCAGGAATTGGGGCTTAAGGTCGAATCCTCTACTATCTCAAAATTCTCCGGCAGTATGCCTGTTCCCTTTGCCACCTGTTCTTTCTGTGCCTTAACATTCTCATAATCCGTTGAGGAAACGTGCACCACATAATTACGCCCGCTGTCCACTCCGGTCAGTGCCCGGTTGAGAAGGTACAGCACCGTTTCCCTGTCATTCTCAAGTCTGGCACCCGTTACTCTCTCAAATATGCCGCTTATCTTTTCCACCAGAAGAGGTTCCAGCTCTTCGCTTCTTTTCTGGAAATCACGTTCTGCCGCAGATGCCCTTGCTTCGCACTCCAGCTCCTTTTCACGGTACTGGCGCCTGCACTCTTCTTCAGCTTCCTTACAGCCTTCCCTGTATCCTTCATCACGGCCTTCGTCCCTGGCCGCGCCTCTTATCTGTTCAGCCTCTTTCCTGGCATCATCCAATATTGCCTGTGCCTGAGCTTTGGCATCTTTTATCATCGCGTCGATCTCTTCGCGGCTGGCGGCACTGCCGGCCTTGATCACGCCCTCATCTTCCTCTGTGACAAGGCGCTCGACCAGAAGCGGATCCAGTCCTTCGGAGAAGCCCTCTTCTATGACTTCCGCCGGCTCCTCGACCATCCTGGCACGCAGTTCCTCAAGACGCTTCTCAACAAAGGTGTTTGAGTTGATCGTCAGCTTCTTCCCGGATTCAACATTGACGTAGCCGCCCTTGATGAAATTAGACAATTACCTCGTCACCTCCGCCTCGGGATATGATTATCTCACCGGTATCCTCCAGCTTTCGGATCACGTTGACTATCTTCTGCTGGGCATCTTCCACGTCTTTCATACGCACAGGGCCCATAAATTCCATATCCTCTTTAATCATCTCTGCCAGACGCTTGGAGAGGTTGGTGAATATCGCATTCTGAACCTCTTCATTGGTACCCTTGAGCGCCAGTTCCAGATCACCGTTATCAACTTCACGCAGCACGCGCTGTATAGCCTTGTTGTCCAGGAGCAGGATATCCTCGAATACGAACATCTTCTTCCTGATCTCGTCGGCCAGCTCCGGATCCTCTATCTCCAATATCTCCATGATATGCTTTTCTGTACCGCGGTCTGTAGAGTTCAAGATCTCCACTACCTGATCCACGCCGCCTATCTGGGTGTAATCCTGATTTACCAGGTTTGCAAGCTTGCTCTCCAGCACACGTTCCACCTCCTGGATAACATCGGGGCTGGTCCTGTCCATGGTCGCTATACGCCTTGCAACTTCTGCCTGATTCTCCTGGGGAAGGGCAGATATGATCAGTGCCGACTGCGTAGGCGACAGATATGACAATATCAAAGCTATAGTCTGGGGATGCTCGTCCTGGATAAAAGACAGAAGCTGCGTAGCATCGGTCTTTCTCACAAATTCGAAAGGCTTTACCTGCAGTGATGCAGTCAGCTTGCCGATGACATCCAGGGCCTTTTCGGTACCCAGGGCCTTTTCCAGCAGTTCCTTAGCGTAGCCGATACCGCCCTCTGCGATATACTGCTGTGCCAGACAGATCTCATAAAACTCATTTATGACATCTTCCTTTACCTGTGGCGATATGCTCCTTGTATTGGCGATCTCAAGGGTCAGATCCTCTATCTCCTCTTCCTTAAGATGCTTAAACACAGTGGAGCTCATCTCCGGCCCCAGCGCGATAAGCAGCACCGCCGCTTTCTGTATTCCGGTCAAGCTGTTGTCGTTAGCCATTTATTAACTCCAATCCTCGTTCAACCAGTTACGCAGCAGATTTGCCGCAAGTTCCGGGTTGTCCTCGACAAATTTCTCAACTATCTTACGTGCTTCGGATTTCTCCTCTACACCTATCTCGTTCAGATCCTGATCTGCTATGGTAGACTGCAGGATATCGTCTATGGAAATCTCGGGTTCTGCCTCCTCAACACGTGCCTGGCGCATGCTGCGCAGGATGACGAATGCAAGGAGTCCCAGGATAAGGACGATGAGTATTATCTGCAGTACATCGTTAAGCTTGATGTTCATGCCCTCATGATCAACAAAGAAGGGCTGCTCATAGGAAAGGATAGAAATCTTTCCGCTGGCTATTCCCGATGCATTGGATACTGCCATGATAAGGCTCTGCTCTACGGGAAGTTCCGTGCGGATATCGTTAGCCAGCTTGTACTGCTCCCAGGTGATACCTTCAAGCTCACCGGCCTCACGGATGTCATCCTCATTGATCATCTTATATGTGAGCAGCGTAACCGTAACGGAAGAATTCTCCCTGTCGATATCCCCCGCCTGTCTGGTGGTGGTCCTTATCCTTTCATCGGGAAGGAAATCCTCACTGGTCTCTATGACCGACGAAGATGTATTTGACTGATTCTCATAGACGTAACCTGTAAGCTGCTCGCCGTTGGTATCGGTACCCGGAACGCCGCCGGTAGTACCCTGATTGGTACTCTGATAGGTATCGCGGCTGGCCAGGACGCCGTCGCCCTCCGTATCGGTATTAGAATAGGTATGCTCAACCTCTTCATAATTTGCGGTATCGATCACTACATGAGCCGCAACCTCTATTCCGGAGAACTGGTTAAGACCCAGGAGCGCACGTTTAACATCCGCTTCCACGGCTCTTGACTGCTGGTCCGCAAGCGTATAGTAAGCGGAAGACGTACCTGATGAGGAGCTTTCCTCAGCTCCGGCATACAGAAGCTTTCCGCTGGTATCCACGATACTGATATTGTTGGTGGTGTCATTTCCAAGCGCAGTGGCTACCATCCTTGCGATAGCTCCTGCTTTATCACTGTCACAGGTACCGCTGAGATCCAGGGTAACGGCCGCATAGCTTTCCCTTGTCTGGGCGATAAGTGTACCGTTCTGTTCGGGTATGCTCAGCTTAACATCCGCCGTGCGTACGAAATCCATGGCCTGGATGTTATCCTCCAGTTCCTGCTCCAGATATACTTTATATTTCTTCTGGGTATCGGCTTCTGTAGAGAAAAATCCGCCGTCTACAACATTATCTATCGAATAATTATCCGTGGAGATACTGTTGCTGCCAAGAAGAAGGACTGCCTGGGTGTAATCCTTGCGGTTGATGGAAATGGTCAGGCCGTCTTCCGAGGTCTTATAGGGTATCTCATCACCGGCTAGCAGGTCGATGACTTCCTGCGCCTCCTTTGCGGAAGATGCGGTGTGGATCTTCACATATTCCGGACGGGTGATCCAGACTATCAGACCGACAAAAGCCGCTACGGTAAGAACCGCAAGCAGCACTATGATTATCTTCTGCCGGCGGGAGAATTTTTCCCACCAATCCATCAGCCTTTTAGGCAGTGAACGGAACCAGGCTATTATTTTATCTACCATTAGCGGGCCCCTCCCTTAAAACTAAATCTGCATGTTCATGATCGTTCTGTATGCTTCGGTAATGGAATTCTTAAGCGTAACCGTATACTGCAGCGCCGTGGAGGCTTTCTGCAGTGCTATAGCCAGGTCATGGGTGGAATTGCTCTGCCCCATGGCCAGCTTTATCTCTTCATTCTCTGCATCCGATAAGTATTTATTAGTAGTGTTGATATTGGACAGTGCTGCACCGAATATCGCACCGAACAGATCTTCCGAATCAGAGCCCTTATCCTGTACAAAGCGGCTTATCTCTTTGCCGGTACGTACGTTGAGCCTGTCTATGGGATTACTTACCAGATTACCTGTAGCTGTATCGACATATTCCATAGTTTATCCTCATTATCTGTAAGACCTTGTTCTGTGAAGGCATCTCATTCTGTCAGGATCCTTCGTCGCTGCGCTCCTCAGGATGACATATCCGGGCACTCCTCAAAATGACCTCACTGTCATTCTGAGCAGAGCGAAGAATCTTCATCATTTACTCTATCCCAGAATGCTCAGTCCTGTGGTTGCCATGGACTTGCTGGCATTGAAGGCTGTTGCATTTGCTTCATATGCCCTGTTGGCATCGATCAGGTTGGTCATCTCCGTTATGGTGTTAACATTGGGATAAGTAACATATCCGTTCTCATCGGCATCGGGATGGGAGGGATCGTATACCATGTTCATGGGTGACTCAAGATCCTCTGCTATGGTAGGGATCTTTACACCGTAGCCGATAAGGTCATCGCTGACTACGTTGCGGTCATGACGCTGCTGGGCACGGCCGGTACCGACTATGTTAGAGAGCACACGTCCGAAGGAGCGCCTGTCCTGCTGTGTGTCCTTGGTCTCGAATTCTACCACCTTGCGCCTGTAGGGCGTACCGTCGGCAGTACGGGTGGTATTGGCATTTGCTATATTCTCCGCAATGGTATCCATGCGGTAACGCTCCGCCGTAAGGCCGGAAGCGGTTATGTCAAAGGATGTGAACATTCCCATACAGGTACTCCTTTCTGCTATCAGCCACCGTTACCCATGGCGGTCTTCAGGTTCTGGAATTCGCTCTTCACACACTGCATGAGGGAATTATATGTGATCTGGTTTTCCGCCATATATACGTTTTCCGTGTCAATATCAACGTTGTTGCCGTCAAGCCTGTATGAATACGCCTCGGCATCGGTATACACCCTGGGCTCGATACGTGAAAGGTCCATGTTGTAGACCTTTGCGTCCATGGTGCGATGCTCTACTTTGTTCAGGTTCCTTATGAGCTCATCTTCAAAGCTCACGTCCTGGCGCTTGTAATTGGGTGTGTCAACATTGGCCAGATTATTGGATATAGCCTCATTACGAAGCCATGCGGCATCCGCTGCCTTATCCAGTACGTTAATGTATGAAAAAACATTTGAATTTACCATACCGCGCACCTCTCATATACACAAAATAAGCACAGACAAAACCCTGTGCCGTTCCATGGCCGCTATGGGCTTCCCTGCCTATGCTCATAACTATTATATCGGACAGAAAACACCGAAACTGTAATGAATATTATATAATATTTTAAGAAAATTACAAGAGAATTTTATGTTAACCCGATCAGATCACATCATATATGGTGCTGTTGATAACCCTGAGCCTGGTGCCCTTTACACCGGCTGAATGGGTCTCGATGACACCTGCACTTTCAAGCTTGCGCAGGGCGTTGACAACAACACTCCTGGCAATGCCCGTTTCCTCTGCCACACGCTTTGCTATAAGAATATTTTCCTCTTCGTCCAGCTGATCCAGTATATGCCTTATAGCCTCCTTCTCAGAGAGGGTAAGGGCATCCAGGGCACTCTTTGCTCCCTGCATGAGGCGGTCACTTTCATCCGCTTCCGAACGAAGGGATCTTAAAAGCTCCAGTCCGACCACCGTACCGGCGTATTCAGCCAGTATTATATCATCCATGTCATACCAGCCTTTATCCTTATAGATGAATAGGCTGCCAAGTCTTTCGCCTCCGGCATAGATGGGAGATGCCACGGCATGGTAACGTCCGCCGCCTTCCGCAACATCCATGCTGAAGCCCAGTGTCATAAGGTTAACATTGTCCTGGGTTGAGAGTATACCCATGAAGCGCTCATTTAAGCCGTCATCGATATGCTCGCCCACAGTATGGCTTAAAAGCTCCTTAAGAGGCTGCACCTCTTCACTGATGCCGCAGCCTAAAAGCTTGCCGCCCCTGCTTATGACCAGCACATCCGATAAGAGGCTGTCGCTGAGCACCTCACATATATCATTAAACGCCACCTTGGAAGAAGTATTATTATGAAGCAGACGTCCCAGTTTCCTTGTACGGTCCAGAAGACTTAAGCTCATTCCTCATCCTTTCTTTCGTCATCTTTGACAAAACCACACTCTGTATCTGCGCAGACCAGCTTGCTGCCCTTTTTAAGCATTATACCGCCGCATTCGGGGCACTTTTCCGCAACAGGTTTGTTCCATACCATAAAATCACACTCGGGTATGCCTTCGCAGCCGTAATATCTGCGGCCTTTCTTGGTCATACGTACCACGATATCCTTGCCACACTTGGGGCAGGCCACTCCCACTTTCTCAAAATACGGTTTGGTATTCTTGCAATCGGGGAAGCCGGGGCAGGCAAGGAAACGTCCGTGAGGGCCGTATTTGATCACCATCATCCTGCCGCAGTTCTCACACTGCACATCACTCTCTTCATCCTTTATCTCGATATGGGCCATCTCTTCTTCGGCCTTCTTGACCGCGGTATCCAGATCGGGATAGAAATTCTCGATAACGGTGCGCCAGTTCACCTGTCCTTCTCCGATATTATCAAGGAGGCTCTCCATGGTCGCGGTAAAGTTTACATCAACGATAGCCGGGAACTCATCCTTCATGACCTTGTTGACTATCTCACCCAGTTCGGATACAAAGAGATTCTTGTTTTCCTTGAGTATATAACGTCTTGCCAGGATAGTGGAAATAGTAGGTGCATATGTTGAAGGCCTTCCTATACCCAGTTCCTCGAGGGCACGTACCAGCGAAGCCTCGGTGAAATGTGCGGGAGGCTGGGTGAAGTGCTGCTTCTTCTCTATCTCATTTACCTTTATCTCGGGATGCTTGTCCTTATCAGCGAATTCCTTTAAAAGGAAGCTGTTCTGTGCCTTTTCATCATCGGTATCGGTATACACCTTCATAAAGCCGTCGAATTTGA
>JAFYCS010000043.1 GCA_017539565.1 Lachnospiraceae bacterium
AAGGAAGAAAATAAGGAAGAAAACAACGTAAATGTCCAGCAGGAAGATAAGAAGGAAGAGGAAGCACCTGAAGTAAGGAAGATGGGAAGCCTGGAAATGCCTAATCTTCAGAAGAAAGAAAATGAACTTAAAGAACAGGTCGAAGCTCTTGTAAAGAGACAGGAAGAGAAGCAGAAAGAGGAGGAAGAAAAGAAAAAGAAGGAAGAGGAGGCTAAGGAGAAAGAACGGAAAAAGAAATCCGAATTCCTTAAGAATATGGCCGATCTTTCGGGAACCTATTCCGATCATAAAGAGTCGATCCTTAAAATATCCGGCAGCATTAAGACGGTATATACCGATGTCGGAAAAGAGCTTTACAAGCAATGGTTCGGCGGTGAAGAAAGCGGACGTGAAAAAGCCGAGAAAGACGAATTGGGAGAGATGCTGGAGGGCGTTAAGCTTGAAGATAGTAAGAAGGTTGAAAATGTCTTCGACGTTGTGGAAAAAACCTTCGAAAAGGTTGACAATGTTCTGGCTAAGCCCGGTGAGATACTTAACCGCCTGAGTGCAGAGGACTTCGGTATAGTAGGAACCATATATACTTATGCGGATATGGGTGTCGGATATCTCAGCCAGGCTAAGGAAGTGCTTGATAAGTATCTGGTTGATTCACCGGAGATGCTGGAGACCGTAGACGGAGTGATAAAGAATTATCTGGGCGGTTTTATAAGTGCCAAAGGTATAGGTGAATGGTATGAGGACAAGATTTACGGCAATATAAATAAAGCTGTGAAATTTGTTGTGGATGACCGTATACCGGATAATGTAAAGAATGCGATCAAGAACATCTGCGACAAAGTCGGAGAAAGTAAAGACACGCTGGAACTCATATCAAAGTATATAGATCCTGCAGTAGGTATAGCCGTAGCATTTAAGGGTATATATGACAATGCCAAGAATCTGAGGGATCTTAAGAAGAACAAAAACGAAGCCGTTGAAAAACGTACGGAGGATCAGAAGAAGATCGAAGATACGGCTAAAAAACGCAACAAGAGACAGAACGAACAGGTTAAGAAACAGGAAGAACTGAATAATGCCCTTCTTATGGCAGCGAACGATACCACCCAGTATATCCAGTACAGACAGATCATGGGTAACGTAAAGGATGTGGTCGAAAAAGTCGGCAATATAATCACTACCTATGATAAGAAGTTTACGGTAGTAGGTCTTGGCGTTGATACGGCTGTGACTATCCTGCAGAAAGGTATCGATTGTGCAAGCTTCATCATGCACTGCCTGAATGATGCCACAATGCTTAAAGAATGGTTCAACGGTGCCGGCAGGGATATAGCTGAACGAATGGAAAAGGGTAAAGAGACCTATGAAAAGAGAAGCGGAGTGAAGGTCGGACCTTCGCTTGAGGAACAGCTGGTTGAGAAAGAAGAGGAGAAAGAGGCAGAGCAGCTCCAGATGCTTGAAGGACAGATCCGTAAGGACGGAAAACAGAATGTTAAGCAGTACGGACGCAGCGAAGTCAAATTTACCCGCAGGGCTATGGGCTTTGAGAGCAATGAGGAACTGAACTGCTACATGGCACTTAATATGGTACATGCAATGCTGTTCTCTGCAAGTGATTATAATACGCTTGAGAGCAATAAGATGCTTGCAAAAGTCACCATGACCGTTCTGGGACTGGAAGACAGTATAGGCAAGACCGATTCCGACACTGCAATGAAGATCTATGCAAAGCTCAGAGAGTGATATTATGCTTTCGGACCCCGCGCCACGGCGCGGGGTCTTTTTTTCTTGCTTTTTTTGGGAATTTTTAGTAAAATATACTCTGAATTTTTGTGTAAAGTATCGGGAGGGGATTATGAGCGAAACGGTACGTATAGCCATGGATGCCATGGGCGGGGACAATGCTCCCGGAGAGATAATCGCAGGCGTTATAGACGCCCTGAAAGAGGCTGATGACGTTATCGTCTATCTGGTCGGCAAGGAGGATGTGATAGCATCCGAGCTCTCCAAGTACAGCTATGACGAAAAGCGCATAGAAGTGGTACATGCTTCGGAAGTGATCGAGATGGCAGAACCGCCTGTAATGGCTGTCCGCCGCAAGAAGGATTCTTCCATAGTAAGGGCCCTCAACCTGGTGAAGGACGGTACCTGTGATGCTTTTGTTTCGGCAGGATCCTCCGGAGCCATACTGGTGGGCGGCCAGCTTATAGTGGGACGTATACCCGGCGTGGAACGCGCTCCTTTAGCCCCCATAATCCCTACCGAAAAGGGAGCATCCCTTCTTATAGACTGTGGTGCAAACGTGGATGCCAGGGCTGAACAGCTGGTACAGTTCGCAAGGATGGGAAGCATATATGCAGAGAATGCATTGGGTATAGAAAAGCCCCGTGTAGGTATAGTCAATATCGGTGCTGAAGAGGAAAAGGGAAATGCCCTGGTAAAAGAGACCATCCCTTTGCTCAAGGAGTGTGATGACATCAACTTTACAGGATGTGTGGAATCAAGAGATATACCTTTCGGAGCAGCGGACGTTATAGTCTGTGAGGCTTTCACCGGTAATGCGATACTCAAGTTATATGAAGGTGAGGCAACTTTCATTTTAAAAGCGCTTAAGAGGGCGATGATGACCAATACCCGCAGCAAGCTGGGAGCGCTGCTCTTAAAGCCGGCACTTAAGGAAGTGCTTAAGGATTTTGACGTAAAACAGTATGGCGGGGCACCGCTCCTTGGCCTGAACGGACTGGTCGTAAAGACCCACGGATCGGCAGAAGCGGTTGAAGTAAAGAATTCGATACTGCAGTGCCGTACCTTTAAAGCGCAGCATATTAACGAAAAGATCAAAGAAAATATGAAGCTGGGCAGTGATGATGGAATATGATGTATTAAAAAAAGCCATAGAAAAAACCCTTCAGGTATACAATACGGAGATAACCCCGGAGTCTACCTTTGAAACAGCGTTGGGAGCCGATTCCATAGACATGGCACAGATATTCAAGCTGGTGGAAGAAGAGCTGGGTATCACGATACCTGTCGCAGAGTGGGCGGGAGTCAGTACAGTACAGGATGCTTATGAGCTGATATGCAGGGTGAAGCAGAATGAATGATGAAGAAAGGGTAGCCGTTATCGAAAAACAGACCGGCTATGTATTTAAGGATAAATCCCTTTTGCTTACTGCGATAACACATTCGTCCTATGCCCATGAGCGTAAGATAAATAAGACGGGATGTAATGAACGTCTGGAGTTTCTGGGAGATGCGGTGCTGGAACTCATAAGCAGCAGATACCTGTTTGAAAAGTATAAAGATCTGCCGGAAGGCAGGCTTACGTATCTCAGGGCTTCACTGGTGAGTGAAAAGCCGCTGGCTGAATGTGCAAAGAGGATAGGCCTGGGGGAAGTGCTGCGGCTTGGCAAAGGCGAGGAGGCCGGAGGCGGCAGGACGAAAGCTTCCGTTACGTCGGATGCATACGAGGCTCTGATCGGTGCGATATATCTGGACGGAGGTTTTGAAGAGGCAAGCCGCTTTGTGGAACGTGAAGTGATGAGCTGCAGCGGGGAGCATCTTAAGGAAAAGGATCCCAAAACTACCCTGCAGGAACTTCTTCAGAAAAGGATGGAAGCGCATATCGAATATGAGCTGATAAGCGAGACCGGCCCCGATCATGACAAGTGCTATACCGTGGAAGTAAAGGTGAACGGTAAGGCCTGCGGCAGAGGCGAGGGCAGGAATAAAAAGAATGCTGAAAAAGCAGCGGCTGCAGAGGCCGTAGAATACTGGAAGAAAGAGATAGCAAAGTAATGTATTTAAAGAGTATAGAAGTTCAGGGCTTTAAGTCCTTTGCAAATAAGATAAGATTTGAGTTCCATAACGGTATCACAGGTATAGTAGGACCAAACGGATCAGGTAAATCCAATGTTGCGGACGCGGTACGCTGGGTTCTTGGAGAACAGCGTATCAAGCAGCTGCGTGGTGCATCCATGCAGGATGTTATCTTTTCCGGAACCGAATTGCGTAAGCCTCTGGGGTATGCTTATGTTGCCATTACCCTGGATAATTCCGACAGACAGCTTTCGGTTGATTATGATGAAGTAACAGTTGCCAGAAAGATCTACCGCTCGGGTGAGAGTGAATATCTGATGAACGGCAATATATGCAGGCTTAAGGATGTTAACGAGCTGTTTTATGATACCGGTATAGGTAAGGAAGGCTATTCCATCATAGGACAGGGCCAGATTGACCGTATACTTTCGGGTAAACCCGAAGAGAGGCGTGAGCTTTTTGATGAGGCTGCAGGTATCGTTAAGTTTAAGAAACGTAAGGCTGCGGCTGTTAAGCAGCTTGAAGATGAGAAGCAGAACCTGACGCGTGTAAATGATATACTGGCTGAGCTGGAAAAGCAGGTGGGACCGCTGGAGAAGCAGTCGGAGAAGGCTCATGAATACCTGAAGAAAAAGGAAGAATTAAAGCGCCTGGATGTGAACCATTTCCTGCTGGACAGTGACAGAAAGGCGGAGGCATTAAAGGATACCAAAGAAAAACTGCGCATTGTTAATGATGACTTGTCCGGTCATCAGGCACAGTTGGAAAAGATCCGTGCTGAATATGATACGATATCCGAGGATCTTACAGCTCTGGAACAGCAGCTGGATGAAGCCAGAGGAGAACTGAGTGAGGCGGGTACCGCACGCACCAGGCTGGAGTCACAGATAGCTATCGCCAATGAGCAGATCAACTCCGCACAGAAAGGGACAGAGCATTTTACCAGACGCATAGAGGAACTTAATGCTTCCCTGGAAGAAAAAAAGAAAGAAAAGGAATCCATAGACAGCGATAAGTCCGGTGCTGATGATGTACTTAAGGAAGCGCAGGATAAGAGGGACAAGGAAAGAGCTGTCTTAAAAGAGATACAGGATAAGATCGAGGAGATCAACCAGGCTATAGAGGCAGATAAGAACGGCATCATTGAAATGCTCAACGAGCGCGCCAATGTGCGCAGTTCAAAAGAGCGTTATGATACTATGCTGGAGCAGAGCCAGGTAAGGCGTGCCGAGCTCAATTCCCGCTTCCTGCAGGCAAGGACCGATGAGGAAGAGCAGCAGAACATAATCGAAAGCCTGCGAAAGGAATTTGAGGAGATCAACAAAAGGATCAAGGATATCGATTACGAGCGCGAAAAGAAAGAGGAACGCGCCGGTGAGATACATGACGAACTGGGGGCTATGGATAAGCAGCTGCAGGAGACCCAGGTGGCATATCATCAGGATAAGACCAAGCTGGAATCCATTTCAAACCTGACAGAGCGTTATGAAGGCTACAGCGGATCCATACGGCATGTAATGGAAAAGAAGGCCGAGGATAAAGGTGTTATCGGCGTTGTGGCAGATATAATCCGCGTGGAAAAACGTTATGAGACGGCTATAGAGACTGCGCTGGGCGGTAATATCCAGAACATCGTAACCCGTGATGAGGCCTGCGCAAAGCGCATGATAAAATACCTTAAGGATAACCGCTTCGGACGTGCCACATTCCTGCCCCTTACATCCATAGAGCATCCCCAGAAGTTCAAGACACCCGAGGTGCTTAATGAAAGAGGCGTTATCGGTATGGCGGATGAGATCGTTGATACCGATCCCGAATATATCAATGTAGCAAAGAGCATGCTGGGCCGTATAGTCGTTATCGATAATATGGATAACGCCCTGGCTATAGCACGTAAATATGACTATGGTATCAGGATGGTCACCATAGAAGGCGAACTGCTGGTACCCGGCGGTGCCATAAGCGGTGGTGCGTTTAAGAATAATTCGAACCTTCTGGGACGCCGCCGTGAGATGGATGAGCTTGAGAAAAAGGTAAAAGATGCCCTGGCAAAGATAAACGGGTTCATGGACGGCATAGAGAAACTCAAAGCGGAGCGTAACCGTTTAAGGGTTGAGATAGAGGATGCCAAGGTAAGAAGCCAGAAGGAGTTTATCAACTTAAATACCGCAAACCTCAACCTTCAGAAGGCACAGGAAAAGATAGATGCCACCACCAGGGGCGTGGACGACTTAAACCGCGAACAGGGTGAGATAGAACAGCAGGTAAAAGAGATCAAGGAGCGCCAGGTCGAGATCGCAGAGGCATTAAAGGGCTTCGCAGGTAACGAAAAGGAATTAAACGAACGGATCGAAGCTGCGCAGATAAAGCTTGATGCGGAAAGGGATAAAGAAACTGCCCAGGCTATGACCGTTACCGAATGTGAGGTCGAACTGGAGAAGCTGGTACAGAAGCAGCAGTTTGAAGCTCAGAATGTTGAGCGTATCGATTCAGAGATTGCGCGTATAGAGAAGGAACTGGGTGAAGCAAGGGAGACCATCGCTGCCAATGCGGATACTGTCAGACAGAAGGAAGAAGATATAGCGCAGATAAAGCAGACCATAGAGGCAAGCTTTTCTGCCGAAGAAGATTCAAAGAATAAATTAAAAGCCCTTCAGAATAAGAAGGATGAACTGGGTGAGAAGCAGAAAGGTTTCTTCAGCCAGAGAGAAGAGCTTACGGATAAGATCGGCGGCCTGGATAAGGATGCATACCGTTTGAACAGCCAGCTGGATAAGCTGCATGATGAGATGAACGGACTTACCGAATACATGTGGAATGAATATGAGCTGACGCTGGAAGATGCGGCTGCACTGAAGGATGAGGCACTGACCGATCTGGTATTCATAAAGAGGAGCATTGCAGAAGTTAAAGATGCCATCAAGCGTCTGGGCGATGTAAACGTAAATGCTATTGAAGATTACAAGGCTGTCATGGAAAGATATACCTTCCTTAAGGGGCAGCACGACGATCTGATAAATGCGGAGAAGGAACTGCAGGGTATCATCGAAGAACTGGATACCGCAATGAGAAAGCAGTTCGCCGACAAGTTCGATGAGATAAAGAAAGAATTTGATAAGGTGTTCAAAGAGCTCTTCGGCGGCGGTAAAGGTACGCTGGAGCTCATGGAGGACGAGGATATACTCGAAGCAGGCATACGTATCATAGCGCAGCCACCCGGAAAGAAACTGCAGAACATGATGCAGCTCTCCGGTGGTGAAAAGGCACTGGCGGCCATCGCACTGCTCTTTGCGATACAGAACCTTAAGCCTTCGCCTTTCTGTCTGTTGGATGAGATAGAGGCTGCCCTTGATGAGAGTAACGTGGGACGTTACGCAAATTACCTGCACAAGCTGACAGCACATACACAGTTCATCGTCATCACCCACCGCCGCGGTACCATGGAGAAGGCCGACCGTCTCTACGGTATAACGATGCAGGAAAAGGGTGTATCGACACTGGTATCAGTCAACCTGATAGATGAAGAGCTGGATAATTAAATAAAAAAGGAGAAAAGATTATGGCCTGGTGGCCCTTTGGCAAGAAGAAAAAGGAAGAAGAGGAAGAGATAGTCGAGGATCAGAGCTTCCGCGTAAGCGATGATGATGCGGACTTCAGTCTTTTCAGACGTAATGATGAGCCTGCTGCTGAAACGCCGGTTTATCAGGAACCCGTGATACAGGCGCCCGTTGAGGAAACTGTTACAGCAACGGAAGAAGTTAATGCACAGGTTTTACAAATTGCGGTTCCGGAAGATACTTCGGCTGTAACACCGGAAGAAACTTCGTTAGATACACCGGATATAACTACGGCAGAAACTACTGTTGCAGCACCGGAAGAGAATGAGCCGGAAGAAGCTGAAGCAGAAGGATCAGAACCGGAAGAAACAGAAGCAGAAGAAGAGGACAAGCCTAAGAAAAAAGGCTTCTTCGGACTGTTCGGATCCAGGGATAAGACTGCAGATGAGGAAGAGGAAAAGGGTGAAGAGGACGGATCCGAAGCTGAACAAGCAGCAGAACCCGCAGAGGAAGAGGCAGAAGAAAAGCCCAAGAAGAAGGGCTTCTTTGCGCGCCTTAAGGAAGGTCTTGCAAAGACCAGGGATAACTTTGTTTACAGTCTGGACATCATCTTTGATGGTGCAGCCGCAATAGACGATGACTTTTATGAGGAACTGGAAGAGATCCTCATAATGGGTGATATAGGCGTACGCACTACGGAAGAAATACTGGATACTTTAAAAGAGCAGGTTGAGGACCAGCATATAGTGCGTCCTACCGAGTGTAAGGAACTGCTCATCAAGGATATCAGGGACCAGATGCATGTAGGCAATGCTGCTTATGATTTCGAAAAGCAGCAGTCGGTCGTGTTTGTCATAGGTGTTAACGGTGTCGGGAAGACCACATCTATCGGTAAGATCGCATCACACTTAAAGGCACAGGGCAAGCGCGTGATGATGGCAGCAGCCGATACCTTCCGCGCGGCTGCAGGAGACCAGCTTAAAGTATGGGCAGACCGTGCTGGTGTTGAACTCATCGGCGGACGGGAAGGAGCTGATCCTTCCAGCGTTCTCTATGATGCTACCGCAGCGGCCAAGGCAAGAGGTGTGGATGTACTGCTGGTGGATACCGCTGGACGTCTTAACAATAAAAAGAACCTGATGGAAGAACTTAAGAAGATGAACCGTGTCATCGATAAGGAATTCCCCCAGGCACACAGGGAGAATCTGATAGTGCTGGATGCCACAACCGGGCAGAATGCACTTCAGCAGGCAAGGGATTTCAACGATGTTGCGGATTTAAGCGGTATCATACTTACAAAGATGGACGGTACCGCAAAGGGAGGTATCGCTGTAGCGATACAGTCTGAGCTTAAGGTGCCCGTTAAATATATCGGTGTAGGTGAACATATTGAGGATCTGCAAAAATTTGATGCAGATGCCTTTGTGGAAGCTCTCTTTGATGTAGAGCTTGAAAAAGATGAAGAAGATGAAAATGCGGAGGATGGAGAAGATGCCTGAAATGCTGACACTTGACGCTTTTGAAGAAGCGGCCGAGACTGTAAAGGAGGTAACACTTGAGACAAAACTGATCTACAGTGATCATTTGAGTGCGCTTACCGGAAACAAGGTTTATTTAAAGCCTGAGAATATGCAGTTCACCGGTGCTTATAAGGTAAGAGGTGCTTATTACAAATCAAGTACCTTAAGTGATGAAGAAAAGGCAAAGGGCGTCATTACCGCATCTGCCGGAAATCATGCGCAGGGCGTGGCTTATGCCGCACGCTGCAAGGGAATGAAGGCTACGATCGTTATGCCTACAACTACTCCCCTGATCAAGGTCAACCGTACCAGAAGCTTTGGTGCAGACGTTGTGCTGTACGGGGATGTGTATGATGAGGCGTGCGAGAAAGCCTACGAGCTGGCAGCAGAGCACGGTTATACTTTTATCCATCCCTTTGATGATCCGGCTGTGGCTACCGGTCAGGGAACCATAGCAATGGAGATAATAAAGGAACTGCCTCTTGTAGATGTGATACTGGTACCCATCGGAGGCGGCGGTCTGGCTGCGGGAGTATCCACCCTGGCAAAACTCCTTAATCCAAAGATAAAAGTCATAGGTGTGGAGCCTGAAGGGGCTGCCTGCATGAAGGCTTCTTTAAAGGCAGGCAAGGTTGTTACCCTTCATACTGTAGATACCATAGCAGACGGTACCGCAGTCAAGACTCCCGGTACCAAGATATTCCCTTATATCCAGGAGAATATCGATGATATCGTGACCGTTAAGGATGAAGATCTCATCGTATCTTTCCTGGACATGGTAGAGAATCATAAGATGATAGTTGAGAATTCGGGCCTCCTCACCGTGGCTGCGCTTAAACAGCTGGATGCGAAGGGCAAGAAGATCGTTGCCATATTATCCGGCGGTAATATGGATGTCATAACAATGAGCTCTGTTGTGCAGCAGGGACTTATCTTCCGTAACCGTATATTTACCGTATCGGTGCTGCTTCCCGACAAGCCGGGCCAGCTGCAGGGTGTGGCAGGCGTGATCGCGAAGGAGAACGGCAACGTTATAAAGCTCGAACACAATCAGTTCGTTACTACAAACAGAAAGAGCGCCGTGGAACTGCGTATCACTATCGAAGCCTTCGGTACAGAGCATAAGGAAGCGATACTTAAGGCTCTTGAGACCGGCGGCTATAAACCTAAAGTAGTAAGAACACTTATATAAAAATGTGATCCCGAACTCCGGTGAAGGATCTTTAAAAGGAGGATATAAACAATGGCAGACATCAGACCTTTTGAGGCGATCAGACCCGCAAAGGGAATGGAAAGCAAGATCGCAGCATTGCCCTATGATGTATACAGCAGGGCAGAGGCAAAGGTAGTGGTAAGTAAAAATCCCGATTCATTCCTGGCTATCGACAGGGCTGAAACACAGTTTGACGACAGCGTGGATACCTATGCGGATGAGGTATACGCAAAGGCGGCATCGATGCTTAAGGAACGCATCGAAAAGGGAGATTTCGTAAGAGAGGATAAGGCTGTTTATTATCTTTATGAACTGACAATGGACGGCCGTGTACAGACCGGTATCGTAGGCTGCGCCTCCATAGATGATTATGAGAACCAGGTTATAAAGAAGCATGAGAATACCCGTGCGGATAAGGAAGCTGACCGTATCCGCCACGTTGATACCTGCAGCGCGCAGACGGGCCCCATCTTCCTGGCATACCGTCAGACCACAGAGCTGCGTGAGCTTATGGGCAGGATCAAGAGCGGTGATGCCCTTTATGACTTCACCTCTGATGACGGCATAAGACACAGGGTATTCGTGATCGCAGAAGATGCTGATATCGCCATTGTTAAGAAGGCTTTTGAAAACATGAACGCGCTCTACATCGCGGACGGACATCACCGCTGTGCTTCAGCTGTACGTGTTGGCCAGCAGAGGCGTGCCGCAAATAAGAATCATACCGGCAATGAGGAATACAACTTCTTCCTTTCGGTCATCTTTCCTGATGAAGAGCTGATGATAATGGATTACAACCGTGTGGTACATGATCTGAACGGTAACAGCAAGGATCAGTTCATGGCTGCACTTGAAAAGGTATTTACCGTAAGCGAAGCCGGAGCGGATGAATATCATCCCACATCGAAGGGAGAGCTTGGCATGTATCTGGACGGCAAATGGTACAGGCTTAACATGCTGGACAGTGTAAAGAGCGATGATCCGGTAGACGGCCTGGATGTTGCAATACTGCAGGATAAGCTCTTATCCCCCGTGCTGGGTATCGCTGATCCCAAGACCGACAAGCGCATCGAGTTCGTAGGCGGTATCAGAGGGCTTGGTGAATTAAAGAGCAGGGTAGATGCTCTGCCTGAAATGGGCGTTGCATTCGCAATGTATCCGACTTCCATCGGTGAGCTTTTTGCCGTAGCTGATGCCGGCAGGCTTATGCCTCCCAAGTCAACATGGTTTGAGCCTAAGCTGCGCAGCGGCATTTTTATTCACAGCATAGAGGAGGCATCCAATGAATAAGAAGCTCTACGATCTGATGGACTGGGCTGCTATAGAGGAGCTGGTTTACGGTGAATGTGACAGACCTGATGAGATACTTGGATCACACAACAGAGGACGTTCATCACTGATACAGGCCTTCTTCCCCGGAGCAGAATCGGTGACGCTGTACATAAACGGCAGCGGAGCAAGAGGAAAGAGCGTTAAAGATGAAGTGAATATGGAAAAGGCGGATGACGCCGGTTTCTTTGCGGCACTCCTTTCCGGTAACGACAGAAAGGATTACCGTTACCATGTTGAATATGCAACAGAGGATGAAGGATCAAAAAAGAAAAAGAAATATGTAAAGACAGTCGATTGCGACGAGATCTACGGCAAGGGCAGAATGCTGACCGAAGCCGAAGAGACGCGTTTTGTGAGCGGAGCGGAGACCAGGGCATATACCTACATGGGAGCTCATAAAAAAAGCGTGGGTAATCTTCGCGGAGTGGTGTTCAGGCTGTGGGCTCCCGATGCGGTAAGAGTAAGCGTAGTGGGTAATTTCAATTCCTGGGATGCAATGATAAATCCCATGAACCGCCTGCAGGACTGCGGTATATTTGAACTATTCATTCCCGGCATCGAAGAAGGGGAAGAGTATGCTTATGATGTGCTTATGAAGGGCGGAGTAAGCGTACGTAAGGCGGATCCTTACAGCCTTATGCAGAAGGATTCCTATGATGCGGTAAGCATCGTGAGCGGGTATACGCATAAATGGAAAGATGAAAAGTGGATGGAGGGACGTAAGAAATTCGTACCCGCATCATCCTATGTGAACATATATACGCTGCCGCTTCAGAATATGCCTGAAGGTTTCCTTAAGGATAAGAAGGCTGTAAGTGAGATGGCGGATTATATCGCAGGAATGGGATACAGCCATGTGGAGCTTCTGCCCATGATGGTATACCCCGGTGACGATGATGCGGGCTTCCACCCGGCACTGCTGTGTGCACCTGATACACGTACGGGAAGCACAGAGGAGCTTATGGCATTTATAGACGCCATGCATGCAAAGAACGTAGGCGTTTTGCTTCAGTGGGCTCCCGGTGATTTCTCAAATGTAAGCTACGGACTGGGCAGCTTTGACGGCAGTTCGATCTATGAGTATGCTGATCCCAGAAAAGGCGTGGAGCCCAGAACAGGTATGCTCAAATTTGATATGGGCAGGCCTCAGGTCAGGACCTACCTTCTGTCTGCGCTCAACTGCTGGATAGAGAATTATCATATAGACGGTTTTAATACCCAGGATCTGGCATGCATGCTTTATCTTGATTATTACCGTAATCCCGGGGAGTGGATCCCCAATATGTACGGCGGGGTTGAAAATCTTGAGGCTATCAGCTTCTTTAAAGAGATGAATGCCATGCTGCATAAGGCAAAATCCGGACTTATGAGTATCGCATCCGGTGCTGCCTGCTTCCCTAAGGTGACCGAAGTGTCGGATGAGGGACTGGGCTTTGACCTGGTAGCAGATGCGGACTGCATAAGGGAGCTGATCGATTATCTGAGCAGGGATCCGATAGTGCGCCGGTCATATCATCAGGCGCTTACAGGCAGCATGCTGTATCAATACTGTGAGCATTACCTGCTTCCCATAGGACTGTCGAACGTAAACTTCCGCCAGGGCGGCATAAGGATGCGTATGTACGGTGACAGCGCCCAGCAGTGGAAGGGACTTAAGCTGCTTTACGCATACCAGGCACTGCATACCGGTAAGAACAGCAGCTTCTGCGGACAGGAATACGGCGAGAATGCTTCCTTTGAGGATATGGACCGTGAGCTGCCCGATGCTAAGAAAGAATTAGAAGCTGAGGTGATGAGGGCTTATATCCGCAGCTTAAATCAGCTGTGCAGGACAGAGAGTGCGCTCTTTTCCGAAGATGCGGATGATGATTTCGTATGGCTTAAGGAGCAGGCAGCTGAGGACAATGTACTCTGCTTTATCAGGCAGGATAAAAAGAAATCCTTTATCTGTGTTTTCAACTTCGCAAATATAGACAGGAATAAGTATTTTATCGGCGTTGACCGTGAAGGTAAATATAAAGAGATATTCTCTTCGGAGAACGGCGGACTCTGCGAAGGCTCCACCGTTGCGGCACGCAAGGGAAAGACTGACGGATGGCAGTACAATATACGCCTGCAGCTCCCTGCGCTCAGCGTAAAGATATATCAGTACATACCTTTCAGTGCAGAGGAGAAGGCTGAGATAAAGCGCCGTGAAGAGGAGCGTGAAAGGAAGCGCCGCGAAGAGGAGGCAAAGAGACAGAAGCTTAAGGAAGAGCGTATGAGACTGCGCCACTCTTTAAAGGATGAACTGGCAAAGAAAATAGCAGCTGCGGAGGCAGCCATTGCTTCGGGTTCTGAAAGCAAAGGTAAGAAGAAAAAGTGATAAAAGGCATCAGTGTATTTTTAACATCGGCATCGGAATCTGCGGTTTCGGATAATACTGCCCTAAGTTCTGCGCCGGCGGAGACTATACTTAAGGCTGCAGGTACCAGTGTGGAAGAGGTCAGTGAAAATCTTGACGCACTGCAGCAGTTCTTAAAAGACCTGCCGGGAAAGATAGTCATATTCGGCGTACGTATGATCGTGGCTCTTTTGATGCTGTATGTGGGCAGTAAGCTGATAGGCCTGATACGCAAGATAGTAAAGAAGTCCATGGAGAAGGCCAAAGCGGATGTGGGGCTCAAACACTTCCTGGACTCCGTGTTAAAAGTAGGGCTGTATGCCCTGCTGGTGATATGGATAGCAGCGTACTTCGGATTTGAGACTACATCGCTGATAGCCGTGCTGGGCAGTGCCGGTGTGACCATCGCGCTGGCCCTGCAGGGAAGTCTGTCAAACGTTACCGGCGGTGTGCTCCTGCTTTTGCTCAAACCTTTCAAGATAGGGGACTATATCATAGAGGACAGTAAAGGTAATGAGGGCTTTGTCACAGAGATAGGACTTTTCTATACGAAACTGCGGACTATCGATGAGAAGACAGTAGTTCTTCCCAACGGTACACTGGCCAATACGTCGCTTACAAATGTGAGCCAGACGCCAAAGCGCCGCCTGATCCTCAGCTTCGGTATATCCTACAAAGCAGATATAAAGAAGGCTAAGGAGATAATCAAAAAGCAGGTTGAAGACGATGAGCGCTTTATAAAGGGCGAAAAGGTCCAGATCTATGTGGACAGTCTGGATGAGTCACAGGTTACCCTGGGACTGAGGGCCATCGTTAAAAACGAAGACTATTTTGAAGTGAAATGGGATATTACGGAAGCTGTAAAAGAAGCATTTGACAGGGAAGGCGTCAGCATTCCCTATCCCCAGCTGGATGTGCATATTGACGAAGCGGGGGCAAGCGGAGGAAATAAGCGCAAATGAAGAAAAAGAAAGGACTGACAGCACTGTTGATCATACTTGCGTTGCTGATCCTTATCGGCGCGGGTGTGCTCTTCTTTGGCTTTATTAATGATCCGACTGCTATCGGGATAAGGCGTTATATTGCGCAGAAGATGGTGGAAAAAGGCGATGACGATAAAGCCGAGACCCTTTATTACGACATATTGAGCCGTGATGAAACGGATGCTGACAGTTATCTGGCGCTTGGCGATATCTATATACGGGCAGAGGAATATGACGATGCTCATGAGATACTGGAGGAAGGCCTTCAGTATGCTCCGTGCCAGGACATTGCCGACAAGCAGTGGTATGTATACGAACTTGAAGCTGATCTGGTGGCAGAAGCCGGTCCGGGTAAAGAGCTGCTGGCTTTCGTAAATGACATACCGGCGGAGGAATTGAGAGAATACTTTGATGATCAGAGCGATGCAGACAAGTATGCCAAAGATGACGCAAAACGCTGGACAGATTCTGTCCTGGCACTTGCCAAAAGAAATATGGACCACGGCGATGCTGCGGGGGCACAGACCATACTTGAAGACGCCATCGATCAGCCTATAAATGAATTTGCGGATATACAGGCTTTCAATGAAATGCTTATCACCGTATATCTCAAACAGGGTAATGATGCTCTGGCGGCGAACGATAAAGATCACAATGCAAAGTATTTCTTTGACAAGGTACTGGCGCTGGATCCCGAAAATAAGGATGCACTGGATGGTCTGGCAAAGCTGAGCGCCATGGAGGATGAATCTAAAAAGTGGAAGACTGTCGATATCGCTGCTGTTGTAAAGTCAGATCTTAAACTTAATATTCACGGTCTGCAGCTTTCGGCACCCGTGACGCTTACATGCAATGCCGTATATGACGGCAGGACAGAGGGAAGCGAGACCCTTAAGATAGATGAAGATGTTACTCTCTCCGTACTGGGCCAGAAACAGCAGAAGTCAGCAAGTTTCAATATCTATCAGGACAGGAAAGATCTGGTGATCGAGAGTAAACTGACCGGGGCACAGAGGGAGAAGGATACCTCCTTAAAGGAGATGTTCTTTGGTTTTATCGATGACTATCACTCCCTGATCAGTGCTTCGCCTTATGAGGGGGAGCAGAACATAAAGGGCATTAAGTGCAATGTAAGCCATGCCACCATGAAGGGTAAGGATTATCTGTATTATATACCCAAGGATATGCTGCCTGACGGAACAGAAGAACTGCTTAAATCAATTACGCTTGATGTTACCAGGTATACTGCAGTCGATGACGGCAGGGTTGTTAGAGTTGAAGCAGAGATGCTCACAGTAGATTCTGATGCGATAAACGAACTCATCAAGCCTTATCTGGGTGATACCAATACGGATGTTACCATGGAATCATTGACGGTGATCATGGATGTGGTCGCTAAATGATCCGTGTATTTTACAGATATTCAGAATGAAGGACATGATATGTTAAGTACTAAAGATTATTTTTATGAACTGCCGCCCGAGCTGATAGCACAGGATCCTCTTACGGACCGCAGCGCTTCCAGGCTGATGGTACTGGGACGTAACGACGGCAGTATTTCCCACAGACATTTTACCGATATAAAAGAATACTTAAAGCCCGGAGATCATCTGGTGCTTAATAATACCAGGGTCATCCCGGCAAGACTGTACGGGGAAAAAGAGGGTACCGGAGCAGGGATAGAAGTGCTCCTGCTCAAACGTCTGGAAGCAGACCGCTGGGAATGCCTGGTAAAACCGGGGAAAAAGGCCAGGGAAGGTGCGCGTATCATATTCGGCGGCGGACTTTTGAGTGCTGTTGTCGATGAGATAGTTGATGAGGGCAACCGTATCATACGCTTTGAATATGAGGGTATATTTGAAGAGATACTGGATAAGCTGGGAGAAATGCCCCTGCCGCCCTATATCACGCATAAGCTGCCCCGCGAGAACAGGGAGCGGTATCAGACCGTATATTCAAAGATAGAGGGTTCTGCGGCTGCGCCTACAGCCGGCCTGCACTTTACAGAAGCTCTTCTGGATGATATAAGGGAAATGGGAGTGAAGACGGACTTCGTCACGCTTCATGTGGGCCTGGGAACTTTCAGGCCGGTTAAGGTAGATAATATACTGGAGCATCACATGCACAGTGAATACTGCGAGATAAGCCGTGAGGTGGCAGATTCCATAAATGAATGCAGAAAAAGCGGCGGACGCATTATATGTGTGGGGACGACATCGGTACGTACACTGGAAAGCATGAGTGAAGAGGACGGTACCGTAAAAGCCGGCAGCCGTGATACGGATATCTTCATATATCCGGGATATAAGTTTAAGGCAGTGGACGGACTCATCACGAATTTCCATCTTCCGGAATCGACGCTTTTGATGCTGGTGTCTGCTTTTGCCGGCAGGGATAATGTTCTTAAGGCTTATGAGGAGGCTATAAAGGAACGATACCGTTTCTTCAGTTTCGGCGATGCAATGCTCCTTATATGAGCTTGCGAGCATAAATTCTTTATGATATAATCAGCTTCGGCTGATGTTATGTAAACAAAATATACACACTTAAGAGGTAGAAAGGATGAGCGATTTTATTCTCAGCTGCTGTTCGGCGGTAGATCTTACTCAGGAACAGATGGATAATTACGGGATCAGTTATATCCCCTTTCATTTTGAATTAAACGGTGTTCAATATACCGATGATCTGGGTCAGTCGGTGCCTTACCCTGAGTTCTACAGACGTATGAGTGAGGGGGAGGATACAAAGACTTCCCAGGTAAATATTGATGAGTTTATCCAGTATTTTGAGGGATTCTTAAAAGAGGGTAAGGATATACTCCATCTTACACTTTCTTCTGGTATTTCGGGAACATTCAATTCCGCGAGACTTGCAAAGGATATGCTGGAAGAAAAATATCCAGGCCGTAAGCTTTACGTTGTGGATTCACTGGCAGCCAGCGGAGGCTACGGTCTTCTTATGGTGAAGCTGGCAGAGCTTAAGAATGCGGGAAAGAGCGTTGATGAGGTTTATGAATTTGCCGAGACCCAGAAAAAGAAGCTGAATCACTGGTTCTTCACCTCCGACCTGACATTCTTCATCAAAGGCGGACGTGTTTCAAAGACCGCAGGTTTTGTGGGCCAGATGTTAAATATCTGTCCGCTGCTTAATGTGGACTTTATGGGACGCCTTATCCCCAGGGAGAAGATCCGTACCAAGAAGAAGGTAATAGCCCGCATCGTTGACGTTATGGAAGAGAAAGCCGAAGGCGGCAGAGACTATAACGGCAAGGTTTTCATCACCCAGTCTTACTGTGAGGATGATGCAAAAGCAGTAGCGGCATTGATAGAAGAGAGATTTCCCAAGATTGACGGGAAGGTCGAGATCAATTATATAGGTAACCTTATCGGAAGCCATACGGGTCCCGGCACTGTAGCCCTGTTTTTCTGGGGGGAAGAGAGAACAAATTGATGAAGACAGCTGTTGTTACAGATTCAAACAGCGGTATATTCGGTGAAGAGGCAAGGAACTTAGGGATACATGTTGTACCGATGCCTGTCATCATAGAGGATCATACGTTTTTTGAAAACGAGGATATCACTCATGCTGAATTCTTTGAGGCGCTGATGGCGGACAGGAAAGTCACATCCTCCCAGCCTTCGCCCGGAGCGATAATGGATCTCTGGGAGCTTGTACTGGATACTGCTGATGAGATCATCTATATACCTATGAGCTGCGGACTTTCAGGTTCTTACCAGTCCGCCATGATGCTCGCTGATGATTTTGACGGGAAAGTCGAAGTGGCCAATAACCGCAGGATATCGGTAAGCCAGCGTCAGTCTGTAAGGCTGGCCTGCAGACTGGCTGCAGAAGGAATGAGTGCAGCGGATATCAAGGCACGTCTGGAAGAAGATGCACTTAAGTCATGCATATATCTGACGGTTGAAAGCCTTGAGTATTTCAAACGCAGCGGACGTATCACGCCGGCTGCGGCCATGCTGGGCGGACTGCTGAACATTAAGCCTGTCCTGGTATACCGCGGTGATAAATTTGATACTTATCAGAAGATAAGGGGCGTTGAAAAATCACGTGCGGCTGTCATCGATGCCGTCAAAGCGGAGAGAGAAAAGAACTTCTCCGAATATGATGATAACCAGCTGATCATAGGCTGTGCAGGTTCGTTTTTGAATAATGAGGATTCGCTTGCATGGCAGAAGATGGTACAGGAAGCCGTACCCGGAATTGAAACCTATTATGATCCGCTGTCATTAAGTGTATGCTGCCACACCGGACCGAACGCTGCGGGCGCCGGTATAATGCTGCATCCGAACATCTGATATACCGGATATGGATATAAAAAAAGTGAGGGTTGTTCACATGTCCTCACCGTCACAATGCACTAAAAAAGCCCCCGTCAGGGGGCTTTTACAATTAAGTTAATATCACTTTATAATTATGTTTCTGGAGTACCGGTATCGCGGCTTTCAAGGTATCTTCGTCGCTGAAGACTATGCCTAAGGCTCCTTCGGCCTGTTCACGGTTGTGTATGATACCGATATTTTTGATGCTAATTGCACTGGCGGCCAGAAGAGTGGCTACCATAGCAATCTCGCCGGCTTCATCGGGTATATCCACAAATAATACGTATTGTCCCGGAATGGCGGAAGTGCGGCGTTCGCTCATGGTGCTGCGGTATGATCCGCTCTCCTTAAACAGGGTACTGATCTGGTCGAACTCAGCTTTTTCAAGTATTCCGTCGATCCGCATCAGTTCATCCGCGTAGCGTTTAAGCACCGTTCGGATATTGGCGGTGTTGCTCCTGCAGATGCTTTCCCACATGGCGGGATCGGAGGATGCGATACGGGTTATGTCTTTAAAGCCGCCGGCAGCGATGGTCCTCATGAAACCTTCTTCGTTATCGGCGTTCCTTACAGTATTTACAAGTGCGGCAGCTATAAGGTGCGGTACATGGCTGATGGCTGCTGTAGCATAATCATGCTCATCCGGACTGACTATAAGAGGTATGGATCTGATACGCTTTACCAGGTCGGTCATAGCCTCCGTAAATTCCGGATCGGTGGCATTTGAAGGGGTCAGAAGATAATAAGCATTTTCAAGTATCATGGCATCCGATGAGGCATATCCGGTGGTCTCACGGCCTGTCATGGGATGTCCCCCCAGAAAGTGGGAAGATATACCGAGTTCATCGGCTGCAGCCTGTATGTCACCTTTTACGGAACCTACATCCGTGATGAGAGTATCCTTCTTAACCATGGTCGCAATAGTTTTCAGGTTTTCTATATTGCTGCCGGTAGGAGCGCAGAGGAAAATGACATCTGCGTTGTCAAGGTGGGAAGTAAGGCTGTCCGCTATAGCGTTTATAGTGCCGTCTGTTAATGCAGGTTCGATGTTTTCACGGTGTCTTACCCAGGCGGTAATGTTTACGTCTTTGTCATCGGCTCTTAATGCACGTGCTATAGAGCCGCCTATAAGGCCGAAGCCAAGGAACAGATAGTTTTTAAATCTCTTCATTACTGTGATCAGTCAAGCTTAAAGAAGCTCATCTCCTTTGTAAGTTCTTCAGATACCTGTTTAAGAGAATCTGCGTTATGTGTAAGTGTAGATACCGTTGCTGCAAGTTCTTCCATGGAAGCACCGGTCTCTTCACTGCTGGCGGCGTTCTCTTCGGAAATTGATGAGAGCGAAGCCATTGCATCTACTACGATGTCTTTTGCGTTCACGCAGGCATCTGCATTTGCGGAGATAGCAGTCACGCCGTTTACCGTTTCATTGATATCTCCGATCATTATATTAACACTATTGTACGTAGAGTCAATAACTGCCTGCTGTTTATTGTTGGTCTTCTGGACTTCATCGGCCATGGCAACGGCTTCCTGGGACTGTTTAAGCAGTTCGTCCATCTCTGAACGGATCTGACTTGCCGAATTGCTGGAATCGGAAGCAAGCTTTCCTATCTCTTCGGCAACGACTGCGAATCCGCGGCCGGCGTCACCTGCGCGGGCTGCTTCGATGGAAGCGTTAAGAGCCAGCAGGTTGGTCTGTGTAGCTATACTGGTGATGGCAGCTACCATGCCATTTATACGGCCTACGGCATCACTGGTAGCGCTTATCTTACCGGAGATGGTATTGATAACGCCGTTCATGGTTTCGCTGCTCTTTTTAAGCTCTTCCAGATTATGGGCAGAATCAGCGGAAGATTCCTGCATGCGGGTAGCGATATTGGCCAGGTCGGCAGTAGCTTCCTGCACGCTGTTTACGGCGATACCGATCCTGTCGATGCTTTCGGTCGCACCGTTAATCTCATCAGCCTGCTGTGAAGCGCCGCCGGCGATCTCCTGAATGGCATTGGACACATCCTCTGCATTCTGGGAAATCTGTGTTGACATATCTTCAAGTTCATCTGAAGCTGCGTTTACGGATCTTGCACCTTCGACTATACCTCCTACGATCGATTCCAGTTTCTCTATAACATTGTTTGTGCTGCTTATTATCTCACCGAATTCATCCTTGCGGTTGCCGTCATCCTTAATACGGAAGAAGCGGCCTTCTGAAAGAGCGTTCATGGTGTTGTTTACGTTCTTCAGAGGTTTGGTGATGGAGCCTGCAAATTTTATTGCAAGTATTATGGCGATGATGATAAAAAGTGCTCCCAGGCCGGCCTGAACAACAACCGTATCATAAACATTCTGGAGAGCTACTTCCTTAACACGGCAGGAAGCTACAACCCAGCCGCAGGTATCGATCTTTGACCAGGATATCATCCATGTGTCGCCCATAAAAGGTGCTACATAATCACCGGAGGTCTTATCACCGCGGGAATCGGTATAGAAGGGGTTCTGATCCTGCATCTCGGGTTCTTCAACATTTATGGTTCTTACAGAATGGGCAACAACCGTACCGGTACGGTCGACTACAACGATCTCCTGACGATCCTGGGTAACTTCCTCAGCAACCAGATCATGTAAAACGCCGCAGTCCAGGTTACGCTGAACGATACCGATAACCTCTGATCTGTTATCGTTCCACACCGGCACGGAAATGGTTGCGATAGCAGTACCGGTGGATTTGGAGATTATTAGATCAGAGATATAATATTCGGTTCCGGACATGGGAATCTGGAAGTAATCACGTTCGGACACATTTACAAGCTTGCCGATGGTACGGACGAGCTGCTGGCCTGTGGAGTCTGAAAGTGCGGTAGAGTTACCGTCATCCATGTAGCGGTCGATATCCAGCATCTGTGTATAGATGGGGGAGCGGAGATTTTCGTTATTATGATCGCCCTGGAGGTATTTACGTACCGTAGGGGTTGATGCAAATGAACGTAGTGCTTCAATATTTTTATTGAAGATAACATTCAGGCGCGCTTGTACTATTGCAGACTGAGCTGTATTTACCTCGTTTGCGGAAAAAGTGCCCTGTTTGATGGTGTTGGAGAGACTTAAGAGTGTCAGCGCAACGACAGGGATAACAACGATCAGTGCCATGACAAGAATGAGTTTGAAACTTACACTATTGGTCCTGCTTTTAGAATTAGTTTCCATATCGATCCCTCCTTGGATATAATATTAGCACTATTGTATAACAAATCGCCAATTGTGTCAATTATACTTGTTAAAATATACCAATAAACAGGGGCTTTGCGGGCGGAAAAAAGGTCTTGAAATGAGGAACATGGCATTGTATGATTGTCTGGCAAAAAAGACGACATGAAAGGAAAAGAGGATGAAGGGATTTGAGAAAGGGTGGAACCCTTTTATGGAATACAATGGTATAGAAGTGGAGAGTGTGGCCGAAGATAAGAGTTTGCTGGTGGCACGTATAGGAAAGGATTCCAGAAATCCTTACGGTATGATACATGGCGGACTTATCTATACACTGATAGACTGCTGTGCCGGTATTACGGCCAGAGCCGACGGGAACAAATATGTAACACAGAATTCTTATGTTAATTATCTGAGCAATACTGCAGAAGCCGAAAACATCTATGCCCGGTCAGATGTTATAAGGCGGGGAAACAGCGTTGTGGTGGTGCATGTAAAGGTATATACCGCAGAGGGGAAAGATCTGGCTGACGGAGTAGTGGATATGTTCCGTATAGCCGGCTGATAAAAGCAGCAGAAATGGTAAAAAAGTATGGGCGGTCCGTCAGGACTGCTCTTTTGTTGTTATTGTACAAAAATTAACGAATATTCCTTACAATTTGGTGAAATAAACGGTTGCAATTCTTTTATTTCATAGTAGAATGTGTACGTTGAAGAAACATAATATATTTTCGGGAAACGGACCCGGAAGCAGATTAAGGGAGGAAATGAAAAATGAAAAACAGAATCGTAAAGGTACTTGCAGGAGCTGCTTTAAGTGTAGCATTGATGGCAGGCTGCGGAAGTGAAGAAGCAGCATCAACCGCTCCTGAGACCAAGGAGACCACAGAGGCTAAAGAGGAGCCTGCTGAGGAAGAGACCAAGACTGAGGAGACCGGTGCAGAGTTTACTTTTGCTGATCTTCAGGACAGCTACAAGTCACTTGTTGAGAGCTACGATGCAGTTGAAGGACTGTACGCTGATGACGCTATAGCACAGGATGATGAGGTTGAATCACTTCTTGCAGAAGCTAAGGGCATCATCGATGATATGGGCGAGATGACTGAAGATGATTTCAGCAGCACTGATGATATGATCGCATTCAATGACACTATTGCTACAATGATCGAGGCTCTTGGCGGAGTTGTTGATAAGATGCAGGCAGCCGGCGACAGCGAAGGTGTGGAAACTGAAGATGTGATCTTTGTTGACGGTTTCTATGCTACCGACGGAAGTGCTGAGTTTGCACTGGCATTCTATGAGACTTCAGACGGCGATGTTGCTTACATCACCGATGGCGAGGAAGAGGTTTTTGCTGAATACACCGTAGAGCCTGCTGAGACAGATGGCGGCGATGAGTACCTGCTCGTAACCGTTGGCAACCTTTCTCTTGGATACATCGAAGATGGCGATGATATCTATCTTATCGATGAGGATGGTAACATCTACGGAGCAGCACGTCTTACTGAGGAAGAAGCAGCACAGCTGGTAGCAGACGCTCAGTAAATCACGGCAGTATCTGAATATTGTATCATACGGACCGGTGGCTTGTTTGGCCACCGGTTTTGTGTTATTATAAAAAAAAGTTTGCATATGTCTGCGGAGAGACATCCCGGTTATGGAAGACAAAGAATTCATATCATCGATAGTTAACAACTTTATAGGCGGTATCTGTGTATTCAGGATCGATGCTGTAAGCCGCAGTATCGAGCCGGTCTTTTTGAATGACGGCCTGTACAGGATGCTGGGGGGAGGGCGTGCTGCCGTTGATATGATGTTTAAGGATATCCGTCTGTCCATCATTCCTGATGATATGCCGGTATTTGATCAGGGGATCACCGATATACTGGCTGATGACGGTTCGGCAGAGATGGAATTCCGTATCGTTAATAATGACGGTGGCCTGGTATGGCTCAGGATGCACGGTAATCTTTATTCCCGCGAAGGCAATGAGAACATTATAACCGCGGTCATTCTGGACTGCACGGAGCAGAAGCTTATCGAAGAGGAATTAAAACGCCAGTCCGATTATATGCATCTTCTGATGGATACGGACATAACCTTTGATTTTAACTGCCGTACCGATGTCTGCGTATACCGTATAGCACAAACTGATGCATTAAGGCATGATGCAGTCATCAACGGTTATATGTCACATATACCGTCAACAGGCATACATAAAGATGATACCGCAGCATTTGAAGAAATGATCAAGAGTGCCATGACGCATGCTCACAGGGACAGTATGGAATTCCGTTCAGTTGGCTTTTTCGATCATGCGGAAGATTACAGATGGTACCGTGCAAATATCGTCAGCATCATGGGTAAGGAAGGCTATGTGGCACATGTTATCGGACACATAGTAGACATTCATGATGACAAGATGAAAGAGATGGAACTTAAGCTGCGTGCCGATCATGACGGCCTTACGGGACTGCTCAACAAGACTGCTACGGAGGAGCTTATACGGCGCACGCTTCTGAATAATATAGAAAGTAACGAAAGAGGTGCTCTCATAATACTGGATACCGATGATTTTAAGCAGGTGAACGATAATTACGGGCACAGCGAAGGTGATAAGGTACTCGCTACGATAGGAAGCATCATAAGCAGTAACTTTAAGGGCATGGACGTTACGGGACGTATAGGCGGTGATGAGTTTATGGTGTTTATCAATTGCATTACGCCGGAGGATGCATGCCGCCTGGCGGGTAAGCTGGAGCTTCTTATCCGCGGAGCATTCACTGATGAAGAATATTCGGGGAAGATATCCATGTCCATAGGTATAGCCGCCTTTCCCGAGCACGGCATGGATTTTGAATCGCTGTACGAAAACGCCGACAAGGCGCTGTATCAGGCCAAACATTCGGGGAAGGCCTGCTATAAGCTGTATTGCGATGAATGATGCTTTAGATCACGGTACGGAAAGGGACCTTCGATGGAACGCTTTGTAATGATAGAAGAGATATCCGACGGTAAGCTTTACACTTCGGAGGATATGGTTAATGCAGATGCCCAGGGGTGCAAAGGCTGTTCCTGGTGCTGCGAAAACATGTGCGATACCATAGTTCTGGATCCCTATGATATCTATTCCTTGTGCAAAGGTCTCGATAAGGATTTTGCCTCATTGTTACTTGAAGAGTATATTGAGATAGGTCTGCACGATCTGCTGAGTATGCCCCATATCAAAGATAAGGGCAGGGGCTGCGGCTTTTTAAGTGATGCAAAGCGCTGTACAGTGCATACATTCCGTCCCGGTATCTGCAGGCTTTTCCCTCTTGGAAGATATTATCATGACGATACTTTTTCATATATACTGCAGACTCATGAATGCCGTGTGGAAGAACGTGATAAGGTAAAGGTCAGGGAATGGCTTGAGATAGAGGATCTTCCCGCTTATGAAGACTATGTCCTTAAGTGGCATGCGTTTGTGAAGAACCTTACTAATTTCATGAAAGAGCCTGCCGAGCCGGGGGTTAAGAGAAACATACATATACTGTTCCTCAAAAAGTTTTATGAAGCACCTTATGATCTGTCTAAAGACTTTTATCCGCAGATCAGTGAAAGGATGAAAGCGTGGGAAGATTCTTCGATGGCATGAAAGTACTGTTCCGCTTCATGATATCATCCTGAGGGCTTTAGCCCGAAGGATCTTTTTTTATGCTTGTAATTTTATTTTGTTGATGTTAGAATAGGCGCTGAATTTTCAGGGAGGTATAGAAAAATGGCTCAGAAAGAAAAACCCGAAAGTGGGATCAAAGCATTCCTAAAGAAAAAAGATATTGAGATATCCTTAAAGCGTTACGGTATAGATGCGCTGGGGGCAATGGCGCAGGGCCTTTTCTGCTCGCTGCTCATAGGTACGATCATCAATACCATAGGCACGCAGTTCCATTTGGGATTCCTTACAACACCTGTAGCAACTATAGCAGGGACAGAATATACAGTGGGCGGTCTGGCCACGGCCATGAGCGGCCCGGCAATGGCGGTTGCCATCGGTTCGGCACTTAAATGCCCCCCCTTAGTTTTATTTTCACTGATAACCGTAGGTTTTGCTTCAAATGCACTGGGCGGCGCAGGCGGTCCTCTGGCTGTTCTCTTTGTTGCCATACTTGCAGCAGAGATCGGTAAGTGTGTTTCAAAGGAAACCAAGGTTGACATACTGGTAACACCTCTGGTAACTATAGGCGTCGGTATCTTCTTATCATGGCTTATAGCGCCCACACTTGGAGCGATAGCATCCAAGCTTGGCGATGTCATCATGTGGGCTACAGAGCAGCAGCCCTTCCTGATGGGGATCCTTGTATCCGTTATAGTAGGTATGGCGCTTACGCTGCCTATTTCATCTGCAGCTATCTGTGCAGCCCTGGGACTTACCGGGCTTGCGGGCGGAGCAGCGGTGGCAGGCTGCAGCGCGCAGATGATAGGTTTTGCGATCATCTCCTTTAAGGAAAACAAATGGGGCGGTCTGATCTCCCAGGGTATCGGTACATCCATGCTTCAGATGGGCAACATAGTAAAGAATCCCCGTATCTGGATAGCACCTACCCTGGCAAGTGCGATAACCGGTCCTTTAGCAACATGCCTGTTCAAGCTCGAGATGAACGGTGCGCCCGTATCTTCCGGTATGGGTACCTGCGGTCTTGTGGGACAGATCGGTGTATATACCGGCTGGGTAAACGATGTGGCAGAAGGAACAAAAGCAGCCATCACCGCTTCTGACTGGGCGGGACTTGTGCTTATTAGTTTTGTATTACCGGCTGTTCTTTCACTTATATTCCATATGCTTGTTAAGAAGCTTGGCTGGGTAAAAGAAGGGGATATGAAACTTTCATAAATAATGCTTGCATTTATCCGATATATGGTATAGAATGCAACCGGGTTAGAAACCCAAGCACATTAAAAACTTTATACATCCAAAAGGAGGAGGTAAGCAATGAAAAAGGCAGGTTTATTACTTGCAGCTTTGCTGGCTACAATGACTGTTGCACTGGGCGGATGCACAGGCGGCAAGACAGAGGAGGCTTCTTCCGGACAGATCACCATCGGTATTCCACAGGATCTGGAAGACGGACTTGACCCGCATAAGGTTAGCGCGGCAGGTACCAAAGAGATACTGTTCAATATCTATGAGGGCTTAGTCAAGTATGACGAGAGCGGGGATCTGAAGCCGGCTGTTGCCAATGCTGTCGAGATCAGTGATGACGGACTGGTCTACACCATCACTTTACGTGACGGAGTAAAATTTCATAATGGCAATACGGTAACGGCGGAGGATGTTATTTATTCTATAGAACGCTGTGCCGGGAAGGACGGAAATGATCCGTTGGTTCCGGCATTTTCTAATATTGCCTCACTTGTTAAAACTGATGACAAGACTATTACACTGACACTGAACGAAGCTGATACCGAGTTTATGGCATCACTGACAACGGCGATCATACCCGCAGACAATGCGGATCCCGCTGCAAATATCATCGGTACCGGTCCCTACAAGTACGTAAGCCGTGCACCCCAGGAATCCATTGAACTGACCGCATTTGAAGATTATTGGGGAGAGAAGGCAAAGATCAAGGATGTAACACTTAAGGTCATTGCAAATCCCGATGCCATCGTAATGGAGCTTAAGGGCGGCACCATCGACATGATCGCGCGTATCACCGATACCCAGGCTGCAGAGCTTGAGGGAAGCGACTTTAATGTCCTGGAAGGTACCATGAACCTGGTACAGGCGCTTTACATCAATAATGCGGTTGCACCCTTTGATGATGTAAGGGTAAGACAGGCACTTTGCTACGCTATCGATCCCCAGGAGATAATGAACTTTGTTTCCGGCGGCAAAGGAACCGAACTGGGAAGCAGCATGTTCCCTGCATTCACCAAGTACTATGATGAGAGCCTGAATCACACCTACGATCAGGACCTTGAAAAGGCAAAACAGCTGCTTGCGGAGGCAGGATATCCCGACGGTTTCTCCTTCAGTATGAGCGTGCCTTCAAACTATCAGCAGCATATATCCACCGCCGAGGTGCTTTCGGAACAGTTTAAGAAAATAGGCGTGGATGCAAAGATCGATCTGATCGAGTGGGACAGCTGGCTGTCTGATGTATATATGGGACGCAATTATACCACCACCGTGGTAGGTGTTGATGCTTCCGTACTTACTGCAAGAGCTCTGCTTGAGCGTTTTGTGTCAGACAAGGGGAATAACTTCGTGAACTTCAGTTCAGCTGCTTATGATGAAGCATTCAACGAAGCAATTTCCACAACAGATGATGCAAAGCAGACTGCTGCATACGAAAAGTGCCTGAGCATTCTTTCGGAAGAAGCGGCAAACGTATACATCCAGGATCTGCCCACCTTTGTGGCACTTAATAAGAAGTACGCAGGCTATAAATTCTATCCTTTGTATGTACAGGATATAGCAAGCCTTTATGAGGTTGAACAATAAGAACATCTGCGGATGAAAATATTCTTAAGAAAAATAATATCAATGTTGCTCACTCTGCTCGCAGTGTCATTCATCGTCTTTGCGGCATTTGAGATAATCCCGGGGGATGCTGCGGTATCCCGCCTGGGAAGTAATGCCACAAAAGAGAGTGTTGAGGCACTGCGAGCCCAGATGGGCCTTGACAGACCCTTCATAGTAAGATATCTGAGCTGGTTAGCCGGTTTTGTGAAGGGGGATCTGGGAACTTCTTACAGCTATAATATGCCGGTATCTTCCATGATACTGGAAAAGCTTCCCATAACCATCACACTTACAATATTATCCATGATACTTACCATAGGAGTATCCATACCCTTATCTTTGCTGATAGCAAAGTATGCGGGAAGTAAGTTCGACAAGATAAGCTACGGCACCAATCAGTTTGCCATGGCGATCCCGTCGTTCTTTCTTGGCATACTTATGAGCTGGTTTTTCGGTATGGTGCTCAAATGGTTCAGCCCCGGAGGTTACATTTCTTATAAGAAGAACTTCGGAGGTTTTTTAGGATACCTGATACTTCCCGCCATTGCCATTGCCATACCCAAGTGCGCAATGAGTATCAAACTCTTAAGGAGCGCCATCCTTACGGAGGCGGGAAAAGATTATGTGCGTACGGCATACAGCAGAGGACTTTCCACGATGGAGGTGCTGTACAGACATGTGCTTAAAAACGCAATGATACCGCTCATCACATTCTGGGGAATGGCTGTAGCTGATATGATAGCCGGTTCCATAGTGGTTGAGCAGGTTTTTAATATACCCGGACTCGGCAGGATACTGCTTACCTCCATATCCAACAGGGATTATCCCGTGGTAGAGGCAGTGATCCTGCTCATAGCGCTTGTTGTTCTGATAATGAACCTTGTTGTGGATGTACTGTACAGGGTAGTGGACCCCAGGTTAAGGAAGGATTGATATATGAAGAAGTGGCTTAAAAAGCACAGTAATTTCAACTTCATAATCGGTTCTGTCATTACGGGAGTACTGCTCCTTACGGTGCTCATCGGTATTTTTGCTACGCCTTATGATACAACGCAGATGAGTGCTGCGGATAAATTTGCTAAGCCCTCATTGGCACATTGGATGGGCTGTGACAATTACGGCAGGGATATATTGAGCCGTGTTATGGAAGGCATGGGCAATACCTTCCTGATCGCTGTCCTCACGGTGCTTATCGGTACAGTATTCGGCGTTATCATTGGCGCGCTCTGCGGATACTTTGGCGGTCTTCTGGACGATATCCTTATGAGGATAAATGACGTGCTGTTTTCCTTCCCCAGTATACTGCTGGCACTGGTCATAATAAGTCTGCTGGGAACAGGACGTCTTAATGTTACACTGGCACTTGGAATAGCTTTTATACCCAGCTTTGCCAGGATAGTACGCTCGGAGGTAAAGAAGCAATGCTCGCTTGATTATGTTAAGAGTGCGGCGCTGATGGGAGCGGGGCATATGAGGATAATATTTGTACATATCCTTCCCAATATCATGCCTGTTCTTTTGAGCTCCGTAATGATCGGTTTTAATAATGCAGTGCTGGCAGAAGCAGGACTCAGCTATCTGGGTATAGGTGTACAGCCGCCTGCGGCTTCCCTTGGCAGGATGCTTTCCGAGGCACAGTCGTTTCTGTTTACGGCACCCTGGTATGCAATATTCCCGGGCCTGGTTATAGTGCTTACGGTACTGGGCTTTGCATTGCTGGCAGAAGGCACCACGGAGGAAGAATGATGCTGCTCAGTGTAGAGGATTTCGGAATAGAATTTCATGATCATGATTCACCTGAACGTGTGGTGGAAGGTGTTTCCTTTACCCTGGATAAGGGGGAGATACTGGGCATAGTGGGCGAATCCGGATCGGGTAAGTCTATGACTGCGCTTGCCATAGCCGGCCTTCTGCCCAGAAAAAAGCTTAAGAAGGAAGGCCGCATACTCTTTGAAGGTGAAGACGTGCTGACCATGGAGAGACATAAGCTCCGCGGACTGCAGGGTGATGAGATCTGCATGATATTCCAGGAGCCTATGACGGCGCTCAATCCCACGATGAAGATAGGATTACAGGTGGAGGAAGCTCTGCGTATACATCATACGGAGATGAATGATGCAGCCCGTAAAGAAAGGGCGCTCAAATGGCTTAAGAATGTGGAACTGGATGATCCGGAGAGAGTATATGAATCATATCCTCATCAGCTTTCCGGAGGTATGAGGCAGAGGGTGATGATAGCTGCAGCCATGGTGGGCGATCCCCAGCTCCTCATTGCGGATGAAGCAACTACGGCTCTGGACGTTACCGTACAGGCTCAGATAATCAAGCTGCTTCAGAAAATAAATAAGGAATCAGAAGTTGCGATATTGTTTATATCGCATGATCTGTCGCTGATAAGGCAGATATCCCATAACGTGCTGGTCATGCAGAACGGACATCTGGTCGAAAAAGGTGCTGTGGACGATATCTTTGATAATCCGCAGCAGGAATATACAAAGAAACTTATAGCGGCTATACCCAGGGTGGAATTATGAGCGAAAGTCTTGTCAGATTAAAAGATGTGGAGGTTTCCTTTGCATCCGGCGGCATTAAGAAAACCGAAAAACAGGTACTTAAGGGCGTAAGCTTTGATATAAAGCCGGGAGAGATACTGGGACTGGCAGGCGAGAGCGGAAGCGGTAAGACAACCATAGCCAAAGTCATCCTTAAAATGGTAGATATCAAAGCAGGAAGCATGGAACGTACCACCAATCATCCGCAGATGATATTCCAGGACCCTTACGGGTCTTTGAATCCGGCCTACAACATATCCTGGATCATGCAGGAGCCGCTACGCATGTCTACTAAATTAAATGCTGCGCAGCGTCAGGAAAAGGTGATCGGGATGCTTAAGGAAGTAGGGCTGGATGAGACTTATATGGAACGTAAGCCCGGTGAGTTGTCCGGCGGTCAGCGACAGAGGATATGCATAGGAACCGCACTTATGCGTGAGCCCAGGCTGCTCATTGCCGATGAGCCCGTGTCCGCACTGGACGTTACGGTGGCATCACAGGTACTGGCATTGCTTAAGCGGCTTCATGAAGAAAAGAATATCTCTATCCTCTTTATTTCACATGACTTGAGGACCATGTATAACTTTTGTGACCGTATCATGATCCTCAGGGAGGGGCGCATCATTGAGGAAGGTGCGCCTAAAGAACTCTATAAAAATCCGAAAGAAGAGTATACCAAGCTGCTGTTAGCCAGTGCAGGGATCTGATAATCTTTTTTGTAAGTTCTTTTAATATTATCTTCTTAGATCTTAAATAGAGGACGCAGGGACGTTCCCGTGTCCGCGCCATGTTTTTTATACAGCACACTTGTATTGTATTAAAAACTCGATTATACTATTACTTTAGTATGATCATAATGGCTATTTTAACCGGAAGGAGATTTTTTTGTTTATGATCGATCAGACAGCGTTTGACCTGATAGCCATCACACTGGCCGAACATTATGACAGCGTATTTTATGTAAATGCAGAAACAGGACAGTATTCGGTATTGGTTGAGACAAAGATGCTTAAGGAGCTTGATATCCCGGCAGAAGGAGAAGATTTTTTCTCCATGGCACAGGCCAATGCAAATAAGTATGTTCATCCGGATGACCTTGATCTGGCTTTATCTATCCATGATAAATGGACTATTATCGATACTCTTTCAAAAAACGGCTCATATTCCGTAAGCTGCCGTCTTATATTGGACGGGAAGCTGGTACATATAAGACATGTAGATATGCTCTGCAGTGATAAGAAGCATGTTCTTTTCTGCATGGAGAATATCGATGATGAAGTAAAGGAAAAAGAGGAACAGCTGAAAAATCTTGAGTCTGTTGAGAGAATGGTAAGGCTGGATGAGCTGACAGGTATCAAGAATAACAATGCATTTAATGAATTGAGCCAGTCTCTTGATAACAGTATACGTATGGCGGATGCAGAGCTCAGATTCGGTGTAGTCATGTGTGATGTAAATGACCTTAAACAGTATAACGACACCAGGGGACACAGCTTTGGAGATGAATTGCTGCGCAGGGCCTGCCGCATGATATGTGAGACATTTCCGCACAGCCAGGTATACCGTATCGGCGGAGATGAGTTTGTGGTGTATCTGACAGGAGAAGAGTACGAGATAAGGGAAGAACTTCTTGAAAATTTAAGAAGGGAATCATATGCCAACGGCCGTTCACGTTCAGGCCCGGTCATCGCCACCGGACTGGCAGTATATGAAGCCGCATCGGATGCAAAGTTCTCTGATGTGTTCAAGCGCGCCGATCTGGATATGTACGTAAATAAGAAAGTATTGAAATCCGGTTTCCCTGCAAAGAGGATGGAGAATGCGACAAAAGTCGAGATACCCATACCGGATGGCAGGAAGCGAAAGCTTGATGCAATGTTCGGAGCCCTGTTTACCATAGCGGGAGGCGGATATATTTTCCTTAATGACTTAAGATATGATTATTCACGCTGGTCGGCAGTACTGGCTGATGATTACGGATTTGAGTCCGAATATATGTATCATGCAGGAAAGACCTGGAGGCAATACGTTCATCCCGATGATCTGGATAAATATAAGGAAATAGTGGATCTGATCATAAGCGGCAGGGGCGATACGAAGGATCTCAGATACCGTGCCCGCAGGCCTGACGGATCATACGTTGTATTGCAGCCAAGGGCATTTGTCTTATGCGATGATGACGGCAATCCGGAGTATTACGGCGGCATAATCATAGAACAGTGAACTTAAGCGGGAAGCAGTGAAAAAAGTATTTGACAAATCCCGTAAGTTTACATAGAATAACAGACGTTAGGCGTTGAACGTACGTGAGTACGTAAGAGGTAGTGAAAACAGAGATGAGGTGTCACCGGCTGAAAGCACTTCACACGAGCCTTACGGAAATTTCAGTACCGGAGCCTTCCGGCGAAAAGCGACAGGCATTAAGCCGGATGTTGGTGTAGCAAACATCTTACACATAAGAGTGCATGGAAACAGATCCATGAAATAGGGTGGTACCGCGGTATATTATCGTCCCTTGTTAATACAGGGGACGTTTTTTTATGTCTTAATATGACAAAAGAAAGGAGTCATTATGAAAGATAAGATTGAACAGATTTTATCGGAAGCAAAAGAGAAGATCATGAATGCGGTGGCTGAGAGTGAACTGCAGAAAGTGCGCAGTGAGATCATCGGCAAGCAGGGTGAGCTTGCTCTTCTTCTGAAGGAACTGCCTACTGTTGAGGCATCTTTAAGACCCGAGATGGGTAAGATCCTTAATGTGGCAAAGAACAAAGTGACAGAACTGATCGAAGAGAAGAGGATGGAGCTTAAACTTAAAGCTTCAGAAGTATCTCCCGATTTTGACTGCTCTGTCCCCGGTGTTATGCCTGCTAATGGCGGCCTGCATCCTATCACCCAGATGTGCTATGACTTAAATGATGCATTCCGGTCCATGGGCTTTGAAGTCTTCCAGGAAGATGATATCACCAGTGAACTGTATGCATTCGATAAACTGAACTTCCCCCAGAATCATCCTGCACGTGAAAGCATGGATACCTACTGGCTGGAGGGACATGACAGCGGCAGCACCAATGAAAAGCTCTGCTTAAGACCTCATCTTACAGGCGGCAGCGTACGTTATATGCAGACACACAAGCCCCCTTACCGTTTCGTTTATCCCGGACGCGTGTACCGTAACGAGACTACGGATGCTCACCATGAGAGAGCTTTCTTCCAGTATGAAGCGCTGATAGTTGATAAGGATATCACCTTTACTTCAGGTAAAGTCCTGATAAAGAGCATATTGAGCAAAGTATTCGGTACCGATGTACCTGTACGTATGAGATCCGGTTTCTTCCCCTTCGTAGAGC
>JAFYCS010000044.1 GCA_017539565.1 Lachnospiraceae bacterium
CGTTTCGAAAAGGTAGGCTGGGGTCCTTCAAACTCCAATGCAGCAGCATCACCTGAGGTTCAGGCATCTGCAGATATCGCAGCTATCAGCGAGCAGACCAAGTATGCACAGCCTCAGCGTATAGGCGGTAACTTCTGGGATCCCGCAGCAACTCTTGGCAAGAACCTTTCAGAAGGTACTGTTACCGATATCCAGGGTATGCTTGACGAGGCAGTAGCAGGTATCACTGCACCGTAAATTATCCGGCCGAAAAGGTTTTTCAGGCCCCATATGTCTCTACATAACAGGCATGTGGGGCTTTCTTTGACAAAAGAGGGATAGAATATGAAGAAAAAAAAGTACAGATTGTACGGAAAAAAGAAAAAAGTGACCTTTGCGCAGTCACTTGCAAAGTATTTTAAGGATTTCGGAACTGCTGTATCCAAGGGAGATAAAGCAGTCAAGCTGTCGCTTGTCCTTATGGGTGCCGGATTTTTTGCAAGAAAGCAGCTGATGAAGGGTATAATCATTTCAGCTGTGCAGCTTATGTATATCTTATTGCTGATCTTCTGGGCCATACCCAATCTTGCTGATTTCGGAACTCTGGGAACCGTTGAGCTTCAGATGGTATTTGATCCTGCAACGGGTAAGAATATAGTTAATGATTATGATAATTCATTCATGATATTGATATCCAGTATCACAGCGATCTTAACGCTGGTCGTGTTTATCCTCTGGTATATCCATAATATCAAGGAAGTGTATAAACTGCAGCTGAGGGCAGAACAGGGTAAGTATATAAATAACTTCTTTGACGAGCTGCAGACATACAAGGGAGCTAATTTCCACAGGACCCTGCTTACTCTTCCCACACTTGGAATAATCCTGATGAACATTCTCCCGCTGTTTGTGCTGGTAGCGGTGGCGTTTACCAATTATGATAAGGATCATATGCCGCCCAATGCACTGCTCAGCTGGGTAGGATTTGAAAACTTTAAGACCCTGTTCTCCAGCGGCGGAATGTCATTAACCTTCGGTTATGCCTTCGGAAAGATCGTTTCATGGACATTCGTATGGGCAGTCGTGGCAACCTTTACCTGCTTTATCGGCGGTATAGCCCTGGCAGTTCTCATCAATTCACAGGGTGTTGTTTTACCTAAGATGTGGCGTACTTTCTTTATGGTCACCATAGCAGTACCTCAGTTCGTTACACTGCTTTTGATGCGTAACTTTTTCAGGGATGACGGTATCGTTAATACCCTGGCATCTAATTCGGGATTGCTGGACTTCTTTAAGAACATAGGTCTGGTAAAGCCTAATATGAGTTATATTCCGTTTCTGTCAGGCGGTTCGGTGGGCTGGGCCAAGTTCATGCTCATCCTGATCAATATCTGGGTCGGTGTACCTTATCAGATGCTGATAGCAACCGGTGTTCTTATGAACGCACCCCAGGATCAGATAGAAAGTGCAAGAATAGACGGTGCCAGCAAGTGGCAGATATTCTGGAAGATAATCGTGCCTTACATCCTGGTCGTTCAGGGCCCTGCACTTATCACAGACTTTGTACGTAACATTAACAACTTTAACGTTATTTACCTGCTTACACAGGATCTGTATATCACAAGCGATATGAAGATGGCAAACTCCAGTGCAAAGGAAGTAGACCTTCTGGTAACCTGGCTGTTCCGTCTGACTAATGAAGATTACAACTACAAGATGGCGTCCGTAGTAGGTATCATAGTATTCATCATCTGTATAGCATTTACACTTGTATCTTACAGCAGGTTGATGAAGGGAAATAAAGAGGAGGATTATCAGTTATGAGTGAAAAAGATCAAAATAAAACCTCCGGCTCAAAAAAGATGCAGGTCAATGTTATGCCTGTCAGAAGCGTTGGCGTAAGAAGAAAGCGCATGATAAGCGCGGTATTAAAGAATGTTCTTCTGGCAATACTGTCGATCATATGGCTGATCCCCATACTCTGGTTACTGGTATCAGCGTTTAATAAGGATCCAGGTATCAACTATGCACATTTCTTCCCGTCAAAGGGATGGACATTTGCTAACTTTATAAACCTGTTTAAATCAAACAGTGCCGTAATGTATCTGCGCTGGTTCTTTAACACACTGGTCATAGCGGCGTTTACATGTATAATCTCCACGATATTCGTATTCATGGTCAGCTATGCATTTGCATGTTGCCGTTTCGAAGGCAGAGCCGGTCTCATGAGACTGTCGATGGTCATAAACATGTTCCCCGGTGTGCTTTCGATGATAGCTGTATATTTCATCATGAAGTCCATCGGCCTGACAGAGAGCCATATCGGTATGATAGTTGTTTATTCGGCAGGATCCGGTCTGGGATATCTGATAGTCAAAGGATATATGGATACCATACCTGCATCACTGCGTGAAGCAGCCAAGCTGGAAGGAGCATCGGAGTTTGATGTGTTCAAGGAGATAATCTTCCCTCTGTGCCGTCCTATAGCGGTATATCAGATAATATCATCATTCCTGATCCCCTGGGGCGACTTCGTATTCGCAAAGCTGATGCTCGGACATGATGTAAAGAATTTTACGATAGCTATAGGCTTGTACGGAATGCTCAGTAAGGAAAACCTGCCCAGATATTTCTCACAGTTCTGCGCCGGCGGTATACTGATATCCATTCCTATATCGGTACTGTTCGTATTGATGCAGAAGTATTATGTAGAAGGTGTAACAAGCGGTTCAACGAAAGGATGATCGTATGAAAAAAAAGTTAGTATCATTGATGATGCTGACGGGTTCCATACTGATGTTAACGGCGTGCGGGAGTGTAAAACAAAAATACACTCCCGTTTTACCGACAGGGGCAGAAGATGCATCGGTATTTGTGGCGCCTGTTGACAGTATAGGTGATGACTTCATCAGGGGTATCGACATATCGTCAGTCATAGCAGAGGAAGAAAGCGGTGTAGTCTATAAGGACGAAGCGGGTAATGAAAAAGACGTATTTGAGATACTTGCCGATGCCGGTATCAATTATATACGTGTCCGTGTATGGAATGAGCCTTATGATGAGAACGGCAACGGTTTCGGAGGCGGAAACTGCGATGTGGAGAAAGCCGGAAAGATAGGAAAGCGTGCTGCGGAATGTGGCATGAAGCTTTTGGTTGATTTCCACTACAGTGATTTCTGGGCCGATCCCAACAAGCAGTTTGCACCTACCAAGTGGGCAAGAAGGGATGCACAGGAAAAGGCTGATCTGATCCGAGAGTTTACCGAAGAAAGTCTCAAGTCCATCAGGAAGGCTGGAGCGGATATAGGCATGGTACAGATCGGAAACGAGATCAATAACGGATTGTGCGGTGTATATGACCAGAATACGATAATGGAACTGCTTAAGTCTGCTTCGGCAGGTGTAAGAGCGGTTGATAAGAATATCAAAGTGGCAGTGCATTATACAGCACTTGATGATCCGGAGGGCACGATAAGACGCGCGGATCTGTTAAGTACCAGCGGAGTTGATTATGATATCTTTGGTGTATCTTATTATCCCTACTGGCATGGCACGATGGAGAATATGAATTCTCTTTTGAAGCAGATCAAACAGACCTACGGAAAAGATACCTGTATACTCGAGACCGCTTATCTCTGGACCGGTGAGGACGGGGATGTGTTCGGTAATTCCGTGGCAGGTGAAGATGCCATTGAAGGATATCCTGCGAGTGTACAGGGACAGGCTAAGTGCATAAGGGATATCGCGGCTTATGCGGCAGATGCCGGCGCCCTGGGGATCTTTTACTGGGAAGGCGCCTGGGTTCCCGTAGGTAATGATTATGACAGCAACAAGAGTAAGTGGGAACAGTACGGAAGCGGATGGGCCAGCAGTTATTCCGTTTTCTACGATCCCAGGGATGCGGGAGTCTATTACGGCGGATGCTCCTGGGATAATCAGGCCATGTTTGACTTTGACGGGAAGGCACTTCCTTCACTGAATGTCTTTAAGTGGCTTAAATACGGTGCAAAAGCGCCGCTTGAAGTACTTGCTTATAAGGATGTATATGTTGAGAGCGGTATAGGCGATGCTCTGGTCATGCCGGATGCCGTGAGTGTTTATTATAACGATCCTGCGGCGCAGGAAGACCTGCAGGTTACCTGGGATACATCTGCTGTGGATGTTAACGAAGCCGGAGTTTATGAAGTACCGGGCAGCGTGGCAAACGGCGACAGTATTACTGCAAAGGTAAAGATAATGAATATCAATTATCTTGAGAATTTCAGTTTTGAAGATGCCGATGCATCCATGTGGACCGTTAACGATATGGGAAGCGGTGATTCAACTGATATACAGACTAAGGCTTCTGATGCGCTCAGCGGCGAGAAGGCTTTCCATTTCTACTCTACACAGGAGCTTAACTTTACGATAGAGCAGACAGTCACAAAAACACTCAGTGCCGGGACCTTTGCAGCAGTCGCTAATTTCCAGGGCGGGGATCTGGGCTCATCTCCGGAGATAGTGCTGTATGTAAATGTCGGAGGACAGACTTATACATCAGAGCCTGCAACTCCTGATGGCTGGCAGCACTGGCAGCGTATGGAGATAAAAGGAATAGAAGTTGCCGACGGAGACAGTGTGACAGTCGGTGTTTCCGTTAAGGGAGCTGCCAAAGGCTGGGGAACCATCGATGATATAGAGTTCTACAGCGAGAAATAAATAAAGAGTTTTATCTTGACATTGTTTTATACAGGGAGTATATTTTAGAAAATCCATTTCGCCGGAAGACGGCAGAAATGAAAATACCGCCTCAAAAGATAAAGGAAAACATAATGGTATTCAGAAACGTTACCACAACTGCATATCGAACTGATATTACCGTCATTATCGAGGGTATTATTTTGACATGCAGGCATATGTGTAACGGATAAGAAGGTACTCCTTATAGGAACTACGGATCGAACTGAGAACCGCTTATCTGAAAAGATAAGCGGTTTTTTTTATCGATGGGGCGGCATCGTAAAACATAAAAGAAAGAGAGGAAAAAGATATGGATCTTCATGATTATAAAGATGTTGCAGAGAACTATGACAGATATCTGGATGTGATGTATGAAAAAGAAGATGCCCATCACGGATTTAAAGAGTTTTATCTGAAGCTGGCCGGGCAATACGGACAGGATGGTGTGATAGATGTGGCCTGCGGAACGGGAGCGGTGCTTTTGTATCTGGCAAAAAAAGGGATCGATGTTGAGGGGACGGATATCTCGGAGGAGATGTGCAGGGTATCTTTACAGAAAGCAAGAGCGGAGGGCCTTGAGCTTAAGGTGTATCCGGCGGATATGACGAAGTTTTCTTCAGGCAGAAAATATTCTCTGGCCGTGATCGCCAGAAGCGGGTTTATGCATCTGACGACGCCGCAGCTGCAAAGAGAAGCATTGTGCAACTTAAGGGAACAGCTCCTTCCCGGTGGGATCCTGACGCTTAATACCTTTGATCCGCTGCCGTCCATACAGGCGTACCAGATGCAGAATTCTCTCGATGGATACGCATTCCGCCTGGAATATGTAAATTCAGAAGGACAAAGGGAGAAGATATACAATGCCATCACGTATGATCCGGTTACGCAGATCGTACACGGTAATTGGAAATTTGAAACGCTGGATGATAAGGGAAATGTCATTGGGGAAAGGATACGACCCTTACACATGAGGCAGACGTACCGGCAGGAAATGCGTTATCTGGCAGAGCTATGCGGATTTGAGGTACAGGCACTGTATCAGGATTATGAGTTCAAACCGGCAGATGAGAAAATGTGTCAGCATAATCTTATATGGTTACTGAAGAAAAAGGTGTAAAATAATAAATGATCATATATAAACGAAAGGAGAAGGAACATGATAACAGATACTTTTGACAGCAGGACGGAAGAGATAATAAAGGTGTGGCGCAATGAAGAAGCAAAGAAGGTTGATGTATGCATTCTGACTTTCTCCGGCGAGATCTTAAAGTATGTTCTGGAGCAGTATGAGTGTGAAAAAATAGGAGATCTCTATTCGTCTAACGGAGCTAATCCCGTATACGGGTTTACATATGAGGGAAAACAGTTTGCGGTATATATGTCATATGTGGGAGCGCCGGGATGTGTGGCAGATATGGAGGATACGTTGTCTCTTATAAATACGGACAAGTATGTTGTATTCGGAGGCTGCGGATGCCTGAATAAAGAGGTGGCCCGCGGTAAGGTGATGGTTCCTACAGAAGCTTATCGTGATGAGGGAACATCTTATCATTATGCGCCGGCATCAGATTATCTTACTGTGAAGAACAGTGCTGTGGTGTCGGCATTCATGGAAGAGGCAGGTCTTCCTTATGTTCAGGGAAAGACCTGGACCACAGATGCGGTCCATCGTGAAACCCGTGGTAACTTTGAGAAGAGGAAAGCTGAAGGCTGTATCTCGGTTGAGATGGAATGCGCAGCCGTACAGGCAATGTGTGACTTCAGAGGGCTTGATGTATACTATTTCCTTACAAGCGGAGACCTTTTGGATTCGCCCAAATGGGATGCCAGAAAGAAAATCGGTCAGAAGAAGCATACCCAGCATGATCCGGGACATTTTGATATAGCACTGGAACTGGCTGTTTACGTTGCATAGAGGTTCTTATTTTATGTACTTTTATGCCGGATTATGCTATCCTGTTAGTGTTTTTCGAAAATGTAAGAAAGGCTGACAGATATGCTTTATATAATAAGACATGGCAGAACAGACTGGAATGATATGCATAAGCTTCAGGGGCGTACGGATATATCCCTTAATGAAGACGGTATAAGGATGGCTGAGAAAGCCGCAAAAGAATACAGTGACGTGCATTTCGATATATGCTTCTGCTCTCCGCTCATAAGGGCTAAACAGACTGCAGAGATACTTTTAAAAGGCAGGGATATTCCCGTCATATATGATGACCGCCTTATGGAAATGTGTTTCGGCAGCAGTGAAGGAGAAGAAAATTGTTTTGACCATCCGGAGAGTCCGGTCTATCCGTTCTTTATGGACCCGGCACATTATGATTCACCTCCGGAGGGGGCAGAGAGCATGGATGAGCTTTTTGAGAGGACCGGCGGATTCCTTAGGGAAGCCGTCGATCCTTTGCTTGCAGAGGGGAAAGATGTACTTATAGTAGGGCACGGTGCCATGAATTCCAGTATAGTCTGTCAGATCAAGGGGCGCAGTGCCGCAGACTTCTGGAAAGAGGGAATAGAGAACTGTAAGCTGATCAGATTGAAATGAAGATATATTATCACCTTCCGGGGTTATTTGAATTCTACGAGCTGTATAAGGTTTTCCTGCCGCTGTTTAAAGAGCACAGGGAGTACTTTTATGATTATTGCGGGATAGGATCGATATACGGAGCGCCTGCGGATTGCATATGGGGAGGCGGGCGTACAGGTTTCGGAGATGAAAGACCGGAGAAGGTTGCGGCGCTGATGAAGGAATATGGTATCTCTTCTCGTCTGACCTTCAGTAATTCTCTTATAACGAAAGATCATCTTACGGATAAGAAATGCAATTCATTATGCGCCCTTTTTGAAAATAACGGTGCAGCGGCAAACGGAGTTATCATATATTCAGATATCCTGCTGGAACACATAAAAAAGAATTATCCGGCATTCTATTTTGTATCCTCTACAACCAAAGTACTTACAGATTTTAAAAAGTTTGAAGAAGAGCTCAGACGTGAGGAGTTTAAATATGTTGTGCCTGATTTCAGGCTTAATAAAAGCTTTACCGCACTTAATGCATTGCCTGAAGAGCTGAAACAAAAAGTTGAATTCCTTTGTAATGAATGCTGCTGGTATGAATGCTATGACAGAAAGAACTGTTATGAGAATGTGAGCAGGAAGTGTCTGGGCGAAGATTGTGAGGATCATGTCTGTGTATCGCCGGATGCTCAAAGGGGATACCGTTTTTCGGATGCGATGAAGAATCCGGGATTTATAGGGATCGATGATATCTGCAGTATATATATGCCTGCCGGCTTCAGACATTTTAAGATCGAAGGGCGGAGTCTTGGCAGTGCGATGGTTCTTGAGTTCCTGCTCTATTACATGACTAAGCCGGAATACCGCTTAAAAGTCAGGGAAGAGATCTATCTGGACAGCACGCTGGATCTGTTCTGAAGTTTCTGCTATTTCCATAAAAGTGCACCATATAGTAGCATAAAAGGAAACTCATATTGCTGGTCTTTTCAATGTATACGGTTTATAGTGCTGTATTACAGGAGGGAAAAGATCATGGTTCATTGTCCTAAATGTAATGAGATCATCGGTGAAAAAAAGTCAATATGTCCGGTCTGCCATCATGTTTTTACGGATCAGGAGCTGAAGGATATGGAAAATGAGAGGAACAGTTATGATGTAAAGCTTATGGATGACCGTAGAGCAAGGATCGCAGCCTTCGCAAAAAAGAGAAGATCGCTTGCGGGAATAATGATGGTGATATTATTGGGATTTCCGGTACTCTCCCTTTTCTTTATGCATAATGCAATAGTTCTGATCATATTGCTCGTTTCTTATTTTGTGGGATCGCTCGGAGTGATAATTGTCGGGATCTCAAGCGGAGCATTCAGATGTCCTCACTGTGATTCGATACTGTTCAGAAACTACGGATCATACTGCCACACATGCGGGAAACCGCTTGAATAAAAAAGGCTGTCTGCATGTTGCAGACAGCCTTCATTCTTTAAGATATGTTTCGGGATTACTGTATAAGTTCTACAAGAGTCTTCATCATGTCTTCATCAAGACCATAGGTATCATACTCATCACCCTGGCCCCTTACAAAGAAGCTGTAGCTGAAGTTGTCGGATAACCAGATTGCTTTCATGGTCTTTCCTTCTTCGTTTCCGTAGCAGTTGATATCAAATCCGTCGTTGCTTTTAAAAGACCAGCTGTATGCATAATCATTATAGTCGCCGGAAACATCTTCGCTTTCCTGCTTAAGTCCCTTGCGGATGACAAAATCTGCGGCACCTATGGCGCCCTCAGCTTCTGCAAGATGTTCCATATAACGAAAGCTTGATATATTCAACATCTGACCATTGTATTCCTTGTCCGCGGGAATCGTGAAATAACCGACCTCTGCGCCTTCTGCAGCTGCTTCAGCGCTGTCAGCCTCTGACCAGGGATTAGCCATTCCGTTGCTTACGGGTAATCTTTCAAAGGTTTCCCATTTGATACCGTCGATATCGCTGTTAGCACTTCTCCAGCCAAGGGATCCGTCTTCCTCAAACCAGAACTCTCCGGCTCCATCGGTATACTTTACATCGTCGGTATAAGTGCCGTCTTCGCTATAGGTGCGGATGTAATACTTAGCTCCGGTATACTCGAGCAGACCGGTGGAAATATAATAAGTAGCGTCCATTTCCCAGAATGCAGATTCAAATGCGCTGCTGGACCACTGAACGTTAACTTTGTGATCGTCTCCGCTTATATGCTCAATATTGATCGTGCAGCGGCCGCTTATGGGTTCGGAATAGGTTCCGGTGAAGTCAGGCTTGTCAATAACCTCTTCTTCGACCTCTTCGATAACTTCCTCTTCGGGAGCATCTTCCGGAGTGGTTTCGGGAGCTTCCGTAGGAGCTGCTTCGGTCACAACGGGCTCTTTATTCTCTGCTTCGGGTGCTGCTGTGGTACATGCAGCCATTGATAATACTGCAGTGCCGATCAATGCCATAAGTAATTTCTTTTTCATAATGATCCTCCATATTGTAAATCTTCTTATTTATAATACGCTTCGAAGTATAAATCTCATATAACACAAAAACAATATGATTTCTAGACGAATTATCATAAAAAAAGAGGACTTGTTTGTGAAATAATACCAAAAAGTCCTCAGATGTTTTTATATGTTGTTATAAGCGGATCAGCCGGCCTGATTGCTGCCCAGCCATATCCTTAAGATCAGATCTATGAAAAACAAAGCCGTTATGATGATAAAGCCGGCATTATGGATCTTTGAATCATGGAATTTATTCTGTAATTTTACAATGGCGGGCTGGATCAGGCATATCGCTGCACAGATCAGGATGCCAAACATCAAAGAGGGTTCCAGGGCGATCCTGCCGTCAAAATTCATAAAGTAACCATTGTAATCCCACATGGGTTTCCCTATGGTGGCATCGATAATGTAGCTGGCTATAAGCTCAGAGACCGTTGCTATAACAGTGCCGGTTATAAATACCGGAATGGGCTTCTTTACCTTTAATAAAGTGAACAGTCCCAGAATGATGAAAAAGACAAAACCATATACAGGAAGCCACGGCCCGAATAAAAAGCCGCGGTTTATGAATCCCCTTCGGTGGTATATCATACAACACCATATAGATTCATATACCCAGCCGCAAAAAGCATAGACCAGGAAGTATTCCA
>JAFYCS010000045.1 GCA_017539565.1 Lachnospiraceae bacterium
ATTTAACGTTCTTGCATTATGTATCGGCTATTTGTCCGGAGACTTTAGGGATATATTCAAAAAATCTTTTATTGGGACAATTGCACAAAACATCACCCAGACGGTGCCAGGCACTTTGTACAAGAGCGCACAAAATGTGTGCTCTTGTACAAAGTGCCTGGCACCAAACTTGCTTAGCACCTGCTCAGGTCCGCAGAATCATAGTGTATTTCCACGTCTTTTCTGTCGTACATGCGGTAGAAATCCGACATGATGCGATTGATGACCTGTCTGGTCTGTTCCTCGTTGAGGTTCATAAGCAGCACGACGCGCTGCACGTTGCTGTATCTGGTGGTGGCATCCACGCTGCGTATAGAGCTTACTATGGCTTTCTCCAGCAGATCCATGATGGTATCCCGCTCCTCGGTGGTTATTCCGCCTTCTTCAATCTCTCGCACGGTAAAGAGGATGATATGCACCTGCTGGTCGTTGCGTTCCGCCAGATTGCTTATCAGGTCAAATATCCGGCCGAATTCCGGATAAGCCACGTTATAGGCTCCCTTATAGTTATCGCGCTTTTTAAGCGCCTCTGTCAGCTGCTTAAGGTCTACGGACTCAGACGATGCGCTCTGTTCCTCCTCATCCTGCAGCCTGTGGCAGAAATAGCTTCCCGTACCGCACTGCTTGGCCACATACAGTGCCTTATTGGCATTCTCATAGGCTACCATCACCCTGTCCTTTTCGGTGGCTATCTGGGTGATGCCCACGCACACAGACAGCTTGGAATACTTTTCATCGCAGGATGCGATATCCCTTATCTGGCTTATGAAATAATCCGCTATGCTCTCCGCATCCTCTGCGGTCTCCGTATCGGGCAGGTATGCTATGAACTCATCCGCCCCGAAGCGCGCCACGTATATATTTGCGGACAGTTCCCGCAGCTGGTCCGCCACAGCTTTAAGGTACATATCGCCTACCATAAAACCTTCGGTATCGTTCACCTTCTTAAAGCCGTCCAGATCCACTATAAAGATAGAGCCCTTGCCGTAGGTGTTTATCTGCTCCTGTATCACATACTTGCCCTGGGCGCGCCTGAAGGTCCCCGTCAGATCGTCCAGCTGCAGGTCTTCCACAGCCAGCTCCTCTGCCTTATCTATCACACGGGAGAGTATCTGTGATGCCTGCTTCACCTCACGGCTGTCCTCCATATCGACAACCGGCAGGCGCCCCTCCTCTATCATCCTGATCATCGCGTTGCAGGCCCGGGGATCGAACTGCCTGCCGGCGCCCTTTTTAAGTTCCTGCATCACCTTTTCGGGTTCAAGGTGCTTACGGTACACTCTGTTGCTGCTCATGGCGTCATAGGCATCCGCCACGCCTATTATCCTGGCCACCTCGGGTATATCCTCTCCCTTAAGGCCGTCCGGATAGCCCGTTCCGTCGTAGTGCTCATGATGGTACTTGGCGCCCACGTTCAGATCCGTAACCATGGAGATATCCTTTAATATCTCCGCGCCTATGACGGTGTGGTCCTTCATCAGCTGGTACTCTTCATCGGATAAACGTCCCGGCTTGTTCAGCACACTGTCCGGCACGCCTATCTTTCCTATATCGTGCAACAGGCCTATGAAACGCATATCCCCGGCCTGCTTATCATCATACCCCAGTTCTTTTGCAATGGCTGCGGCGTATTCTGCCACACGCCTCGAATGACCGCGCGTATACTCATCCTTCGCATCTATGGTATTCGCAATGGTCATAATGGTCTGCATGGTCATCTCACGCATCTGCTCGTTCTGCAGATTGATGGCCTGCGTGTATTCCAGATTTGTTTTGTATATGTTGTCGTAGATATTTGTGGCCAGAAAACAGCCCAGGAAACAGAGAAAGACGAGGGCCACCTGAATCTCGTGGTCCTTCGCCTCTCTGAGCATATCGCATTCTTTCCATACAAACAATGCGACGATATTAAAGATCATTGCCAATATGCCCGACCACAATACCAGATGCGGATCGTGGTAAAGTATCATAAGCGATAACATGGGCAGTATATAGACAAACACCATGATCGTGGAGCCCGTGAGCAGCACGAACGCATACATTATGAAAAAGCCGAAAGTAAAATAATATCGCAGGTTAGGCGTCTCCGGGTCCTTAAGATATATAAGTCCCACGATCACCCAGGGTATCACGGTCACAGCCAGAAAGGTAAGGAGGTACGGAATATCCCGGTCCCCCTTTACAACCTCTATGATATAGCTGACTAAAAGCACCAGTACTATAGCTATCCAGCCCAGCATCAGGCACCTGTTGATCCGTTTAACCTGTGAGGCCATCCATACCCCCTGTCAAAATCATCCTGTAAGCTCAGCCCGAAGGATCTTACTTTGCCTCAGCTTCTTTCTTCAGCTTCTCCTCTGCCTTCTTTGCAGCGTCGGGATTGGTCTCCTTCATGATGGCTACCATCTCCTTAAGGAGCTTGATGTCTGCAGGATCCTCGGCAGGCTTTGCAGCCTCTTCCTCTTCCTTTTTCTTAGCCAGTGCCTTAGCCTTCTCGGTAGCACCGTTGATAGCCTTGAGCATTATGAAAAGGATCAGTGCGATGATCAGGAAATTGATAACCGCAGATATAAATGCGCCGTATGTAAATTCCGCACCGTTTACGGTAAATGAGCCGCCCACTACCTGCATAACGCCGTTCTCATCCTTGGTAACACCGCCGGTGCATGCCTGGATAAGAGGATTAATGAAACTGTTGGTCAGCGCAGTCACGATGTTGCCGAAGGCAGCACCGATGATAACACCGATAGCCATGTCCATTACGTTACCTTTGAGTGCGAATTCCTTGAATTCCTGCATAAATTTTTTCATGATCTTATCCCCCTTTTGGTTGGTATTGAATAGCTTCTAAAAGTATATTCCTTTAGTAGGTGATTTTCAAGACTTTTTGCGGTCTATGAAAGCCTTTCTATAGGCGCAAATCCCGCAGTTTTCTTGAACTTCATCTTGGCCCCGAATGCGTTTAATGCATCCGAAGGATCCAGCCTGTCAAAGTCCACCTGATCCAGCTGCTCACGCTCCACGCATACGGAAACTATGGTGTTCTCCTCTTCCTTTCCGGTAGCGGTATTGAGCGCCTTGTCCACAGCATGGATGATCACGCGCTCAACCGGGAGCAGCGCAAAGGTATCCCTTGCCACACGCAGCATGGCGCTGCATACATAATCCTGAAGCATATCGTAATATGCCGATTTTGACAGATCCTTTTCCTTAAGCGCACCCTTATCATCCAGGATGTATTCGCGGTCCGGTACCACTTCATCGCTCTTCACCTTAAATTCCACCTCCAGGAATGAAGGATCGTCGGTACCCACTTCAAAATCACTGCCGTATTCCAGCAGGTCTTCATAGGGCTGCAGATCCTCTACCAGTGAAAGGTAAGTATCGATATCACCTGCCAGGACTTTCTCCGCCGCATCATGCAGCTCCTGCCATTCATCATGCTCCTTCTTAGAATCTGCACGCAGGCTGCTTAAGCCTCCGCTCGCCGGCTCGGGCCTGTCATACACTTCCTGCCAGTCGATAGGTTCATCCGCCTGCTTATGGATGCCGCGCATGAGTGTGATCTGCTCTACATAGGATTCGTAGATCTCCTTATTCTCCTTTATCTGCTCATCGCTTAAGCCCTTCTTTTCGGGCTTTGCAGCCCCTGCTCCGGATGCATATGATTCCTTGCCTTTTGCCCCCTTCTTTTCTTCCTTCTTATCCTCTTTCTTGTCCTTATCCTTGTCCTTGCTAAAGAGATTCTTAAAACCCTTCTTTAAGTTGAAGCTCTTGGTGTAGCCCACTCCTGTTCCGGGTATGGACAACGACGTGGTCGTCTTTCCCGTAGTCGAGATACTCTGGTGGATACCCTTGCGTCCCACTGAAATGGATGCGCTCTTCTTGCCCAGATTAAGTTTCACGCCCTTGCACAGGCTGATACTCTTCCTAAATGTTAACCCCATGGTTTTGTTTCCTCCTCTGCTCTTTCAAGATCCTTCGCTTCGCTCAGGAAAGTCACAAGAAGGGGCCCGCCTTTTGGCATTAGGAGGGTCCCGCAGCGCGGGAGGTACCTAATGCCGCTTAAAAGGTGGGAAGATCGTCTTGTGACCCTTTAGCCCGAAGAATCTTTTCATTAAACTCTGCCACAAAGTATATCATATTCACACATATATGAAAAGGGCGCAGCCTTTCGGCCACGCCCCTTGTCAGTTCTGATTATTCTGTATGGATTACAGCTGAGGGCCTGCAGCAACAAGTGCCTTGCCTGCCTCGTTGGTCTCATACTTCTTGAAGTTCTTCTGGAATCTTGCAGCCAGATCCTTAGCCTTGGTCTCCCACTCGGAAGCATCAGCATAGGTATCTCTGGGATCAAGGATGCCGGTGTTAACGCCGGGAAGCTCGGTAGGAACTTCGAAATCGAAGATGGGGATCTTCTTGGTAGGAGCCTTCTTGATATCTCCGCTGAGGATAGCATCGATGATACCACGGGTATCAGGGATGGAGATACGCTTGCCGGTTCCGTTCCAGCCGGTGTTTACAAGGTAAGCCTTAGCTCCGCTCTTCTGCATCTTCTTAACCAGCTCCTCGCCGTACTTGGTAGGATGCAGCTCAAGGAATGCCTGACCGAAGCAAGCGCTGAAGGTAGGTGTAGGCTCGGTGATACCGCGCTCTGTACCTGCAAGCTTAGCGGTGAAACCGCTCAGGAAGTAGTACTGGCACTGCTCGGGAGTAAGGATGGAAACGGGAGGCAGTACTCCGAATGCATCTGCAGAAAGGAAGATTACGTTCTCTGCTGCAGGTCCTGAAGAAATGCCGTTTACATTCTTAGCGATGTTCTTG
>JAFYCS010000046.1 GCA_017539565.1 Lachnospiraceae bacterium
ACCTTAACGATGAAATCGAAATCGTTGGTATTAAGGAAGAGACAAGAAAGTCAGTTGTAACCGGTATCGAGATGTTCAGAAAGCAGCTTGACGAGGCTATGGCTGGTGATAACATCGGTGCACTGCTTCGTGGTGTTAACCGTACCGATATCGAGCGTGGACAGGTTCTTTCCAAACCCGGCAGTGTTAAGTGCCACAAGAAATTCACTGCACAGGTTTACGTACTGACCAAAGATGAAGGTGGACGTCATACTCCTTTCTTCAACAACTATCGTCCTCAGTTCTACTTCCGTACAACCGATATCACAGGCGTTTGCAACCTGCCTGAGGGTACCGAGATGTGCATGCCCGGCGATAACGTAGAGATGACCATCGAGCTCATCCACCCCATCGCTATGGAGCAGGGTCTTACATTCGCTATCCGCGAAGGTGGCCATACCGTAGGTTCAGGACGTGTTGCTACCATCATCGAGTAATCGATAAACAAGCAATGATCTAAGCGCCTGATAAGGCGAACATTAAAGGGACTGCAAGAATACTTGCGGTCCCTTTTTTATCTCTGCACTATGGTAAGCAGCAGGTAACATTCTGTAAAAAGTGCATAATAAATCTGCCAAATATACGTGTAAAACTTGACGCTTTCAACAATAAAAAGTAAAATAGTAACAGTATTCAGACTACACGCATCGAAAGGAGTCGATATGGCAGAATTTAATAGGAATGAAGACGAGAAAAGATTAACGGAACTGGCGGCTATGTCGGAGACGGCGGTAGCAAACAGGCTGGCAGTTATCACGCTTACGGTGATCTGCAGTATCATTTCACTGGCATATGTGCTTGAAGTGGTAAAGGGCGCCAGGACTTTAGGCTATGTTGCACTTACTGTAGTGCTGGCAATGCTGCCTGTGATCATATGCTGGGTATTATATAACGGTGATAAAAAGAGTGAGACAATAAAGTATGTCGTGGCTGTGGGATACAGCATACTTTTTGCTTTTGTGCTGTTCACGGCACAGAACGACCTGGTATTCACCTACATCATTCCGATGCTGATAATCATCACTCTGTATAATAATAAGTCACTTACGAGCTGCATGGGTGTGGCTGCCAGTATCATGATAGTGATCGCGGCTGCCATCAATCTGATGAATGCAGAGGATGCAAAAGCCATTACCGCTACAGTAGAGATACAGATACTGCTTTCGATATTGATAGTAGCATATCTTATAGTGGTTTCGAGTGGTAATGCGCGTTTTGGGGAAATACGTATGGCAAGACTTTCTCTTGAGCAGCACAAAGCACAGGAGATGACAACACGTATACTGGATGTATCCGGAAACATGACTGTAACAGTGGAGAAGGTTGCCGTACATATGGAGGAACTTAGGGAGTCGGTAGAAAGGACCGTGGCCTCCATGCAGGAGGTAAGCAGCGGCACGTCAGAGTCAGCACAGGCTGTACAGAGACAGCTTCTTAAGACCGAAGAGATACAGAAGCATGTATCGGATGTTGAAGATGCTGCAAAGGTTATAAATGATAATGTACATACAACCGACGCGGCTGTAGCGGACGGACGTGAACGCATTAAGGAAATGAACACCTATACCGCGCAGGTAGATAAGGCAGGTAAGGAAGTGGCAGCCGTACTTGAAGTATTCAAGGAAACCACTTCCAAGATGAATACCATCACCGATCTGATCACAAACGTTGCTTCGGAAACATCACTGCTGGCGTTGAATGCATCCATAGAGGCAGCCAGGGCAGGTGATGCGGGCAGGGGCTTCGCGGTAGTTGCAAGCGAGATATCAGGTCTGGCAAAACAGACTACAGAAGCTACAGAGAACATCGTTAAGATGATAGAGAATATCACGGGCCAGGTGGACACCATGGTGGGCACCATCGACAGACTGATAAGCACGGGTGCGGAAGAGAGCCGCTGTGCAGAGGAGACGGCCAAGAGCTTTAATACTATAGCTGAGAACGTGGCAGTAATTAATACACACTCCGGACAGCTTGGTAAGGTGGTAGCGGATCTGGCCAAGGCAAACAAGGAGATAGTCGACAGCATACAGACTATCTCTGCTATTACGGAAGAAGTTACCGCACACGCTTCCGAGACCATGAGCGTCAGCGAACAGAACAGCTCGATAGTGGCAGATATAAACAGTATGGTGGATGATCTGAGCGCCGATGCAAAGAAGCTTAAAGCTGAAGGATAATAGATCTTTATAACAGAGGTTTTTATGGATAAAACACGTGAGATACTGATGCAGCTTAAGAGCGGGGATATCAGCATTGAAGCGGCAGAAAGCTATTTTAAGCGTGCACCTTTTGAAGAGATGGATTATGCCAAGCTGGATCTGCACCGTGGTGTGCGCAGCGGTTTCCCTGAAGTCATATTCTGTCAGGGAAAGGCTGATGAGCATCTTTTAAGATTATATGAAAAGCTGGTGGAAGCAGACGGCTGCGCCCTGGGAACGAGGGCCAGTGAACATCAGTATGAGCTGATAAAGTCTGCGATAGAAGATGTGCAGTATGATCCCATATCGCGTATATTAAAAGTTGCACGCGTGCAGAAAGAAAAGGCCGGCCGCATAGCAGTATGCTGCGCCGGTACTGCTGATGTGCCCGTTGCGGAAGAGGCGGCACAGACAGCGGAATACTTCGGGACTAATGTTGAACGCGTATATGACGTGGGTGTGAGCGGGCTGCACAGGCTGTTATCCAAAGTTGAACTTTTACAGAGCGTTAATTGTGTGATCGCCATAGCGGGAATGGAAGGGGCACTGGCTTCTGTTATAGGCGGGCTGGTATCGGTACCTGTAATCGCAGTACCTACATCGGTAGGCTACGGTGCCAGCTTTGGCGGACTGTCGGCACTTCTTACCATGATCAATTCCTGCGCTAACGGCATAGCGGTCGTAAACATCGATAACGGCTACGGCGCAGGCTACATGGCTACGCAGATAAACAGGCTTGCCGTATCATAGGAAAACAATATGGGAATCTTTACAAAGAAAAAGATCAGTAAACGCCTGGAATACAATAAGGAAAAGGAGCGGCCCGTCGTGCGCTGCAGCATCTGCAACGGTGAGCGGGTGGCAGGCTTTATGGAGTACGGAACGAAGAATTTCCGGGAAGTGGCGTTTATCAGGGATAACACGGAGCTTGAGGATTTTAAGGAAAGCTGCGGTGTGGAAGGCGAGATCGAGAAGGTATATTAAGGTTTATTAAAGTTAATGTCTATGTACTTAATCATGTTTTTATGATAAAATATGATAGCGCAGTTTATGCGCTGCTGAATAAAAACGGAGGTATCTTTAATGAAGCAGTTTAAGGGTTATATGCACGGTGTCAATCTTGGGGGATGGCTTTCACAGTGCGTGCATACAAAAGAGCATTACGACAGTTTTATAAATGAACTTGATATCCGCAAGATAAAGAGCTGGGGCATGGATCACGTCCGTGTGCCCGTAGACTATGATCTGGTTGAAGATGAAAACGGCAATTACAAGGAAGAGGGTTTCGGCTACCTTGACAAGGTTATAGACTGGTGTGAGAAGAGCGGGCTCAATATGATCCTGGATCTTCACAAGACCTTTGGTTTCTCTTTTGATGAGGGCGAAAATGAGAGCGGTTTCTTTGATAACGAAGATTATCAGGAACGCTTCTACCGCCTGTGGGAAGAGTTTGCCCACCGTTACGGGACCTTTAAGGAGCGCCTGGCATTTGAACTCTTAAACGAGGTGACTGCAAAGGAATTCATGCCGGCCTGGAACAGGATCGCACGTACCTGCATAGAACGCATAAGAAAGATCTGCCCGGAGATAAAGATACTGGTAGGCGGATATTACAATAACAGCATTGAGGGCTTAAAGGGACTGGAAGATCCCTATGATGATAATATAGTATATAATTTCCATTGCTATGAGCCCCTTATCTATACACATCAGGGCGCACCCTGGATATCCAGTATGGATACTTCCTTCAGGATGAGCGTGGGCTGCACCTACGGAGAATATGCAAAGTTCTCTTCCGAGCAGCTTAAGGGCTTTACCGTGGACCTGTCTTCCTATCAGCAGGATAAGCCCCTTGGTGTTGAATACTTCGAGAAGCTTATGGATGAAGCTGTACGTATAGCAGATGAGAAGAATGTGGCTCTTTACTGCGGCGAGTTCGGTGTTATAGACCGCGCGGCTCCCGAAGATGCACTTAAATGGTTTGAACTTATCTGCAGCTGCTTTGATAAACATTCGATAGGCAGGGCTGCATGGAGCTATAAGAAGATGGACTTCGGAATTTCCGACGAGCGTATGGACGGAGTGCGTGATGAGCTTTTAAAGCTTTTATGAGAAGCGCAGACACCTGGAGTATTTTAAATGGATGACCAGTTTCAAAAGGATTTGAAAAACGATATAGATGAAGCCGAGCAAAACGACCGTTTGAAGAATGAAGGGTATGACCCCCTGACCGGGCTGCCCTCCATGAACATGTTTTTCGAGCTGGCTTATCAGCGCAGGGACAGGCTTATAAAGGAAGGTAAAGAACCTGCTCTTGTTTTCTTTGACTGCAACGGGATGAAGGACTTCAACATGAAGTACGGATTCGCCGAAGGTGATAAGCTCATCATCGAGATGTCAAAGATAATCATTGCACATTTCGGCAAAATGTCCAGCAGCCGTTTCGGCGGTGACCGTTTCGCTGTGGTCACAAATGAAGGCGGGCTTGAGGAAGAGCTTAAGGCCATATTTGAAGAATGCAGACATATGAACGGAGGCAGGACACTTCCGGTACGTGTGGGAATATATCCTCACCGTATAGAGGATGTCAGCTCCGGTGTTGCCTGCGACAGAGCCAAGATAGCCTGTGATATCAACAGGGACAGTGCTGTTTCCTGCTATGAGTATTTCAGCGAAGATCTGCTCAAGGAATCCGAGAAGCGCAGATATATCATAGATAATTTTGAAAAGGCTATGGAAGAGGGCTGGATACAGGCGTATTTTCAGCCTATTGTCCGCAGCACAAACGGCCGGGTAAGCGATGAGGAGGCTCTGGCACGCTGGATCGATCCGGTAAGGGGCTTCATGTCTCCGGCGGATTTTATACCTGTTTTGGAAGAGACAAGGCTTATCTATAAGCTTGATCTTTATATTGCAAAGAAGATAATCGAAAAGAAAAAGATCCAGGAAAAAGCGGGCATATACGTTGTGCCCTGTTCCGTCAATATATCCAGATCGGATTTTGAAGCCTGCGATATAGTAGAAGAGATCAGAAAGCTTTGTGATGATACAAAGATGGATCCTGCTATCCTCACCATAGAGATAACGGAGAGCGTTCTGACGTCTGATTTTGATTATATGAAAAAGCAGGTGGAGCGTTTCCAGGCTCTTGGCTTTAAGGTATGGATGGATGATTACGGCAGCGGCTATTCATCCCCCATCACGCTGCAGAAGATCCGTTTTGACACCATCAAGCTGGATATGGGCTTCCTGGAGCATTTTAATGAAGGCGATGACAGTAAGATAATCTTAAGCTCCCTGCTCAAGATGGCAGCGGGCCTGGGTGTTGACACTGTAGTGGAAGGTGTTGAGACTGAAGCAGAGGCGGAGTTTCTTAAAGAAGTGGGTTGTACCAAGCTGCAGGGGTATCATTACTGTAAGCCGATACCTTTAAACGAGGTGCTGGGACGTTATGAATCGGGAACCCAGATAGGTTTTGAGAATCCCGATGAGACAGGATATTATTCGGCAATAGGAAAAGTCAATCTCTATGAGCTCACCCTCTCTGCAGACGGTACGGGGCTTAAGGATTATTTTGATACCATGCCCATGGCTATAGTGGAGCTGGGGAAAAATATGGTTTCTATAGTACGCTGCAACAGGTCTTTCAACCGGTTCTTTGAGGAAAACATCTCCGCGCAAACAAAGACCAGAATGGCAGGAACCGGTGGTATAGATGATGCATTCTTTGATGAGATGAGACAATGCGCCGAGACCGGAAAGCAGCGGATACTGGATATGCACTTAAAGAAGGACAGGAAGGTAAATCTGCTGATCCGTCGTATAGCGGTAAACCCTGTGAGCGGTGCCGGATCCGTAGTTGTTGTGATACTGGGTATATCAGAGGATGTCCTGGCGGAAGAAATGGAAAGGCTGAATGCTGAACGTACCATCTATTCGCGCCTGGCGGCACTTTCCGGTAATTATCTGGTATTCTATACTGTGGATCCCGACACGGGAAGCTATATGATATATAATATCACCAATGAGTTTGCAAAACTGGGATCTGCCAATATAGGGAAAGATATATTTAAAGATGCCATAAAGGAAGCGAAGAGAGTCATCTATAAAGAGGATCTGGATATGTTCACAAGATCCTTTACCAAGGCCAAGGTAATGAAGCAGATCGAAAAGAACGGTCTCTATTCCCTGACCTACCGTTTGAACATCAACGATGAGATAAAATATGTCTGCTTAAGGGCGGCAATAGTGCATGAGAACGGAAGACCGCTTTTGATAGTAGGTATCAATGATATAGATGAGCGTATCAAGCATGACCAGGAGCAGGCCCTCAGGCTTTCGGCGGCCCGCAGCAAGGTGCATCTTGATGAGCTTACGGGTGTTAAGAACAAGCATGCATATATCGATGTTGAGAATGAGATAAACAAACTCATAGAGGAGGGGAATGTAACACCCTTCGCATTGGTTATGCTCGATCTTATCGGTCTGCGCACCGTAAATGATGCTATGGGACACAGGGCGGGCGATGATTACCTGAAGCAGGGCTGCAAGATCATCTGCGATATCTTTAAACACAGTCCCGTATACAGAGTGGGCGGTGACGAATTCGTTGTAATAGCAACAGGCAGGGATTATGACCAGATAGAAGTGCTTATGGATTCCCTGATGAAGCGCAACAGAGCCAACAAAGCCAAGGGCGGAGTGGTGGTGGCCGGAGGCATGGCACGTTACAGCGAAGATGTGAGTGTGGAAGCTCTTTTCAAACGTGCTGACAGGGCTATGTATGAGAATAAGGATGAGCTGAGTCAGTTAGACTGAGCTGTGTGTGTATTTAAGGGGCAGGAGTTTTGTATTAGCCGCTACATTTATAAAAATGTGACGGCTTGTACAAATTTCCTGCTTTTATTTATATATTCTCGGGTTAAAGTGCATAAAAATAGGGTGAATATCTTGCATTGAATGTGGTATTATTAGTATGTTGCGTATTTTGTGACAAATAATGTTGTTAATAACTATACATCAAGGAGGTTACAGGAAATGAAAAGAACTGCAGTTACAGAATCCGGTACTGTAAAAGGTTTGCAGGGCAGTGATGCTCGCATCACCGTATACAAGGGTATTCCCTTTGCAGCTCCCCCTGTAGGTGAGAACCGCTGGAGAGCACCCAAGCCCGTAGAGCCCTGGGAAGGAGAGAGAGAGGCATATACCTTCGGCCCTATCCCCGTACAGGATACTCCGGGACTTGGTGATGATCTGTATTGCCGTGAGTGGCACGTGGATTGTGACCTGCCCATGAGCGAGGATTGTCTGTATCTTAATATCTGGACACCTGCCAAGAGTCCCGATGAAAAACTGCCTGTTCTTATATGGTATTTCGGCGGCGGTTTTCAGTGGGGATATACGGCAGAGATGGAATTCGACGGAGAGCGTATAGCGTCCAGAGGCATAGTTGTCGTAGGCATATCATACCGTCTGGGTGCTATCGGTTTCATGGCTCATCCCGAACTTACAAAGGAGGAGGGTGTTTCCGGTAACTACGGTTTCCTGGATCAGAAGGCCGGCCTTGAATGGGTTGTGAGAAACATCGCGGCATTCGGCGGTGATCCCGACCGCATCACCATTTCCGGACAGTCAGCAGGCGGCTGCAGCGTTATGAACCAGCTTACCTGTGAAGAGAATTTCGATAAGATCAAAGGTGCCGTTATCATGAGCGGTATCATCCGTTTCCCTCAGGCTGAAAGAGATAAAGACCTGTTCTGTCCCCAGGAGCTTGATAAGGCAGAGAAGAAGGGTGAAGATTTCCTGGCATATCTGGGTGTTTCCAACATAGAAGAAGCAAGAAAGCTCGATGCAATATTTATCAGGGATAAGTATGCAAAATACCGTGACGATCACCAGACCATGTTCGTGGGTATCAAGGACGGACGTTTCTGCGTCGGCGATCCCGTAGAGCGTATCATAAACGGTGACTGCGCTCCCTGCCCGATCATCACAGGTAACACCAAGGATGAGTTTGTATTCGGCGGAAACAATATGGTGAAGCGTTCCGTAATAGAGACCCTTGATGCAGCGATGGATAAGGATCCCGACAGGAAGTTCTATTATTACAGCTTTGGTCCCGACATCCCCGGTGATGATAATCCGGGCTGCTTCCATTCCTGCGATCTGTGGTTCTGGTTCGAGACCCTGCTTAAGTGCCGCAGGGCATATCAGGGCAGACATTTCGATCTGGCAAGACAGATGTGCAACTATATCTCATCATTCGTAAAGACCGGCGATCCTAACTGCAATGACAACGACGGCAGTGCACAGACTACCTGGAAGCTTTATACAAAGGCCGGTCATGAAGGCGTTAACTTTACAGGCGAAGGGACGGTAGAGATCTGAATGGATTTTAAGGAACAGGCAAAAGAACTGGTTTCAAAGATGACGGTGGCTGAAGCCATCTCACAGCTTTTGTTTGACGCACCGGCTATAGAGCGCCTGGGCATACCTGCTTATAATTACTGGAACGAAGGCCTGCACGGCACTGCAAGGACCGGTACGGCAACGGTATTTCCCCAGGCCATAGGCCTGGCGGCGATGTTTGACGATGAGGGCCTGGAGAAGATAGCGGATGTGATAGCTACCGAGACCAGAGCCAAATATAACGAAGCAAGAGCGCGGGGTGACCGCGGCATATATAAGGGCATCACCCTCTGGTCACCCAACATAAATCTTTTCCGTGACCAGCGCTGGGGACGCGGACAGGAGACTTACGGAGAGGATCCGTATCTGACGTCACGTCTGGGTGTGGCATTCATAAAAGGCCTGCAGGGTAAAGGAAAGTATTTAAAGACCGCAGCCTGTGCAAAGCATTTTGCAGTACATTCCGGACCTGAATCACTGCGTCATTCCTTTGATGCAAAGGCAGACGCAAAGGATATGGAAGAGACCTATCTGCCCGCATTCAAGGCAGTCGTTAAGGAAGCGAAAGTAGAGAGCGTTATGGGCGCTTACAACCGTACCAACGGTGAGCCCTGCTGCGCCAGCACGGAGCTTTTGCAGAAGAAGCTCCGGGAAGAATGGGGCTTTGACGGACATGTGGTTTCCGACTTCCTGGCACTTATGGATATACATGAGAACCATCACGTGACACAGAATGCAGTGGAGACCGCAACCCTGGCACTTAAGAAGGGATGCGATCTGAATGCGGGCTATACTTATCCCGCCCTTTACCAGGCTTATGCCGAGGGCAGGGTCACGGAGGAAGAGATACGTGATGCAGCCGTACGTGTATTTACTACACGTATGCGTCTTGGCATGTTTGCGGATGACTGCGAATATGACAGTCTGGGGCAGATGGATGTAGATACTGAAGAGAGCAGGAAGCTTTCCTATGAGGCATCCTGCAAAGCGGCAGTATTGCTTAAGAACGACGGTATCCTTCCGCTTGACGCATCAAAGATAAAGACGGTGGGCGTTATAGGACCTGCCGCAACTTCAATAGAAGTATTAAACGGTAACTACTGCGGCACATCATCCGAATATGTGAACAACCTGGATGGTATACGTGCGGCAGCAGGCAGCGGTGTACGCGTGCTTTATTCGGAAGGCTGTCATCTTTTCAAAGATAACGTTCAGCCTCTGGCTAAGGCCGATGACCGTATAAGCGAGGCGCTTTCGGTAGCGGAGCATTCCGACGTGGTCATACTCTGTCTGGGACTGGATGCCACCATAGAAGGTGAGCAGGGCGATACCGGAAACGCATTTGCGGCAGGTGATAAGGAAAGCCTGTATCTGCCGGAAAGCCAGTTAAGACTCTTTGAAGCGGTCAAAGCCACAAAGACGCCGGTGATACTTGCATTAAATACCGGCAGTGCAATGGATGTATCAAAGCTCGAAGACAGATGCACGGCCATACTTCAGTGCTGGTACAGCGGAGCCTTCGGCGGGAAAGCCCTGGGAGATATCATCTTCGGAAAGGCTGCCCCCGGCGGAAGACTGCCCGTTACCTTCAGCTACGAAGGCACGCTGCCTGACTTCACCGACTATTCCATGAAGGGCAGGACTTACCGTTACGATAAGCATGAAGCGCTGTATCCCTTCGGTTACGGGCTTTCGTATGCCGATTGCGAATACGTATCCTTCACGGCAGATAAAGAAAAAGCGGTGGTGGAGATAAAGAACAACTCTGCTTTTGATACGGAGGAAGTAGTGCAGATCTATGTATCAAACCGGGCAGAGGAAAAAGTATCTAACGGTGAAAACAAAGAATTCGCCGGTGCTTTTGATAAAGATGATCAGCCTGTATGCTCACTCTGTGCTTTTAAGCGCGTAAAGATAAAGGCGAATGAATCCGTAAAGGCGGAGATAGCCCTTGATGCTTCTGCCTTTGAAAGTGTGCTTGATGACGGCAGGAGAGTCGTGCTTAAAGGCAGCTATATGCTTTATGCAGGAGGACAGCAGCCCGGTAAGAGGAGTGAAATGCTTACGGGCAGAAAATGCCTTGAACAGGAGGTAGTGTTTTAAGGCATGATCAGGTATCTGAACAGACTCAAACTGGGACAGAAGATGCACCTGCTGTTTTTCGTGTGCGTGCTGATCCCCATGATATTGACCGACAGCTTCATAATCTACAATGTTCAGGAAGCCAATATGATCAACATGAGGGTCGATACCGAAAAGACGGCATATACCACCCAGTACTGTCTGAACAATTTTCTGGAGTACCCTATAAACGTTGCCAATAACATTTACCGAAGCAGCGTGCTGGAAAATTTCTTTAACGAGATCTATCCGACCAGTGCCGATTATTATACGGCGTTTTACCGGCTGCACCGTGACCAGATCTTTGATGACAACTTAGGTATCAGCGGATCCCGCGTTTATATCTATGCCGACAATAAGACCATCATAAACGGCAGCGGCTATTACCGTATGGACCGGGCAAAGGAAAACGAATGGTATCCGGCATTTGAGGACAGTGAGAAGACCAGCACGCTGTATTTCTATTACGGCAGAAACAATATGGGCAGCGGCAGCTACAAACGCAAGCTGACCCTTATTATGAAAATGGATATGCCCAGCTTTTCGGGCTGTGAAAAGCTGCTGGCCATAGACCTGGATTATTCAGCCATGGCCAAAGAGCTTATTGATCTGGACCTGAATTCGGATATCTATATCTGTGATGATGAGAAGATACTTCTTTCCAACAGGCCGGATTACCGTGTACAGGATAATTACGTTCCCTTTGAACTTAAGAGCAGGAATGTATATATATATCCCATAACACTGTATGACAGGGAGTACAGGCTCTATGTCATACCCAAGCAGCAGAGTACCTGGCAGTATATAAGCGGCCGCAGCGGACTGCTCATGCTCTTCGTGCTGGTCAACCTGATACTGCCCCTGCTCATGATGAGGCTTTTGGGAACTTCGATAACTTCCCGTATACTTTCACTTGAGCGCTCTTTTGAGAGTGTTGAGGATGATGAATTAAAGACCATAGAAAAGGTCGAAGGAAATGATGAGATAACGGGGCTCATAAAGAGTTACAACCGTATGGTGGAGCGTATGAACGAGCTGATGCATACGGTATATAAGGACAGGCTGCAGCAGCAGGAAAATGATATAGCAAGGCAGAATGCCGAGCTTTTAGCGCTGCACAGCCAGATAAATCCGCACTTTCTTTTTAACGCGCTGGAGAGCATACGTATGCACAGCCTTATAAAGAAAGAGACAGAGACTGCGGAGATGGTGGGAAAATTAGCGGTGATGGAGCGCAGCTACGTAAGCTGGGGCGAAGACCTGATACCCGTTCACAGGGAGATGGATTTCGTTAAGGCTTATCTGCTGCTTCAGAAATACCGTTTCGGGGACAGGCTCAATTATGAGCTTGATATAGATGAAGACTGTAATGAGATAGAGATACCCAAGCTGACTATAGTTACATTTGTTGAGAATGCCTGCCTCCACGGAGTGGAGAGAAAGGCTGCCAACGGCTGGATATTCGTAAGGGCATATAAGAAAGACGGCAGCCTTAAGCTTGAGATAGAGGATACCGGCGAAGGCGTGAACGAGGAGATGCAGAACGCCATCAATAAACAGCTGGCGGAAGTGAGCCTGGAGAAGATGAAGGGCAGGAAGCATGTGGGCATGATGAATGCATGTATGCGTCTTAAGCTGCTTACCAAGGGGCGTGCGACTTACTGTATCGAGAGTGAGGAGGGAGTCGGTACGGTTATGCATATTACAATTCCCATAGATAACGGAGGAAACGGATGAAGGTTTTATTTGTAGATGACGAGCCCATTATTACACAGGGATTGAGGGTCCTGATCGACTGGGAAGAGGAAGGCTTTCAGATAGCGGGCAGTGTCCAGAACGGAAACGAGGCCCTTAAGTTTCTGAAAAGGGAGAGCGTGGATCTGGTGCTTACCGATATACGCATGCCTGAGTGTTCGGGACTTGAGCTTCTGGAAAAGGTAAAAGAGCAGAAGATATCCGAAGCGTATTTTATAATCATGAGCGGCTTTGATGAGTTCAGTTATGCGCAGCAGGCCTTAAGAGCGGGCTGCCTTGATTATATCTTAAAACCGGTGGATGCGGACGAGCTCTTAAAGATCGTGCGCAAGGTACGTTCGCTTGATGAAGCCCGCAGGGAAGATGAAGAGCGCCGTAACAGGATGGAGCACGCTTATCTTGACAGGAACATGATAACCCGTCTGATAGGTACCTACGACAACGGTAATTCCGCAAAGAGCGTGATAATCTGCAAGGACAATCTGGACGGCCTTACCGCAGCGATAGAAGAGAACTCACCTGAAAAGATCGAGAAGTTTGTCTATGCCTTCTACCGTGAGACAAAGGAAAAAGGACTCTCCGAAGAAGAGGTGAACTTTAACATAAGTTATCTGCTCTTCCAGCTGATACATATTGCGTCGGAGCAGGATGATGAAGTAAACCATGAAGAGATAATGCGCTTTATAGGTGAGAGCTCTTTTGAAGAGAGCATCATAAAGGGCAGCGCTTATATGTGCCGCTTCTGTATGGAATATGCGGAGTATGTATCCCAGCTGCGTAAGAGTGCGGCCAGGGGTATACTTCAGGATGTGGAGCGTGAGATAAAAGCGCACTATGCGGAGAATATAAGCCTGCGTGAGCTGAGCCAGAAGTTTTATCTTAACAGCGCGTACTTAGGACAGATCTTTAAAAAGAAATACGGCCAGTCCTTTAAGGATTACCTGACGGATTACCGCATAAAGGAAGCGGCCAGGATGCTGGCCCGCACGGACCTTAAGATAATCCGTATAGCAGAGGATGTGGGCTATAAGGACAGTGATTATTTCGTACAGAAGTTTATTGAACGTATGGGCTGTACGCCGTCCAAGTACAGGCGTGATCATCGCGAGGAATAAATGACCGGGAAAAAAGACCGTATCAACAGCATACTGTTCAGGCTGCTGTGTGCAGCCGCCTGTGTTATCGTCATGACGGGGCTGGGAAGCTGCACCGGCGTGGGACGTAACAAAGATCAGGGACATCCGGATCAGGATATCCTTGAGCTTAAGATGTTCATTGCCATGAGCGGCACGGAGATAAATGACGACAACGAGGTTCAGCAGCTCATTGCGGAGAAGACCGGTGTTATCGTCAGGGAAAAATGGCTCCCCTCCGGACAGACTGCGGATGAGGCAGTGGGCTCTATCATTGCGGACGGGGTATACCCTGACCTTATCGACGGCAGTGATGCTATGGTGCAGCTGTATAATGCGGGACTCCTGGTGGCATGGGATGACTATCTGGATGATTATCCCAATTTAAAAAACTATTACACCGAGGAAGAGTGGAACACCTTCCGTCAGGAAGACGGGCATATCTACTGGTGCAATGTTTTCCAGAATACCAAAAATGCCATGACTACCACCATGCATAATGATGAGGCTTTCTGGATACAGGCCCGCGTGCTTGCATGGGCAGGTTATCCCAGGATAGAGACTCTGGATGAATACTTTGACCTGATCGAGCGCTATGTTGCAGCCAATCCTTTAACGCCAGACGGTATGAAGATCATCCCTTATACCTGCCTTTGTGAAGACTGGAAGTATTACTGCCTGGAGAATGCTCCTCAGTTCCTGGACGGATACCCCAATGACGGTACCGTTATAGTGGATAAGAGTGATCCTTTCTATCCGAAGATCGTGGATTATAATACCACGCCCACGGCCAAGCGTTATTTCCAGAAGCTCAATGAGGAATACCGGAAAGGCATAATCGACGAGGAATTTGCCACCCAGAATTATGAGGAATACATAGCCAAGCTTTCAAAGGGCAACGTGCTGGCCATGTGTGACCAGTACTGGAACTTTGCGGAGATCACGGATATATTCAAGCAGAACGGCAGGGATGAGCAGGGCTGTAATTATGTGCCGCTGGGGCTTACCATAGAAAAGGGCATGGTGCAGCGCTGGCATACATACGGAGATACGCTGAACAGCTCTTCGGGAGTGGGCATCACCATCACCAATCCCGATATAGAAAAGACTTTTGAATTCCTGAATTCCCTGCTGGACCAGGATATACACAACCTGCGTTTCTGGGGCGTGGCAGGCAAGGATTATGCGATAGATACGGACAGACATTATTACAGGACGGAAGAGATGCGCGTGCGCTGCGCCGATCCCGCATACCGTGCATCACATCTGTGCATGTATAAGTATCTGCCCCAGTACGGCGGTACAAGTGACGACGGCATAAACGCCAATATACCGGAGGAGCAGGCTTCGGAGTTCTGGGACAGTCTGGCCCAGCCGCTGAAAGACTGCTTTGATGCGTACGGCGTCAGGTCATATCCCGGGATGATAGGCTCGGTGGTGGAGGAGAATGCGATATGGTTCCCCATGTATTCCTATTCCAACAATATGACCGGGGCGACGGAGGGCGGTGCGGCCTGGAACAAGATGACACAGGTAAAGCACGAATGGTTGCCGAAGCTGGTCATGAGCACTGATTTTGAGAGCGACTGGAACGAATACATGAATGCCTACCGTGAGTGCAGTCCGGAGGACTTTTTAAACGAGATGCAGGCAGAGCTCAACAGGAGAGTACGCAGGCAAAAATGAGTATTTTAACATGTACTATATGATAAAAATGCCTGTTTACAATCGGGCGGCTTTGTCATAAAATATAGTTATTCTTGACCACATTTTTATGAAAGGAAGGTATTTTCAATGCAAAACATCCCTAAGGTAAAACTTGGTATCGTGGCGGTAAGCCGCGACTGCTTCCCGGAATCACTTTCCGTGGACCGCAGAAAGGCACTTGTTGCCGCTTATCAGAAGAAGTATGATGCAGCTGACATCTATGAGTGTCCTATCTGTATCGTAGAGAGCGAGATCCACATGGTTCAGGCTCTTGAGGATATCAAGAAGGCAGGCTGCAACGCTCTTTGCGTATATCTTGGAAACTTCGGTCCCGAGATCTCAGAGACCCTGCTTGCTAAGCACTTTGACGGACCCAAGATGTTCGTAGCAGCTGCTGAGGAGACTCAGGATTCACTTATGGACGGCCGTGGAGATGCATATTGCGGTCTGCTGAACGCAAGCTACAATCTGCGCCTGCGTAATGTAAAGGCATATATCCCCGAGAATCCCGTAGGCGATGCAGACGATCTGGCTGATGAGCTTAACGCTTTCCTGCCTATCGCACGTACCCTCATCGCTCTGGCTGATCTCAAGATAATAAGCTTCGGTCCCAGACCTATGAACTTCCTGGCTTGTAATGCTCCCATCAAGCAGCTTTACAACCTGGGCGTTGAGATCGAAGAGAATTCAGAGCTGGATCTGTTCGAAAGCTTCAACAAGCATGCAGGTGATGCACGTATCCCCGAAGTTGTTGCTGATATGGAGAAGGAGCTGGGTGCCGGCAACAAGAAGAGCGAAGTTCTTCCTAAGCTTGCACAGTATGAGCTTACCCTTCTTGACTGGATCGAAGCTCACAAGGGCTATCGTAAATATGTTGCTATCGCAGGCAAGTGCTGGCCCGCATTCCAGACACAGTTCGGATTCGTTCCCTGCTATGTCAACAGCCGTCTGACCGGCCGCGGTATCCCCGTAAGCTGCGAAGTTGATATCTACGGCTGCCTGTCCGAGTTCATCGGTACCTGTGTATCCGACGATATCGTTACCCTGCTCGACATCAACAACTCCGTTCCCAAGGATATGTATGAAGAGAGCATCAAGGGCAAGTTCGATTACGATTACAAGCTTACCGATACTTTCATGGGCTTCCATTGCGGAAATACCTGCTCCAAGAAGATGGCATCCTGCGAGATGCGTTATCAGAAGATCATGGCACGTGCACTGCCCATCGAGGTTACCAACGGAACCCTCGAAGGCGATATCGCACCCGGCGACATCACCTTCTTCCGTCTGCAGAGCACCTCTGACGGACTTATCCGTGCTTACATGGCAGAAGGCGAGATCCTTCCCGTTGCTACCCGTTCCTTCGGTGGTATCGGCGTATTCGCTATCAAGGAGATGGGACGTTTCTACCGTCACGTACTGGTAGAGAAGAACTATCCTCATCACGGTGCGGTTGCATTCGGACATCACGGCAAGGCTCTGTTCGAGGTATTCAAATACCTGGGCGTTCCTTACGAGGATATCAACTACAACCAGCCCGCATCACTGCCTTATCCTTCAGAAAATCCTTTCAGATAAGATAAAGGCATGGGGCCCGCGTCAGAAAGACGCGGGCTCTTTTTTTTGTTGAAAGAATGGGGGATTTAATGCTATAATATAACATTAGGGAAGGTGGGTTACATTTATGGCGGAAAACAGTAAAACGGTGGTTATGTGTACATCAAGGATCTTTGATCTGCAGAACCACGCATTTATCAAGAAACTGAATGAATCGCTTCATGCGGCCGGTATCAGGCTTCTGGTTTATGCGCTCAATACTGATATTTACTGGGAAGAAGACTCGGATATGACTGAGGCCTTTATCTTTGACCTGATCCCCATGTGGAAGGTGGACGCACTTCTCTTCATGGATGAAAAGGTTAAAAGTCATACCGTGGCAGAGCGTGTTATCGCCAGAGCAAAGCATTTCAATATTCCCGTGCTGGTGGCTGACGGTGAATACGATGGCTGCGTAAGCGTGCGTTTTGATTTTAAAAACGGATTCGAACGTCTGGTACGTCACATCATAGAAGATCATCATGTTAAAAATCCCCATTTTATGGCCGGGATAAGGAACAACCCTTTTTCCGACGAGAGGATAGAGATATTTAAGAGGGTCATAGCCGAAAACGGTATAGAATATACCGATGATATGTTAAGCTATGGCGAATTCTGGGCTATCCCTGCCAGAAAAGCCATGAATGAGGCTCTGGATAAAGGGATAAGACCTGATGCCGTGATCTGTGCAAATGACTTTATGGCTATAAATGTCATATCGGTGCTTAAGGAACGCGGCTTTAATGTGCCGGAAGATGTGCTGGTATCGGGCTTTGACGGGATAGATGAAGCCAGGATATGTGAACCGGATATAACAACCTGTGACTGCAATACCGTTGTGCTCGCAGCTCAGACTTCGGAGCTACTTATAAAGATGTTAGCCGGCGAAGAGACAGAGGACAGGTATTATGTTCTGCCGGAGCTGATAACCGGCAGGTCCTGCGGCTGCAATAATGCCGGCATAGAAGGAGTCAGGCTTCTTAATATCGTAAATGACCAGTCCTATCGTTATCAGGACGATATGAACGAGTTCTATGAGATGACCATGCGTATGCAGATGAGCAAGACTCCTGATGAGATGGCATCCCAGATATACGGAAACAAATTAAGCGAGATGTTCTGCCTGGTCAATACCCAGTGCTTTGAACGCAGTGTAGACTATTTCAAGCGGGAACTGGATATGGAGAATATGCCTCCCATGTGTCTTTTATATGACTCAAAGGATCCCGGCGGGATCAGGGGTGTAGAGGGAGATGACATCATGGCAGTGGTCGAAGACAGGATGGGAACGGGATATCCGCTGATCTTTAACCTGCTGCATTATCTGAAAAAGCCCATGGGCTATGTATGTTTCTGCTTTGAATGCTATGATATATCCGAATATGCCAAGACTTCTTCCATAAGCAATTACTTAAGCCTTGGACTGGGCGGTTTTGTCAACATGCGTTATCAGCAGTATCTGTTTGAAAAGCTTGAAGATACTTACAAGTACGATCATCTTACCGGCCTGTACAACAGGCAGGGATTTACCCATGCACTGGAAAAACTGAAAGAGAAACGTGCTGATGAGAAGCCGCCCATGGTAGTTATAATGGCGGATCTGGATGGTCTTAAATATATAAATGACTTCTTCGGACACGAAGACGGTGACAATGCGATAGCAGTCTGCGCAAAGGCGCTTAAGGACTCATGTCCTCCGGAAGCGCTGTGCCTGCGCTTCGGTGGTGATGAGATGCTGGCCTTCATCTGCGGTGAATGCGATCCCGTGGCCATCGTTAATTCCATAGCAGATAAGCTTGACGCATACAATGCATCATCGGGACGCGATTATACCGTAAGCGCCAGCTGCGGTGCGTATACTACCGTGCTCGATCATGACAGCGATATGGAAGATATGGTGCGCAGGGCTGACGAAGATATGTACAGGAATAAGAAAGCAAAGAAAAGACGTAACTGATGAAAGGAATAATGTATGAAGCATATCCTAATTATTGATGATGACAAGATAAATATTGATTGTGCCAGGATGAGCTTGAGCAGACAGTATAAGATAACCGGTACGATCTCGGGAAGGCAGGCGCTTCAGTATCTTGCCGGCAATATTCCGGATCTTATACTGCTGGATCTTAATATGCCGTTTATGGACGGTTATGATGTAATGAAGAGTATAAAGGCGGATCCGCGTATCGCCGATATCCCCGTTGTATTCTTAAGTGCGGAGAAGGATGCGGTGACCGAAGGCCGCTGCCTGGAGCTGGGAGCGGTGGATTTTATACCCAAGCCTTTTGTGCCCAGTGTACTCTTAAGCCGTCTTGAAAAAATATTCCGCGGACTTGATCAGAGGCAGGAGCTTAAGAAGGAGCTGGACCAGATAAAGGACAAGTCACAGAGGGATGCTCTGACAGGCCTGTGGAACAGGGCTTATGTAGCGAAAAATGTCGAACAGCGTATAGCGAACGGCGGCAGCGGCGCACTGTTCATGCTGGATATGGATAACTTCAAGGCCATCAACGACAATTACGGACATGATGCGGGTGACAATACTCTTAAGATGTTTGCGGACACTTTAAGAACCTACAGTAAAGACGGGGATATCCCCGCGCGTGTGGGTGGCGATGAGTTCGTAGCCTGGATCGACGGATATGTTGATAAGGAGACACTGAGCCGCAGGGCCGGGGCTATCATCCAGGACCTGTGTAAGAAGCTTGAGGACTGCCGTTTTGAGACCAATTCATCGGTATCCCTGGGTATAGCGATACTGCCTGCCGACGGGGACAACTTCACAGACCTGTATAATGCTGCAGATAAAGCGCTGTACTATGTTAAGCAGAACGGAAAAAATTCCTACCACTTCTACAGTGATGAGATAAAGCAGGATGATAATGCAGGCGCAGCGGCCAGCATAGAATATATACATGAGGCCATGAGACGTGCCGACGGAAAGAAGGGTGCGTACATGCTTGACTATCATGGCTTTACTTACATCTATAATTTCTTATGCCGTTTATCGGCAAGAAACGAGTTTGTATCGCGGATGCTGCTCATAACCCTTACCCCCGAAGAGGGATATGTCCTTGAAGATGCCGAGATGAACCGGGTTGCCGACGTGCTGGACCAGGCACTGATATCAAGCCTGCGGCGTGGCGACGTGGCTGCCAACTATACCTCGAGACAGGTACTGGTACTGCTGCCCGGTACAGGTGAAGCGGAAACCCTTATGATAGCGGAACGTATCCGCCTTGAATATGAGAGCAGGCTTCCGGGCTGCGGGATCAAACTTCATATAAGCATGCATACGGACATTGAATAAGGGTGGTGAAGGAACAGGAATGAGAGTTAAACATTCTGCATGGATACTGATAGTAGATGATGATGTACAGAATCTTAAGGTGGCCAGCCGTATCCTGGATGAATACGGTGTCAGGGTCAGCTGTCTTACCAACGGCAGCGATGCGATAAAGTTTCTGATGTTCAATAAGCCCGACCTGGTATTGCTGGATGTGCATATGCCGGAGATGGATGGTTTTGATACTATGCAGGCAATGAAGGAAAGGCCGGAGATGGCGGATATCCCGGTGATCTTCCTTACTGCGGATGAAGACGGAGAGACTGAGACCCGCGGCTTCAGGGCCGGGGCAAGGGATTTCATCCGTAAGCCTTTCAATGCGGATGTGCTTACGCTCCGTACCTGGCACGCCATAGAGCTGGACCGTCTCCAGGAAAACCTGGCACAGGAAGTGGAGACTGCTTATCATGACCTGATGGATGAGAAGCGGAGGGGCGAGCGCCTTATCATGCAGCTGGTACGTACCATGTCCGGTGCCATAGATGCAAAGGACAGTTATACCAACGGTCATTCCAACAGGGTAGCGGAATATGCAAAGATGATAGCTAAGAGAGCCGGCTATGATGAGAGCTTTCAGGAAAAGATATTTATGATGGGGATGCTGCACGATATAGGAAAGATAGGTGTGCGTGACGACATCCTTACCAAGCCGGGAAAACTTACCGAGGCCGAATATAAGAGGATACAGGAACATCCGACCATAGGTGCGGGTATACTTAAGAATATAACGGAATATCCCGAGCTGGCTAACGGTGCACACTGGCATCATGAGCGTTATGACGGCAAGGGTTATCCCGACGGATTAAAGGGTGAGGAGATACCCGCTGAAGCGCGTATCATTGCCGTGGCGGATGCTTATGATGCAATGAGCTCCACCAGGAGTTACCGTGCAAACCTGACACAGGCGGAAGTTCGCCGACGTGTGGAAGAAGCCTCCGGGACACAGTTCGATCCGCGTTTTGCGCAGATAATGCTCACATTGATAGACGAGGATACGGAATATAATATGAGGGAAACTGACTGAAAGGTCAGGGGGATTAAATGGATATTAACAGTGTAGAATATAAGATCAATGAGAAGGGGATGATATTTCATCTCGTGATCATTATGGTATACAGCTTCATGGCACTGGTGCTCAGTGCGGAAACAGTGCTCATGGGCTGGGAGCTGTGGACGATACCCGCGCTCATCACTTCAGTGATAGCAGTATGGTGGGTGTATGTTAAGCAGGCACTGACTGCCAAGGCCAGGCTCTATATCTATCTTATCATGATGCTGATCGCGCTTTTCTATTATGGCATTCATGCCACTTCGTTATTTGATGTACCGCTTTTCCTTTTAATGGCGATGATGCTCTTTGTTCTGGTGGATGAGAATTTCATCATCTACTTTTTCTATGTGGATTACGTGCTGATAATAGGCTGGCACATACTGGTAACAAAAGCTATCAGCACCGAAGCGTTTACCGCCCTTGAATGGTCAAGGCTGGTAATGAACTTTGCGGTGATAGTGATAGCGGGGCTGGTGTTCCGTTATACCATACACAGCAGGAAACGTGACCGCCAGAACTATCTGGAAGTCATAGGCATAATGGAGGAGACCAACAAAAGAAGCGAAGATTTCCTCACCAATGTTTCCCATGAGCTGCGTACTCCCATAAATGCGGTTACGGGTATGACCGCCGTAATGCAGGAGGAAGAGGAGGATGAAAACAAGCGCAGGAATCTAAGCTCCGTACAGCGTGCGGGCAGAAGGCTCTCCGACCAGATAGGCGATATACTGGATTATACGGAGATAGATACGGGCAGGCTTCAGATAAGCCGCTCCAATTATATGATAAGCTCGCTTGTTTACGATCTGGCGGCAGAGCTCGACTTTATGTGGCATGACAGCCCCTGTGAGCTGGTCATGAACATTGATCCCGGACTTCCGGCGGGGCTCATCGGTGATCCCGCAAAGATCTCAAAGATAATCAGACATCTGGCAGACAATGCACTCAAGTTCACAAAAGAAGGCGGCGTATATGTAAAAGTATACGGCATGAAGCGTGATTACGGTATCAATCTGTGCATACAGGTCAAGGATACCGGTATAGGTATCAGCCGGCAGCAGCTGGAACATCTTACGGATAATTTCTATCAGGCAGATGCCGGCAGGGCAAGGCGTGTGGGCGGTATAGGCCTGGGTCTGGCCGTGGTTCAGGGACTTGTGATGAACATGGACGGATTCATGCATATAGAATCCGAAGAAGGCGTAGGTACTACGGTGCACGTCAGTATACCCCAGGGTATCAGCGATCCCGAACCCTGTATGAGTATCGATCATGCGGATGAGCTCTGTGTAGGATGCTTCCTCTATCCCGACAGATATACCGTACCCACAGTCCGTGATTATTACAACGAGATGATAAGGGCGCTGGGGGACGGCCTGAATGTCAAAGTGCATTATTGTATCAGTGTGGAAGAATTACGTAAGGTAATGTCCCGGTACAAGCTGACCCATCTGTTTGTTGGACGTCCTGAATTTGAGGAGTGCCGCAACTTCCTTGCAGGTTATGACAAGTCCCTGCTGGTAGCAGTCAGCGCAGGCAGGGAAGACGAGCCGGTGGGAGATAAGAGTGTCAAGCTGTTAAAGAAGCCCGTCACGGTATTCTCCATACTGCAGATACTTAATGAACGAGATATCTTTAAGACCAAAGAAGAATCAAAACCTTACCTGCCCGGTATCCGTGCCCTCGTTGTGGATGATGACGGCATGAACCTTATCGTGGCCAGAGGTATCCTTGGCATGTACGGCATGAGTGTTGATACCGCAGGCGGCGGTGCGGAAGCTATAGATATGTGCGGGAATAATGAATACGATATCATATTCATGGACCATATGATGCCCGAGATGGACGGTATCGAAGCTGCGCAGAAGATCAGGCAGATACTCAGGTCCGAATACCGCACAAAGATAGTGGCACTTACGGCAAACGCAGTGAGCGGCGCAAGGGAGATGTTCTTAAGCGAAGGCTTTGATGAATTCCTGGCCAAGCCCATAGAGCCGCTGATACTTGAGAGGATATTAAGAAAGCTGCTGCCGGTAACTGCCTTTGCACAGCGCCCGGGAGAGGAACCGGATAAGACTGAAGCAGCGGAGAAGAAGATGAGTGATGTATATGAGATAAAGACCGGGATAGGAAAGCCGGAGAAACCTAAGGAAGAGGTAAAGGAAAAGAGCATAGCCGATAAGCTTAAGGATGCAGGCTTTGATACGGAGCAGGCCCTTGTATACTGCGGTAACGATGAGAGCTTTTACACCGATATGCTCAGGACCTTTGTTTCCGAAGCACCCGATAAGAAATCCAATCTGCAGAAATTCTATGATGCCGATGATATTGAGAATTACAGGATAGCCGTCCATGCATTAAAGAGCGGTTCGCGTACCATAGGCGCCATGCAGCTTTCCGAGCAGGCCAGGGCCCTGGAAGAAGCCTCAAAGAACGGTGATACGGATTATATCAAGAGCAATCATGATCTTTTAAATGTTACCTTTGACGGGACCACGGAGCTCATCGCTTCGGTGCTTCCTAATGTGCAGGTTAAGGCATCGTCTTCGGGAGAGACGGCAGAGGGCGACTGGGACCAGCTCATAGCTGAACTTAAGGAGGCCATAGACGGATTTGATTCCGATGCTGCATCTGAGATAATGGAGAAGGCCGGCAGCATGATGCATAACGGTACTGCCTGCAGTGATATACTGAATAAGGTCTTTTCGGCGCTGCGCGACTATGATTTCATAGCTGCAGGTGAAGCGCTTGAAGAGATCGGGGGTTGATCTATGAATTTATTCAAGAGACTGATATTACGGGTAAAAAATCCGGAAGTGCCTCTGCATGACCGCATGTTCCTGCTCGTCAGTATAATAACGACCATCTCGATATTCGTCGTCTTTATCGGGGATATAGTTTTAGGTGAGGATGAAAGGGAGATAATGACCCTGGGTGCTACGCTGGTAGTTGCACCCCTGATCACCGCTTTAGCCATGCGGTACAAACGTATCAATGTGGGAGCGGTACTGCAGGTACTGTGCATAATATTTGCCATAATGCCCGTCACCTTTTTCTACGGCGGGGGCTTATACGGCGGATCCCTGATCTGGTTTCCATATTGTTATCTGTTCATAGGACTGGTGCTTTCAGGGGCAGTGCGCATCGTGATGATACTGCTGCTGACGGCGGTAGGTATCGCCGAATTTGCATTGGCATATTTCATGCCTGATCTTATTGCAGTTAAGCACGGTGAAGAGATGTTCTACCTGGATGTGTGCCTTTCTGTATTGGTAGTTGGCCTTATGACCTTTATCCTGGTAAGCTTCCTTACAAAGCTTTATGTTGCGGAGAATGACAGGGCCAAGGCGCAGGCGGCCAAGGTAGAGGAGATGAACAGGGCACAGAGCCGTTTCTTCTCCAATATGAGTCATGAGATACGTACCCCCATCAATACCATTATCGGACTTGATGAGATGATACTCCGTGAGAATATCTCGGAAGAAGTGGTGGAGGATGCAAAGAACATCCAGTCTTCAGGCAGGATGCTTTTGTCCCTCATCAATGATATCCTTGATATGTCAAAGATCGAATCCGGCAAGATGGAGATAGTTCCCGTATCTTATGATGTGGGCGGCATGCTCTCCGAGATAGTCAATATGATATGGTCGAGGGCACAGGAAAAGGGACTTGAGTTCTCCGTGGATGTGGATCCGGAGATGCCTTCACAGTTATTTGCCGATGAGGTCAGGATCAAACAGATACTGATCAACCTGCTGAACAACGCAGTCAAGTACACTAAAGAGGGTACGGTATCTTTGTCCATCAGTGCCAGAAAGCTGGGGACCAACAAGGTTTCTGTGACCTATACGGTAGAGGATACCGGCATGGGTATCAGGAAAGAGAGCATCCCCCATCTCTTTGATGCCTTCAAGAGAGTGGACACTGTGAATAACCGTTATATCGAAGGAACGGGACTGGGACTGTCCATAGTAAAACAACTCGTAGACCTGATGGGTGGTGATATAGCAGTAAACAGTATCTACACCAAAGGATCGACCTTCATGGTAACTCTGGAACAGGAGATAGTTGATGAGAAAGCCATAGGGCATCTGAATCCGGAAACCTGGCGCATCTTAAGTTCCAGGGAGCATTACCATCAGAGCTTTGAAGCACCCGGTGCAAAGGTGCTTATAGTTGATGACAATAATTCAAACCTTATGGTGGCGGAAAAACTCCTGCGTGCCACCAGGATACAGGTATTCAAGGCATTGAGCGGGGCGGATGCATTAAAGCAGACTCTTAAGGAGCACTTTGATGCGATACTCATGGATCACCTTATGCCGGAAATGGACGGCATTGTATGTATGCACGCCATAAGGGAGCAGGCCGGCGGGCTGTGCCGTAATACTCCCATAGTAGTGCTTACTGCCAATGCGGGCAGCACAAACCAGACGATGTATCAGAAGGAAGGCTTTGACGGTTATCTGGTCAAACCCGTAAGCGGCACGCTTCTGGAAGCGGCACTGTTAAAAGTCCTGCCCAGGGATTTGGTGCATCTTAACAATATGTCGGAGGAAGAGTTCGAGAAAAACAGTGTGCTGCGACATACCCGCCATAAGATGCCGCTGATGATAACTACAGACAGCGTATCCGATCTGCCTGCGGAGCTTATCAAGAGACTGCATATAAAGGTCCTTCCTTATCATGTGCATACCCATAAGGGAAGCTTTTTAGACGGTATAGAGGCGGAGACCGATGCAGTCCTTAACTACATGGTCAAGGATGATTCGGAGGCAAGGAGCGAATGTCCTTCCGTAGCCGAATATGAAAGCTTCTTTGCGCAGTGCCTGTCACAGGCCCAGTACATACTGCATATCTCTATGGGAAAGAAATCTTCCGACGGCTATAAGAATGCCTGTGAAGCGGCTGTATCGTTCTATAATGTCACGGTATTTGATTCGGGACACTTATCCAGCGGTATGGGCCTTATGGCATTGGCAGCCAGGGAAATGTCGGAATCTGTCCAGGGTATCAGCGATGAACTGATAAGCTCCCTTGAAGCGCACAAGCAGCATGTGGAGACAAGCTTTATCGTGGACAGCACGGAGTATCTTAAGAGGGGCGGGAAGATATCCGAGACCCTTAACAAGTTCTGTACCGTGTTCATGCTGCACCCCGTATTCATAATGAAGGACAGCAGGTTAAAGACGGGAAATATTTTCTTCGGTACCAGGGATGCGGTGCGCAGGGGTTATATACACTGGGCGCTCAGGCATACCATGGATATAGATGATTCGGTTCTCTTTGTCACATATGTTGGCATGAAGGAAGGGGAACTTAAGATGATAGAGGAAGAGGTAAACAGTATATTCAGGTTCAAAAAGATATGGTTCCAGAAGGCTTCACCGGCGGTGGGCATCAACTGCGGTCCCGGAACTTTCGGCCTGATCTTCTCCAGGAAGTAAACTGTCTGTCTCGGGAAGGGATTTGCAATGAGTTACATTACCACAATTACGGGCAAGCACTTTGACCCTATGGAGCCGGAACGTGCTCTGATAGATATTTACGATATCGCACACTCCCTTGCACACGTGTGCAGGGCAAACGGACATGTGAAGTTCTTTTATTCGGTGGCACAGCATTCCATCGCCTGCGCCCTTGAAGCTATAGCGCGGGGCTATGACAGGGACATCGTCCTGGGGTGTCTGCTGCATGACGGAAGTGAAGCATATATGTCCGATGTCATCAGGCCTCTTAAGAGCGCCATGAGCTTCTACCTTAAAGCAGAAGACAAAATGCAGAACATGATCTGGGAGAGGTTCATCGGACACGTCCCGGATGAGGAGGAGCGCGAAAAGATCTTTACGATCGATGACCTGATGCTTTCTGCGGAGTTTAAGCAGCTGATGGCTGAAGAACTGAACGATGAGTATAAAAAGCTTAAAAGGCAGGTTGTATGTGAGTACAGGCCACAGGCTGAAGTGAGGGATGAGTTTATAAGTCTCTTTGAGAAGGTGAGTGCAGGTAACTGATAAACTGCATGACCGGTTAAAAACAAGGTTTATAGTTTCAGGATTCTGTGATATAATTTTCGTTATGGCTGATAAGACCGAACTGGCAATGTTTTGCCACAAGATGCATAGTGCGCTGCATGCAGGCTTTGATGTTGAAAAAGCCTTTGTTGTCATGCAGGATGAAAAAGGATCACTGTATCCTGCCATAAAAAATACCCATAAAGGGATAGTCAGCGGCCTGAGCTTAAGCGAGGCTATGCGTGCAGATGAGAGCTTATATACTTCGGAGCTGGTGGATGCGGTATTTGTAACCGAGCAGACGGGACATATCGAAATGGCCTTCGACAGGATGGCAAAACGCTTTGACCAGCAGCTGGATACTATCAGGAAGATAAAGCGTGCGGCCACTTATCCTGTGATAGTGGTGATCGTATTTATCTGCGCGCTTCTGGCCGTAGCATCCGTATATAAATTTATGCCGGTGGCCATAATGATATCTGCGGCCATAGTCGGTTTCATAGCGGCGCTCATACTGGTACCCCAGGGAGTGAAAGGCATGAGCCGTTCTGACGCCTTTATCGGAAACGTGGTGATAAAGCTTCCCGTCATAGGCAAGATGGTACAGAAGGCAGAGCTTGCGGATTTTGCATCTAATATGGCCATATTTTATTCCTGCGGCTGCGAGGTGGCAAAGGGGCTTGAGTACAGTGCCCGTTCCCTTCGTAATGCGGCTTTGAAAGAGAAGGTTTATAAAGCAGCCAATATCGTAAAAAAGGGTGTGCCCTTATCGGATGCCATATCGGGATTTGATATATTTCCTCCCGATATCGTTAATGCATTAAGGAGCGGCGAGGCATCGGGATCGGTGGATGATATGCTCCTTACCATAGAAAAGTATTACAGAGCGGAGGTGCAGGGGAGATCGGATATAATATTTGCCGTTTTCCGAAGCTGATATGAAGGAAAGAAAGATACTTAAGAATAAGTTTTATCTGTATCTGACGGAATTTTTTGCGGGGATGAGTGTGATGGCAGTGGAGCTGGGTGCCAGCCGTCTTCTTGCCCCGTATTTTTCGTCCTCACAGATAGTATGGACCATAATTATAGGCACCATAATGATAGCAATGGCACTGGGAAATCTGTACGGAGGAAGGAGTGCGGATAAGGATCCCGATCCGGATAAGCTCTACGGCAGGATCATCATTGCAGCCATATGGATCGCTGCCATACCGGTGCTGGGGAAATATCTGATCACGGGTATCGCCGTTGCACTGATATTTTCCATCAACAGCAATTTCCTTATAATAGCGGCCTTTGCGGCCTGTATGGTGGTGTTTGTATTCCCTCTGTTCTTACTGGGAACGGTCACGCCTTCACTGGTCAAGTATACCGTGGAAAGCACTGATGAGAGCGGAAGGGTAGTGGGAAGGCTCAATGCGGCCAATACCATAGGCTCCATTATAGGTACTTTTGTACCGACCTTTATTTCGATCCCCGCGGTAGGTACTGCGGTGACCTTCCTGATCTTCGCAGGCATACTGCTGGCGCTGGCATTCATCTATTTCATCTCGGAGAAGCTGTTTGTAAAGAAGATGCCTGTGGCGGCGGTGCTGTTCATCTTGTGCTGCATCTTCGGCCATAACGGAAGCTTTGCCTTCTGGCAGGATGATCTGAGTTATGAAGGAGAATCTGTCTATAATTACCTGCAGGTGTCGGAGAACGACAGGCAGGTGATCCTTTCTACGAACGTGCTCTTCGGTGTGCAGAGCGTATACCGCAAGCAGAAAGAACTGACCGGCATGTATTATGATTATGCCATGGCAGCACCTTTTATGGCGGGAGTCAAGGAAAAGGATAAGCTGGATACCCTGATACTGGGCATGGGTACCGGGACCTTCGCCACCCAGTGCAGCAGGTATTTTGATAACATGAACATTACCGGAGTGGAGATAGACCAGAGCATAACCGATCTGGCACGTAAATATTTCGAGCTTTCTTACGATATACCAGTGGTGACCTACGACGGACGGGCTTATCTTAATGCCGACGACAGGAAATACGATGTGATAATGGTGGATGCCTATCAGGATATAACCATTCCCTTCCAGATGAGCTCTGTGGAATTCTTCAGCCTGGTAAAAGAGCACCTGAATGAGAACGGAGTGATGGTGGTAAACATGAACATGCGCAGCAACGAGAAAGGCGATATAACGGAATATCTTTCCGACACCATTGCGTCTGTTTTTGATAATGTCTATACCGTGGACGTGGCCGGCAGCACCAACAGGGAACTGTATGCTTTTTCCGATGCAGCCTGTATGGAGCGTTTTGAAGAAGAGCGCGAAGCAGAGGAGGCTGCCGATCTTTATGCCATGATGAACCGCGTGGGTAAGGAGCTGGAGCCCTATTCCGGCGGCAGTCTCATCATGACGGATGATAAAGCTCCTGTTGAGCTTCTTGGTATGAAAGTCATAGATTCGCTGATCGGCGAAGAAGCATCTTTCTATAAAGAAATATATAAAGAGCAGGGCCTTAAGGGACTCCTCGAATGGCTGTGATAAAGACGATAATTTGCGTTATTATGTAAAGTAATGTATAATACGGCTCATGTGGACAGCAGATAATTGGAAAGAATACAGTTTGTTAGATACGGGAGACGGAGAGAAGCTGGAGCGCTGGGGACGCTTTATCCTTGTGCGCCCGGATCCGCAGGTGATCTGGCCCAGTGACCATAAGCATCCCGGGTGGAAGAAGAAGAACGCTCATTATCACCGCAGTACAAAAGGCGGCGGGGAATGGGAGTTTATCGACCTGCCGGAAGAGTGGAGCATAAGCTACCGGCTTCCGGATGAGAATATCCCGGCTCTTAAGTTTAACCTTAAACCCTTTGCGTTCAAGCATACCGGACTTTTCCCTGAGCAGGCAGCCAACTGGGACTGGATGAGTGAGAAGGTCAGCGCGGCTGTTAAGGAAGGCCGTCAGATAAAAGCCTTAAACCTTTTTGCGTATACCGGCGGGGCAACATGCGCACTTGCAGCAAGTGGCGCCCATGCGACCCATGTGGATGCGGCTAAAGGAATGGTGGGTTGGGCAAAGGAGAATGCCGCCGCTTCGGGGATACCTTCGGAGCGTACACGCTGGCTGGTGGATGACTGCCTTAAGTTCGTTGAACGTGAAGCCAGACGCGGCAACCGCTATGATGCGATACTGATGGATCCGCCTTCATACGGCAGGGGGCCTGGCGGTGAAGTCTGGAAGCTGGAAGAATGTGTATATAAGCTTATCTGTGAAGCGGCAGCGCTTCTTTCCGATAAGCCGCTCTTCTTCCTTATCAATTCTTATACTACCGGACTGCAGCCTGCAGTACTCAAGTACATGCTGAAAAAGGCCATATGCGAAGAGCGGGGCGGCAGCGTGGAAGCCGATGAGCTGGGGCTTAAGCTGGAAGGAAGCGATTATGTGCTCCCCTGCGGTGCAACGGGCCGCTGGGTGGCAGGTTAATATTTATAGGATCAGGGCCGATATATATAGTATGACAGTAGCTGAATTATCCTCAACTTTATACCGCCAGGCAGGTGTTGATGCAGCGGCGTTACGCCGTCTTAACAGCACCAGGCGTACGGACGGCCCTGCTGCGCTGGGAGAAGATCACGGCGAAGGGCCTAAATTCAGTGATGTCTTAGCAGAGCTTGCGGCAAAGCACATGCCTGCGGCTGCGGAGGTCTCTACGGACAGCGAAACCGCGGCAGCACTCAGCGAAAAGCAGATCAGCGCGGTTTTAAAGAATGCACTGAGCTCCGATACCATATCCTCCGATCTGGTCAATGCTTTTACGGATAATCCGGACCTGCTGGACAGGGTATTTGCGATATCCTCTGAAGATGATGACGATAACGGGGATCTTGGGGGACTGCTTAAGGATGACGATACAAACGCTTCTTTAAATAAGATGCTTACGGATATAACCACCGCTCAGGAATATCTGAGCTCCTCCTCCGGCCGGGAACTGATGGTGGCCATGGCACAGAGATCGCTCTCCGGGCTGGTAGAGTAAATACGGCGATATATACAGGGAATTATTAAAGCAGAGACCGGCCTCTGCTTTTTTGATGCCTTTCCCGGTTCTTGAAAAAGTGGGTTTTTTATGCTAAACTTGGCACGGGTTTTTTATTTCTATAAATAAAAAAGGAGTGGAAAAAGATGAATGTTTGGCTATTGATCGCTTTTATTCTCTATCTAGTATTAATGGTAGGTATAGGAGCACTCTACAGCAAGAAGAACAGTAATTCGGAAGATTACTTTCTGGGGGGCAGATCCCTTGGCGGTTTTGTGGCGGCTCTTTCGGCACAGGCTTCCGATATGAGCGGCTGGCTGCTCATGGGACTTCCCGGTGCCATTTTCTTATCGGGTATTTCCGGTGACGGCTGGGTGGCTATAGGTCTTCTGGTGGGAACCATTCTCAACTGGCTCATAGTTGCTTCACCGCTTCGGCGCTATACCATTTTGGCAGGTAATTCCGTGACACTGCCCATGTTCTTTGAACACCGTTACGGCGACAAGAAAAAGATACTGATGACCATCTCATCCGTGATCATCGCATTCTTCTTCATTGTATACACCGCATCCGCATTTGCGGCAGGCGGTAAGCTCTTCAGCTCCGTATTCGGGATCAATTACACCATGGCGCTGACCATAGGTGCGGTGGTCATCCTGGCTTACACCTTCATGGGCGGTTTCAAGGCCGTATGTACCACGGACTTCATTCAAGGCACCCTTATGATCGTAGCACTCCTGGCAGTGCCCATCGCTGCATTGGCGATAATGAACTCCCAGGGCCTTGACTTTACAAAGGGTCTGACCGACAACGGTGTTGAAGATGTTGCGGCTTACACCGGGCTGTTCACCGGAACAACGGCGACCAGCATCATCTCCGGATTTGCATGGGGTCTCGGATATTTCGGTATGCCTCACATACTGGTCCGTTTCATGGCGGTCAAGGATGAGAAGGAGATGGGCAAATCCAAGGTGGTCGCTATCAGCTGGGTTACCCTTTCGCTGGTCTTTGCATGTGTCATCGGTGTTGTGGGCCGTGCGTTTATGAATTACGACGAGATAATGGAAGCAGGGCAGGAGCGTATATTTATAGAAATGATCAAGCGCGTTTTCGTGACCGAGATCCCCGCTTCACTGGTAGCAGGTATCTTCCTCTGCGGTATCCTGGCAGCTATCATGAGTACCGCCGATTCGCAGCTTCTGGTAAGTGCCTCCGCCATAGCGGAGGATATCTACAAGGGCGTTATTAAGAAGGATGCGGATGATAAGAAGGTGCTGGGCTTAAGCCGTGTGGCCATCATTGTGATAGCGATAGTGGCATACGTTATAGCACTCGATCCCAATTCGTCCGTTATGACATTGGTGTCCGATGCCTGGGCAGGACTAGGCGCAGCTTTCGGTCCCCTGGTACTGATGAGCCTCTTCTGGAAGAGGACCAATCTGCAGGGAGCCATTGCCGGCCTGGTGAGCGGTGCGGTCACAGTCATTCTCTGGGACTACATTCCTCTGGCAGGCGGTGCGACCTTAGGTTCTGCCACCGGATTATATTCGCTGGCACTGGGCTTCCCCGTAAGCCTTATATGTATAGTAATAGTAAGTCTTGCAACCAAGGCTCCCGATAAGGAGATCACGGACACCTTCGACAGGGTGTACAAAAAGGCTTAAAATATAGAAGAAAACGGGACCCGGCCGGTAAAAGCCGGGTCCTTTTTTACGGGGAGAAAAAGAATTGAAAAAAATTTGCAAAAAAAGCTTGCATTATTTTTGTTAACCGTGTATAATTTCCCCTTGCTGTGACATGATAGCTGTGAAGCGGAGGTTGCCGCCTGACCGAATACATAAGGCACGGCGGGTTATTTCGCGGAGCGAATGTCAATCATCATGACGACAAGTCACTGTACTTATAACAGTCTGCCTTGGGCAGAAACGACGTGTAGTGTATGGTATGCAGCTCTGAAATGAGCTTTTACTAAAGAGAGAAAATGACACACACGGGAGAGTGTACAGTCGCCGCTTGTAAGAAACTAATTACATAGAGAGGAGACTTTTTTTATGGCAACAGGACAGAAGATGCGAGTTATTCTTAAGGCTTATGACCACCAGCTGGTGGATGCATCCGCAAAGAAGATCGTTGATACCGCTAAGAAGAGCGGTGCAGTGGTAAGCGGGCCGGTACCCCTTCCTACCAAGAAGGAAGTTGTGACCATCCTGCGTGCGGTACATAAGTACAAGGACAGCCGTGAGCAGTTCGAGCAGCGCACACATAAGCGTCTGATCGACATCCACAATGCAAGCCCTAAGATCGTTGAGGCTATGCAGAAGACGGATCTGCCTGCAGGTGTCTACGTAGACGTAAAGATGAAGTAAATTATTAAAAACCTCTACTAACTTTATGTACGCGTAATGTGCGTACCGCTTTAGTAGAAACAAAGGAGGGAATGAAATGAAGAAAGCAATACTGGCAACAAAGATCGGTATGACACAGATCTTTAAGGAAGACGGAAGTCTTATCCCTGTTACGGTCCTGGAAGCAGGCCCCTGTGTGGTCACCCAGGTCAAGACAGTGGAGAATGACGGTTACTCTGCAGTTCAGGTAGGCTTCGGCGAGAAGAAGGAGCGTATCGTGAACAAGGATAAGGCCGGCAGCAAGGAGATAGTTCACCGCCACGGTGCTAACAAGGCTGCTCAGGGTCACTTCAAGAAAGCAGGAGTTTCCGCTAAGAGATATTTAAGAGAGTTCCGTTTCGAGAACGCAGAGGAATACAGCCTGGCTCAGGAGATCAAGGCTGACATCTTCGCAAACGGTGATAAGGTAGATGCAACCGCTATTACCAAGGGTAAGGGATTCCAGGGCGCCATCAAGCGTCACGGACAGTCCAGAGGACCCATGGCTCACGGTTCCAAGTATCACCGCCACGCAGGATCAAACGGTGCCTGCTCCTCACCTTCCAAGGTGTTCAAGGGCAAGAGAATGGCCGGACACATGGGCAGCGTTCAGGTGACGGTTAAGAATCTGGAAGTAGTACGCGTGGACGCAGAAAAGAACCTGCTGCTGGTCAAGGGTGCAGTGCCCGGAGCTAAGAAAGCTCTGATCACCATCAAAGAGACCACCAAGGCAGAGGCTTAAGTGGAAGGAGGAAGTTAAAAGATGGCTACAGTATCTGTTGTAAATATGGAAGGCAAGGAAGTTGGTACCATCGAGCTTAACGATGCAGTGTTCGGAGTAGAGATCAACGAGCATCTGGTACATCTGGCAGTGGTACAGCAGCTTGCTAATTTAAGACAGGGCACACAGAAAGCTAAGACCCGTTCGGAGGTTTCCGGCGGCGGCAGAAAGCCCTGGAGACAGAAGGGCACGGGACATGCACGTCAGGGTTCCATCCGTGCTCCCCAGTGGAAAGGCGGCGGAATCGTATTCGCTCCCGTTCCGAGAGATTACTCCTTCAAGCTTAACAAGAAGGAAAAGAGAGCAGCTCTTAAGAGCGCGCTTACCAGCAAGGTACAGGACAACAAGCTTATCGTTGTTGACGAGCTTAAGCTGGATGAAGTAAAGACAAAGAAGTTTGCCGAGGTGCTCGGAAACATCAAAGCCGTTAAGGCTCTGGTGGTAACAGAGGAGAAGAACGACAATGTGATCCTCTCCGCACGTAACATCCCCGGGACCAAGACAGCGGTTGCAGACAATATGAACGTATATGACGTTATGAATGCAGGCACCGTGGTTCTTACCAAGGCAGCAGTAGCCAACATCGAGGAGGTGTACGCATAATGGCAAGCTTATTATATTATGATGTGATCCTTAAGCCCATGGTCACAGAGAAGAGCATGGAGGGTATGGGCGAGAAGAAATACACCTTCCTTGTACATCCCGAAGCAAACAAGACACAGATCAAGGATGCTGTTGAGAAAATGTTCGACGGCGTTAAGGTGGCAAAGGTGAACACCCAGAACAAAGATGGTAAGTCACGCCGCCGCGGCCTTGTTACCGGTAAGACAGCTGCAACAAAGAAAGCTATCGTACAGCTTACCGAGGACAGCAAGGACATCGAGATCTTTGCAGGACTGTAAGAAACAGCCCTCATGTATACACAGAGAAGTGTGCGAATAAACTGGTAAAGGAGAAGAGAAATGGGTATTAAAAAGTATAATCCCTATACACCGTCAAGAAGAAACATGACCGGTTCTGATTTCTCAGAGATCACTAAGAAATCACCCGAGAAATCACTTCTTGCGAAGAAGGACAAGACAGCCGGCC
>JAFYCS010000047.1 GCA_017539565.1 Lachnospiraceae bacterium
GACAGTTTAAGATTAACGACTGATCTGGGAAACATATATGAGTTTACGATCTCAAATATTTATAAAGATCCCAGCAGCGGCGCGATACATAAGATCCTGTTTTCGGATAATGATCATGCGAAGCTGATGGATGAGTTCTGGGGATTAACGGATCTTTATGAAATAAAACTCACAAAGCCGTTTAAGAATGTAGCGGAGCTCAGGAACTGGGGATGGGATCTAAACCTTAAGCTTCAGAACCTTGGTGCAGAAGGAAAGATACAGGGACAAGTTGATAATATAACTACGGCAAAGACAAATACAATGACTAATGAGGCAATGGTCGCGCTGATCATAGGTGTATTTATGATCTTAATGGGAGTATCGCTTATTGTACTTATATTCATGTGTATAAGATTCAGCCTGCGGGCCACGATTAAAAGAGAAGAACGCGAGATAGGCACTATGAAGGCTATAGGTGTGGATTCCTTATCATACAGATCGCTGTTTATAGTCAAATACATTGCATTTGCCATTGTCGGCGGTATCATAGGCATCTTTGCGGGCACATTTATATGCAGATATATGATACGCAATTTTATATCCAATACACTTAATCCCCAGCCCGGAGAGCTGCTGATACTGGGAGCGGTCACTACTGTTATCTTTATCGCTCTTATGGTGCTGTTTTCATATATGGCGCTCAGGAGGATGAAAAAGATATCCGTAATGGATACCATTCACGGAGAAAACAGGGGAGAAAGGTTTAAGAAGCTTCCCGGAGTGTTTCTTCATAAGAGCAGGAGGATGTCGGTGCCGTTTTTCCTGGCATCCTGCGATATCAGCGGAAGGATAAAAAGATACCTGTACCTGATAATAAGCTATACGATGGGAATAGTGGTACTGCTGCTGGTGAGTCAGATCAAGTCAACCATAGTAAGTGATGATTTCCGCAGGTCTTATTGGCAGATGGCAGACAGGGAGTTGCTTATACGACCAATGGATGAACTGCGTGACCGGATCATTGACCGGGAGGGAAGCTATAGAAATGCATTTCTGTATTATGAAAGATTCTATAACGAAAACGGCATACCACTCAATATACAGATCGTTGACGAGCAGGAGGCTTTTCTTATCAGTCCGGACAACAAGGATGGTATTATCCTAAATTTCGGTGATTATGAGATAGACAGGATGAAGATCAACAAGGGAGGCAGAACGCCGCAGCTGCCTAATGAAGTTGCGGTATCCCATATCCTGAAAGAATTAAGAGGTATCAACCTTGGCGATACCATAAGTCTGGAATACAAAGTTTACGGTTCTGATGGTTTTAACCAGGAGACCGTCTGCAGGGATTTTATTGTCACGGCGTATGTTGAGACTGCGAATAATTACGAAGTATTTATGACCCGGAACGGGGAAGATATCGTAGCTGAAGACTGGTGGGTGTTTAACGAAGGACTGGATGTGCCGGACAGTGAATATCATGACTATATAGAAAAGATGCGTGCATTAAATGAGGATATCATGATATGGGATTTTGACCAGGTGTTGGATTACGATATGGGAAACCAGTTCGGTACCATGCTTGATATGCTGATGCTTACAACGGGAAGCATAATAGCAATAACAGTCTTTGCGATGACTTTTCTGTATCAGCAGACTTTTATGGAAGAGGAGGCTTCGGATATCGCCATGCTAAAGAGCCTTGGTGTAGACAGGGGGAGCATCAGGAGATGGCAGTATGAAAGGATCCTGCTGCTGGTGGTGATAGCGGCAGTGGCGGCTACAGTGATGTCCTTTACGGTCAGCAGGCTGGTTTTCGGAAAGATCGGTGAGGCAGCTATGGGAGTGGCAGAGTTTTATATAGCGCCGCCGGGAATTGGTGCGCTTTTAGGTCTGTCACTGGGAATGGTATGTATCATAACGGTAGTCTTATTTGTATCATTTAAAACCATGGACCGGATAAAAATATGGAGAGTGAGAAATGAATAGAAAACAGATAAAAAACATAATATTACCGGCGGTTCTTGCTATGATTCCTGCCTTATGCGCCTGTGGCAGTACCGCCCCCATTGCCGGTACGGGCGGGATGATAAAAGCCGGAACGGTAAATGTAAAGCAGGAAGCTGTTTATACCGACGAAAGCAAAGAGGATACATTGCTGGAAACATTTTCCTCAGCTGACGGTTTATGTGAGATAAAAAAGTATGCTTCGTATTATGATGTTACCCTTGATTATGAAAATGGCAGTCCTGCTGAAGTGGGAGCGTCATATGCGGCTCTGATCCGTGAGGCGGTTCCCGGATACGGACAGGATTTTGAACCGTATCTGTATGATAATATCAGGGATGCGTTTTCGGGAAGAACTGTTAATTACGCGGCATTGGAAGAGCGCATAATGACTTTGGAAGCAGGCATTCCGGAAGAATACAGGCAGGAAATAGAAAGCTTTGCAAAGGTCATGGCTGACGGTGAAGAAGGCTATTCGGAAAACGGAGTATTGAGTTACATTGAAGTGCTGACCATGCAGATGATACCTGATGCGTTAAGGCCTACAGCCTGCAGTGCACTGTCTCTGGGAGGCAGTATGACGGCAACGGGAGAGCGTATCACAATGCGCAATCTTGAATGGTCGATAGGCAGCAGTGACCAGATGACGAAGATACATGCGGTTACACACATGAAAAAAGCAGACAGATCCCTGACCGGTATAAGCATGCTGGGAATCCTTGATATAATTACTGCAATAAATGATGACGGCGTTATGCTGGCAATACTTGATATAGGTTCTTCATCTTCTGCGCAGGAAGGTATGCCTTTCGTATATGAAGGAAAAAAGTGTTATACCTTTGAATTGAGATATGCATTGGAAGAATTTGATAATGCCCGGGATGCCGGTGAGTTCCTGGTGGGTATAAGCGGTGATTTTACCTGGTGCAACAATATACTCGCTACAGATAAAAAAGATGCATTCTGCTGCGAGAATGCTACAAGCGAAGTACAGGCAGCAGGCAGAGCAAAGTCTGTATTGCGCGGGACTGATACGGAACTGATGGAGGGGCTTAAATGGGATCGCCCCGATGCGCTGTGCATAGTTAATTCCTTTGCCACAAAGGGAAATAAGGACAGTTTTACAGGATTGGATTTTAATCTGGACCGTTTCGAAAAGTATAATAAATGGGTAAGCGAAAAGGAAGTGTTTTCTGTTGCCGGCGTTAAGGCCATGATGGCTCAGGAGACCGTTGATCTGTACGGCGTAGTCAATGTACATAACAGTAATACGGTTCATACCGTTATCGTGGATTATGCTACCGGTGATATAAACGTGGCTTTTACAACAGAGCACTGCGCAGCCGACATACCGGAATACGTGAAGGTGGGTAAGTATTAAATATTGTAAATGAGTCAAAAAAGACGTATCATAGGGATATGACGGATATACTTGTTATTGAAGACAATGAGGAATTGGGGACTCTTATCGCGGATTTCCTCCGCCGTGAAGGTTATAGTGTTGAGTGGAGGATGAATGCGGAAGAGGGTATTGAACTGCTGAAGACAGCAGCGTTTAAAATGCTGCTTCTTGATGTTATGCTTCCCGGAATGGACGGATATGAGGCCCTGCAGGAGATACGGCGTACCCAGAAACTCCCGGTCCTTATGATGAGTGCGCGTACCGACGATCAGAGCAAGATACTTGGGCTGCAGGTCGGAGCGGATGATTATATAGATAAACCCTTTTCAATCCCGGTACTGGGATTCAAGATCAAGGCGCTTCTGCGCCGGGCGTATGATCTGACAGAGGACAGGCAGCTGCTTACATACGATAATATCACCATGGATCTGGGCAGCAGGAAAGTATATAAGGATGATAAAGAGATTTCACTGACCGGCAAGGAATTCAGTCTGCTGGAATATATGATGAAGCATCCCGGACAGGTCATAAATAAAGACAAGCTGTTTAACGAGGTGTGGGGGATTGATTCCTTCAGTGAACAGGGCAGTCTCAATGTCCATATCAGGTGGCTGCGTGAAAAGTTTGAAGACGATCCTAAAGATCCGCAGCTTATAAAGACTGTCTGGAGAGTGGGATATCAGTTCGGAGGCACTAAGGCATGAAGAAGCTGGGAAAGCTTTTTGTTACTGTAGTCTTTCTGTATGCAGTACTTTTCCTGTGCGCAAATCTTCTCTTTTCGGCATACAATAAAGATCGTAATGACAAGGCGGCTATATATATGAACCGCTTTTTTTATGCACTGCAGGAAAATATAGACAGTATGGATGCGGGCAGGATAGAGATACAGATCGATACACTGTACAATGATAAAAGCCTGATAAAAGAAGCCGGCCTGTCGGAGGCAGGACTTCCGGACAGGGTCTGTTATATTCCGGCGGAAACCGGTAACAGTAATGTATCTCTGCTTAACAGGGAGGATCAGATTGTCAAGCTATGGGCCCTGCATAAGGATGATAATATTATAGGTTTTGTTGCGTTCGAATACCGGGATCCGGGATACAGCCGCCTGCGCATACTTATGAACGTATGCATGAGCGTCGCATTCATCATCACCCTTGGTGTATGCATATATATTGAGCACGCAGTGCTTAAACCTTTCGGGAAACTGTCTGCATATCCCGAAAAGATGTCTAAAAATGAGATATCCGAAAAGCTGCCGGAAACAAAGAACCGCATGTTCGGACGTTTTATCTGGGGTATAAACATGTTAAGCGACAGGCTTGAGAATAATAAAAAGAGGATCGATACCTTGAGCAGGGACCAGATGACGATGATGACGACTATAGCCCATGGTATCAAAACGCCTGTTGCAAATATAAAACTGTATGCCGATGCCATAAGTACCGGGCTCTATCAGCCGGACGGGAAGGTGAATGAGAAAGATGCGGAAGTGGCGGAAAAGATCAGTAAGAATGCGGATGATGTGGCGGAGCTGGTAAAGGAGCTTATTGATAAAGCATCCGGCGGGATAGTTGATTTTGAACCGGAGATAGGATCTTTTTATCTGAATGAACTGGAGGAGTTTCTTAAAGAGGAATTCGGTAACAGGCTTGAGATGATGCGTATTCCTTTAACGATAGAGACGGGACATAACGCAATAGTCAAAAGCGATAAGAGCGGCATATGCAGGATACTGTCCCAGCTTATGGAGAATGCGGTCAAATACGGAAACGGAGACGGGATATCCGTAAGTCTTGATAAAGAAAGTGACGGATTTTATATTATTGTCAGGAATAAAGGCGAGATACCCGATGAGAGTGAGCTTCCGTATCTGTTCAACAGTTTCTGGCGCGGGTCCAATGCTTCAGATATTCCGGGCAGCGGGATAGGGCTGTTCGAAGCAAGGGAGATAGCGCGTAAACTATACGGAGATATCTACGTAAAGGCGGATCCCGTAAATAAAGAGATAGAATTTGATGTATATATACCGTGAGGACGGTAATCAATCGTAGTAGTATTGTAACAGCAGAAGCACTACGCCGCTGTAGGTGTTATCCTGTATTATCTCACCCTGTATCCGCCAGCCCTGTGTAGCGGTATCTGATATGATCTCATCAACAGCCGGCATATCATCTATCACATGGTCGTCTTCGTTATAGATCTGATTTTCTATCTCCTGTGCGGCATTCTGGATATAATACACACGGTCACTTAATTCCGGTTCGTTGCCGAAGATCTCTTCCCAGATCCGCATTGCTTCGCGGGCTGTTTCTTTGGAATTGATCTTTTCGGGATAGGTGACTTCTCCGGCGGCGATCATCTGATCCAGTACTGCTGTTTCCTTATCAAGGAGCTCAAAGTAAAGATAATCATACATCTCATAAAAACCTGCCAGCCTGAGGTAAGGATCATCGCTTTTAATGAGAGCTACCCCGCTTAAGAAAGTTGCTTCGTTTTCCTGATAGTAGCCTTTGTGATGTGCATATTCGTGGGCATCAAGTACGGCCTGAAAGATGGGGGAAACATAACGGTTGTGTGTAGGTTCCATAGTATATGGATAATTATAACCGCCTATATTCATACGGTCTAAGATATCGGAACATATGGCAACCTTGACAGGCGGATAATAACCGTTAAGACGTCCGTATTCACTGCCCAGGTTACGCATTGCCGAAGCCGCCATCTCAGTGGTCTTTTCGGAAGAATAGAACTCTACACTGCCGTCTTCGGCTATGTATATTTCTTCGGCGGCGGCATTTGCCCCGTCTGCTAAATACTGGAGCAGGTCCCTTACTTCATCGAGAGAATATTCGGTCCTGAGACCGGGATTGCCCCGGCCCAGAATGCTGCCGTTAAAGGGAATGAACCATGTGGGGATATAGACAAGCACTACGCTCAACAGGATGATCGAAAGCGTTTTAAAATATCCCGCGCAGAATCTGCGGTAACCTGCTTTTTTATGAAGAAAGATCAGAAGGATGAGGATGAGCAGAGCGGCCACAAGCATTACTGCTCCGATATACATCAGTATCTCGCCCACGGCAAAAGGAAACAATGCAGTAACATGACTGATGGCATCACATAAATTGTGATAAACATTATCGTTATACCAGTCACAGAAGTCTGGCGAAAGTGACGGCAGCGATAATACGATGATCACAGCGGCCATTATCAATACGGTTTTCAGATAAGGTGATATGTGTTTCTTCTCTTTTTTCTCTTCCATAATGTAAGTGATTATATCATGAACCGACAGATATGTCATCCGGGCCGGCAACTCATGTGCCGGAATGTGCAACATACGTAAAGGCGCATTGTAAACGGTTTTTTCTTCTGGTATTTTCAGATCACAGGGATGAACGAAAGGAGAAAGACGATGATAAAGTGTGTGGATTTAAAAAAGAGTTACGGTGATAACGAAGTGCTTAAAGGTATAAGCTTTGATATAGCTGAGGGACAGATATTCGGTTTGCTTGGCCCCTCCGGTGCCGGTAAGACCACTTTGATAAAGATACTGACAGGACAGCTTGAGTATGACAGCGGTACGGTCACTGTCCTGGGGAAGGATCCGGGAATGCTGTCGGGAGATGATAAAAAGAAGTTCGGTATCATGATGGATAACTTCGGGCTATATGAAAGATTCTCCTGCGGTGAAAACCTGGCAGTATTTGCGGATCTTTATTCGGTCCCTGAAAGCAGGATAAAAGAGATATTGGATAAAGTTGGTCTGACGAACGCATACAAAAGGCCGGCTTCGGATCTGTCAAAGGGTATGCGTGCCAGACTTCAGCTTGCAAGGGCATTTATGTATTCACCGAAGATCATCTTCCTGGATGAACCTACAAGTGGTCTGGACCCACAGACGATGAAAGCTATACACAGGATCATACTTGAAAAGAAGGCCGAAGGCTGCACGATCTTTCTTACCACCCACAATATGGAAGAAGCAGCTGAACTGTGCGATAACATCATTCTGATAAACGAGGGAAAGATAGTGGAACAGGGGCGGCCGGAAGAGATATGCAGAAGATATGATCATCATAAGCGGATAAGGATGCATCTCAGTGACGGTGAAGATAAGGAATTTGAACGTGGTGAAAGTGCTGCGGAACAGATCTGTGAACTGTTAAAAAACGGAGTAGTTGAGACGATCCATTCGACTGAACCAACATTGGAATCGGTATTTCTGGAACTTACCGGAAGAGATCTTGAGGAGGAGAGATGATATGCATAATATGATAGTGATAATAAAGAAACAGCTTCGTGATACTTTTAAGAATAAGACTATACTGATACAGTTTATTATGTTCCCGCTGATGAGTGTGGTAATGGAGAACGCTATCACTTTAAATGATATGCCGGAGAATTTCTTTACCAGGCTGTTTGCGGTAATGTATATAGGCATGGCACCGCTTACTGCAGCGGCGGCAGTGATCTCCGAGGAGAAGGAAAAGAATACTCTGAGAGTTCTTATGATGGCTGATATCAGCCCCCGGCAATATCTGTGCGGGATAGGGATCTATATATGGACTTTATGCATGGCGGGAGCAGCCGTGATGTCCATTAATCTCCCTTCGTCAAAGCGGCTGTTTTTCATGACTGTGATGGCAGCCGGATTTGTAATTTCGATAGTTGCCGGAGCATGTATAGGCATCTTTTCAAGGAACCAGATGATGGCGACATCGCTGCAGATACCCTGTATGATGGTACTTTCATTTGCACCTATGCTGTCGATGTTCAACGAAAGTATCAAAAAGATATCAGCAGTGTTCTATACGCAGCAGTTAAAACTGATATTCGACGGAATGTCTTTTGACGGAATTACAGCTTCGTCAGTGATGATATTGTGCGCAAATGCCCTTATATGTGTTATACTGTTTCTGCTGGCTTATCGCAGAAAAGGATTGGAATAAATGAAGATAGAGATCGATATAGATGAAAAGTACCCGGATATAGGAATTAAGATAACAGCTCCGTCGCTGACACCGGAAATAGAAAAGGCCATTTCACTGATGCGTATGATGGATATGCAGATCCCGGTTAAACGTGACGATGAGACCATCCTTCTGGATGCGGAAAAGATCCTGTATATAGAGGCTGTTGAACGTAATACCTTTGTGTATACGGAGGATGACACCTATGGATCTGACCTTAAGCTGTATGAATTCGAGCAGCAGTTTGCAGAGAAGGATTTTATCAGGATCAGCAAACAGGGCATCTTAAACTTAAGGAAAGTAAAGAGCCTTAAGACCGATATCAACAGAAAGATACGTGTTACCCTGATAAACGGGGAACAGATCATAGTATCAAGAATGTATGCTGATGAATTGAGAAAGAGACTGGGGATCAAATGATGGAAGAGAAAAAAACGCTGTATTATCATATAGGACATTTGTTTACCACCTTTGGGATAATGGTATTGATGTTTGTTATTATCACGGATATGCTGGGGGATTCGGCAAAGGGATATTCCACATTGTTTGAAATGGGAGGGAAAGGCCTGAGTTTAAACACCTTGTTACAGCTCTTTGCGCTGGCAGTCATCATAAGTGTGTGCAGACGGGTTTTATATTCTGACACTCTGATAAAGAGTATGTCAATGATCGCACGGAATGTGATCTTCTTTGTGGCGATAACGGTAACCATAATGCTCTTTGTTATTTTCTTCGGCTGGTTTCCGATAAATGATATCTCCGCGTGGATAGGTTTCTTCGTATCTTTTGCCATATGTTCTGCAGTGGCTGTAGTCTTAAGCAGGATCCGTGAACGTGCAGAAAATGACAGGATGAACCGGGCACTGGAAAAATACAAAAGCATTAATGGAGATAATAGTGTTAACTGAAGATCACGTTGAGAAATCAGTAAACGGAGGAACAGATGGAATACAGAAAAGCATCAGATAAGGAAGCGCAGACAGTATGTGATATAGTACAGTCTACAAAAGCAGAAATATTTCCGCATTATTACACACAGGCTGTAATGGATTTCTTCGGCAGGCTTCACAGTATAGATAATATTACAAAAGATATAGACGAAGGAAATATAGATGTACTGACAGTGGACGGAAAGGCTGTAGGTACCGGCAGCCGCAGCGGCAGGCATATCACCAGGGTATATGTCCTTCCTGAGTACGAAGGCAAAGGATACGGCTCTGTTATCATGGATCATCTGGAAGCAGATATATTTGATGAGTATGAAAGCTGTGAGCTGGATGCTTCACTTCCTGCTGCGATGTTTTATGAACACCGCGGATACAGGACCGTAGAACACAGGAAGCACGATATCGGTGACGGAGAGGTGATGATCTACGAGATCATGCGCAAAGTGCGTGAAAGCATTATCTGCAGGGCAGAAAAGGAAGATCTTGAGACTATCCTGGCGCTGCAGTATCTGGCATATCAGAGTGAAGCGGCGTTGTTTGGCGGAAAGAAGATACCGCCGCTTATGCAGACCATTGATGAGCTTGAGCAGGAGTACGAAGCGGGCGTTGTGCTTAAGATGACTGACAGCGAAGGAAGGATCATCGGCTCCGTACGCGCAAAAGAGGAAGACGGAACCGTATATGTTGGAAAGTTGATGGTACATCCTGATCAGAGACATAAGGGCTATGGCAAGAGACTGCTTCTGGCGATAGAGAAATATTTTAACTGCAACAGGTTTGAACTCTTCACAAGTACCAGGAGCAAAGATAACATAAGGCTGTATGAGAAAATGGGATATAAGCACTTTGATGAAAAAGCTGTTGATGACGAATTAACATTTGTGTATATGCAGAAATATCTGAAATAAAGTAATACCTGAAATAAAGTAATACCACAGGAGGCAGATTTAACAAGCTGCCTCCTTTTTATGCCATAAATTTCATCCGGCGGATAACCGCCCACGGGGAGACAGAAAAATCCGCTTGACAAAAATCTGTAAAGATTCTATAGTCTAAATAAGTTTACGCAACCGTTTGCGCAAGCCTGAACAAGTAATACATCGTGTCATACCTGATCTTCGAAATACTTAGAAAAGGACCTGATAATGGAAGATTTAAACAAAACGCTTACCATAGATGATATCGCAAAAGAACTGGGGATTTCCAAGACTACCGTGTCCAGATCCATTTCCGGAAAAGGACGTATCGGTGCTGCAACACGCAAAAAAGTCCTGGATTATATTGATGCTGTCAATTTCAGACCCAATCCCCAGGCAAGGGGACTTGCGCAGTCCCGCAGCTACAATATCGGCTGGGTCATCCCCGGGGATACAGAGCTTTCTTCACTGTCTTTCTTCCAGCGCTGCATGCAGGGAGTAATCGATGTTGCGGCTAAGAATGATTCTGATGTTCTTATCAGTGCCGTCAGCGGGAATAACATCAGCGGTCTTAAGCGTATAGTTGAGAATCAGAAGGTTGACGGTGTGATACTGGGCCAGAGCCTTAACCGTGATCCGGCGATAGCTTTCCTTAAGGAGCGTAACCTGCCATTTGTCGTGGTAGGGAGTACGGATGTAGAAGGTGTTGTACAGGTGGATAACGATCATCTGGCTGCCTGCTGTGAGCTTTCGTCTATCATCAGGATGAAAAATGTCCGTTTTGTCACACTTATAGGCGGTGACAGGGGAAAGGTCGTAAATGAGACCAGAAGAAAAGGCTTTGAGGCAGGGATAGGTGCCGTAAAGCATAATGAATATGTTAACTGCAAGAATGTTGCGGATATAGAGAGGGCAGTTGAAGCTGCACTGACAGAAGGTGTGGACTGCATAATCTGTGAAGATGATTATATCTGCTTTTATGTAATGAGCAAGCTCCGCAGGGACGGTGTGGATATACCCGGACGGGTAAAGGTGGCGTCGTTCTATAACAGCAGGATGCTGGAAGGTATACAGCCTGCAGTAACGGCCCTGCAGTATGACCCCCAGGAGCTGGGTGAAAAGGCCTGCAGCGTACTGCTGGATATGATAGCGGGGAAGGAAGTCCCCCACAGGACGCTTTTGGGCTATGAAGTGGTGCTTAAGGCTTCAACACAATAAAAATGTTGACAATTAGGCCATGCTGGGGTATAGTTACGTCATGGACAACCGTTTGCGCAAGCGCTGCGATGTTCTGATGTTTTTTAAAACAAGGAGGAGGAATAAAGAATGAAAAAACGTGTAATAGCATTATTCATGGCAATGACGATGTGCACGGCAGCTCTTGCAGGTTGTGACGGCGGCAAGACTGACGGCGGCAGCGGAAGCGGCTCAACAGGAGGAGCAGCTGATCCGCTTCAGAGTCTTATCGATGCAACCAGCGGTACCGTAAAGCTTACCGTATGGGCTTCCGATGTTACCGAGGCTCAGGATCATACAAAGGAACTTATCGATGCTTTCAAGGCTCAGTATTCATCAGTAGATTTTGATATCACTCTTGGTGCAGAGTCAGAGTCTACCGCAAAGGATACCGTTCTTACGGATATCACCGCAGCAGCTGATGTTTATTCATTTGCTGATGACCAGATCACAGAGCTGGTTAATGCAGGTGCACTTCAGGCAGTATCTCTTGGATATACTTATGATGTAAAGACCGCTAATGCAGCAGGTGCCGTTGACGCAGCTACTGTTAACGGACAGCTTTACGCATATCCCATGACAGCAGACAATACTTACTATCTCTTCTATGACAAGTCAGTTTTCTCAGAGGAAGATGTTAACAGCCTTGATACAATGGTAACAAAGGCTAAGGCAGCAGGAAAGAAGATCGGTTTCGAGTTCGGTAATGCATGGTATCTGTACGGCTGGTTCGCAGGCGCAGGTCTTGATGCATATCTTGGCGATTCCGGTGCTAACGTATGTAACTGGAA
>JAFYCS010000048.1 GCA_017539565.1 Lachnospiraceae bacterium
CATTACAACAACTTGGAGAGAATGTGGTAAGCAGCCATTTTTCACATGAGGGAGATCCTGCTTTTAAAAGATATAGATATACATATACATTTTCAAATATGATAGACACGTCGCCTATTGTTGCTGTGGTAATGAACGGAGTAGAGTATTCCTTTACGGATCATTTTTATCATAAAGAAGTTGATGTTCCGGAAACGCTCAGGCCTTTCCTTAGTCCTTATACAGAAAAGGATGATACATACTATGTATATGCGTATGATGTATGTGAAAAACTTGGAGCAACAATACAATATGATGAGGGTGATTATACAATCTGTTATCTGAACAACACGATCGGGTTTTCTCTTGGAAAAGATAAGATCTACTTAAACGGAGAAGAAAGAGATATGGGCGGTGCTGCAGCAATACTTGAAGGTGATGAACTGCTTCTTCCGGATAAATATATTGAATGTTTAGGAGTGAGTATAAAAAGGTTTTATCCAACGGGGAGAAAATCGAGATCTCACTCGCCTGATGAGTGGCTGATTACCCCGTGATGATGATCAGAATATGATGGTAACAAATCAGATCGTATATTAAAGCTGGGAAGAACGCTGATGTAAATGATATGGTTACAGAATACCGCATAGAGGAGAATCTAAAGCAATGGCTGAGGGCTTTTATAAATTAACTATAGAACGTAGTTAAAGATATTTTTCTGAAAGGAGTAATGGAAATATGAATATGAAAACACTTGGCATCATTATACTTGTTTTAGCGGTGATAATACTATTGATAGGCATAATTTCACCGCTCAACATTTTTGTTTGTGCCCTGTTCGCTGTATTATTCTTTCTGCTTGGGGGGATAATCGTAAAAAAATATCAATAGTAGCGGAGTTCAAAATACAACTTCGCGAGCAGTGCATTTGTAATACAAACGCACTTCACGCGTTGGGAGTTGCTCCCAATCCCTTCAAACGTTCAACGTTGTTGACTGGGCTACGCACCACTTTGTGGCGCTGGATGCTGTCAAAAACCTGCAGCTTTTTTGCCGCGCCCCTTCGGGTGCAGCATTTTTTTATATACACTGGAATACTTTTCAACGATCCCGGTAAAAAACTGGACCTCTGCCGGATCCATTTTGTTAAAATTCATCCCCAGCTGTTTTCCAAGGGTTGAAAGTGTAGCCTTCATCGGATCTGTAGCTGTTTTATATTCCTTTACGAAATCGATAACCTCACTCAGCGGATTGTTATCATCCCCCGTCTCGGCATCTTTGCGGTGATCATCCCTGATATCTTCAACGATCTTTGTAAGATCATCGCAGATGCACTTGATGAAATAATCATTCTCATCGATCTCACAGGCTTTAAGTGTCTGAATATAGCGTTCTGAATCCGGAACCTCATTTTTAAGCAGTATCTTTGCGCGCATTATAGCAACAAAAGAATTGAGATTGTTTATCTGCATGGAAGCAAGTCTGTCGACATATATCTCGGTGTCGCTCATGAACTTCCAAAAGTCAGGATGTTTTATGATCTCACAGAGCAGCCTGTTGTTTATCACACGTTCTTTTAGGATCCCGATGGTATTATCATCAAGATTGAGTTCCGAGAGCTCACAGTTTTCTGCTATCCGGTTCTCCGTTAACCCCATAAGATAATCAGTACTCACACCGTAGAACTTAGCAAGTATGATCATAGCCGTATGGGAGATATCTTTATAATCGTTACTTTCATAACTGCCCAGGGCAGACTTCGACAGACCGGAAAAACAGTCAAAGTATTTTGACAGTGAGATGGAAGCGGCAAATTGGATCATAGAATGGGAGAGCAAAGACCAGGAAGCGGCCAAAGAGGTAAGAGAGGATTTTGATGTACCGGAGCTTACGATGGATGAGCTTTTTGAAGCATGGATCGAGAAGAAGGCTAACAAGGGCCTGAGGTATAATTCTATCCGGATCTACCGCGAAAGGTATAATAACCGTATCAAACCGGTCCTGGGCAAGATGCTTGTCAGAGATGTGCAGCCTTACCATATAGATATGTTATGGGAAAAATGCATAAAGAGAGGCGATGCCAATGACTGCCTCAACAAGGTAAGGTATCTGTTAAAAAACATGTTTAAGTATGCCAGAGTCAGAAGGATCATCAAGATAAACCCTATGGAGGAGCTGGAATTGGAGCTCCCCAGAAGGGAAAAGAAAGAAGTGGAGCCTCTTGACAGGGCTGAGCAGAAATTATTTATGGAAAAGGCGAAGGACAGCGTCCATTATAATGCGTTTGTGCTCATGCTCAATACCGGGATAAGGTATGGTGAACTGGCCGGTTTGAGGTGGTCGGATATTGACTGGAACGCGAAAACACTCAGCGTGAACAGAACAGTATATTACAAGCAGGCTGAAAAGCAGTTTGCTACAAACCCGCCCAAAACCCGAAAGGGTAAAAGAGTCATACCGCTTAATCCTTTGGCATATGAAACGTTGCTTAAGATAAAGAATGAACCTCATAAGTGTATAGCCATGACTGAATTTGCCAGAGTCGGGACGATCTTTCTTACAAAAGACGGATTGCCCACGCTGGATGCGGTATATAACAGGAGTCTGGCGGCGATCAAAAAGCGTATGAACTACAATAAGCAGTTAAGCTGCCATGTGCTCAGGCATACATTTGCAACGAGGTGTATTGAAAGCGGAATAAGCCCTAAGACGCTCCAGATGTGGATGGGACATAGTGACATAAGTCTTACCATGAATCGGTATGTTCATACCACATTTGAAGAGTCTGAAAGGGAAATGCTGAAGTTTGTATTATGCTCATGAAAGGAGGTTGTTTTGGTGAAAAAAAGGGGTAATCTGAGATCGGAATATGAAAATCGAGCCCAAAACGAGCCCAAATCGAGCCCATTTTTTCTTGACAACCTCCCGAAAGTCCTGTAATATAAGGCTTCGGAGATGCAGGATTAGTACATCGGTAGTATGCAAGCTTCCCAAGCTTGAGAGGCGGGTTCGACTCCCGTATCCTGCTTAATAACCCGTCAAGCACAAGAGGCGTGGTCGTGCTAGCACGGACCACGCTTCTTGTATTTGACGGGCAAACGCATCCTTCGATAGGTGCGAAGCACCTATTGAAGGATGCGTTTGGGAATCGCGAAGCGATTCCTATTAAGCAGATATTGCGCAGCCCCTGCGAATGCAGTAAATATATGTAGCGAAAGGATAATCATGGCAGAAGATTATAATATATCAGAAGAAGATGACCGGGTACTGCGCCAGAGGGATGAGAATCCTTTAAAGCCGGTACACAGCAATATGGTAGAGAATCTCAAGGAAGAGATCATTCAGGCATATGAGGCAGCCCTGGAAGCCAATGACAAGGACGTGATCAAGCGCATGGAGTGGGAATTTTCCACCATTGGCGTATATAAAAAGGAACTCAAAGAATACGTAGCCCAAAGAAAGGCACAAAGGGAGAATACGGCGGATGCTCCCATTTGATAAAAAATTAAGGGAATATCTTAGAAAAAATGCGGAGATGGTCTTCATACTGCTCGTAACAGTGGGCGGTGTGGTCGGCCGTTTCTTTTTATGGGATATATACACCGGAGATCTGGGGGGATATCTCATATGGTACGAGCGCGCAAAGAAATACGGAGGCCTGCCGGGTATATATGCTCTGGGGCAGAAGATCAAAGGTTATAATGCATTGTTCCAGCTTCTGACTGCAGCGCTTACGCATATCCCCGTCGATCCGCAGTATCTGTTCAAGTTTGTGTGGACGTTGTTTGATGGCCTGCTGGCCTGGGGCGTAGGACGGCTGGTCTATGATATCTGCGGCACAAAGGACAGAGCCGCATTCAGGAAAGGGGCATTTGCCTACGGTCTGAGTTTCCTGGCGATGAATGTGATATTCAATTCGGCAGCCTGGGGACAGAGTGATGCTGTATATGTATCCCTTATCATCTGGTCGCTGGTGTGGCTTTTCAGGGATAAGTACCTTAAGTCGTTTGTCCTTTTGGGACTGGCTTTTGCATTCAAGCTTCAGACGGTTTTCATACTGCCGTTCTTCGCATTCTATTATGTGTACAAAAAGAGTTTCAGCTGCCTGTATTTCCTGACCCTGCCGGGGATGCTCATAGTAAGTGCGCTGCCCAGACAGATAGTGGGACTTTTATCACCCATATCGGCACAGGCGGCGGAGAGTGCTGCGATACAGAGCGGTGCAGATTTTGCGGCTGCGTCGGAGAATGTGGCACGAATGCCGGGGATCATTGATGTCTATATCGCCCAGATAGCATCGGGCGGCAAGCTATATATGGAATATCCCAGTTTCTGGGCCTTTTTCCCTGATCTGGAAGCGGATGTATTCACAGACTTTTACAAGTTCAGGAATGCGGCAATAGTCTTTACCATGATGATACTGATCGTTCTGGTGGCTGCATTGCTGCGGCGTAAGGAAAAGTATACTGACAGGGAACTGATATATGTGGCTCTGCTCTTATGCCTTACAACCGTGTTCTTCCTTCCCTGCATGATAGACCGTTACGGTTATATATATGAGATACTGGCCATAGTGCTGATCTTTCTTGATAAGAGAAGTATAGTGCCGGCGGCGGTAATGCATATTACAATGAATTACCAGATAGCGGGCAGAGTGGGAATGGAAACGATCCCGGTAAGTATACAGAAGCTTTCTTTTATAATGCTTCTGGTATACGGAATGTACCTTTATCTTTGCTTTACGGCAGGAAAGGAGGAGAAACATGCCGGCGTTTGAGAAAAAACTGCTCACATGGTTCCATAAGCACATCGATATCCTCCTTCTTATAGCAGTCAGCGCTCTTGGGCTCCTGATACGTTTTATGCTCAGCAGCCTCCATGCGGATATATCTGCGGATATATCTGCGGATGTTATGACGAGACGTGTATGCATGCTCTTTGACATACCCCTTGCTGTGGCAGCGGCACTTCTTGTAAGGGCTAATACCGGGAAGAAGGAAAGTGCACAGCCGAAATGGGCATACGCCATCATGCTCATATCTTTCGGAAATATCTTCGCTTCAGCGGCGATCGGAAAAGCATCGGGATTGTGGGTGGCTTTATGCCTGGTATCGATATTGATGGCTGTAAAAGATAAGTACCTTTGGGCTTTCGCGGCGATGGCGGCAGCCTGCCTCATCAGTTCTTGGGCATTATTGCTGTTACCGTTCTTCATATATGTATATATAAGGGGAGAGAAGATAAGCCTGCCAGCGTTTGTTTTACCGCTGACGGCAGAACTTATCAGGTTACTGTCGGGAATAGACAGGGCGGGATGGCTGCCTGAAGGTCTTTCGCAAAAAAGCCTGTACGTGGCATATCCCTCTTTCTGGGGCTTTATAAAAGAAGGATCGGCTGCGGAGTTTGAGCATTATATGCCGCTGGCGTTTGCAGTGGCGCTTGCCGCAACTGCAGCGCTCCTTATGACAGTCTGCAGACGCAGTTACTGCTTTGATAAACAGCGTTTTGTGTGGATAGCTTTTCTGGGCTGTTTTACAGCGGCACAGCTGCTTCCCGGAGCGGGATCAGGGGCAGCGGCTCTGACGACTATACTGGCGTGGATGCTGGTGTTTGAGGATAAGCTGCTGGTAATACCGGCACTTATAATGGAAGTGCTGCGTATATGGCCTGCTGCAGCCGCAGTATACGGCAGTGAGTGGATGCCTTTCAGTATTCAGGGACTGTGCTGGATACAGACGGGTATGCTGATCTTTTACCTTGTCTTCTTTTATAAAAATAAGCTTGACAGACAAGAGCAAGTATGATATTTTATCAAAGTGCCAAGCAGAGCAAGAGCTCTCACCCTGCGACGATTTCAGTTTCAGGCGTTTGAATATGAAAGAGAATATATCTTTTATATATAAACTTGTGAGGGATACTGCGTGGCGGTATCTTTTTTGTTTTGGTAACCAGGATCAGGGGGTAAAAAACTATTAGCGATTTATTGATCAACGGACAGATCAGGGAAAAGGAAGTGCGCGTCATCGGCCCGGACGGAGAACAGATGGGTGTTATGTCGATACAGGATGCGCAGCGTGTAGCCGATGAGGCAGAGGTGGATCTGGTAATGATCGCACCGGGTGCCAAGCCTCCCGTATGCAGGGTGGTTGATTACGGCAAGTTCTGCTATGAGCAGAAGCGTAAGGACAAGGAAGCTAAGAAAAAGCAGCATGTTGTGGAGATAAAAGAGATCCGTTTATCACCCAATATCGACACGAACGATCTGAATACAAAGATCAATGCGGCAAGGAAGTTCCTTGCAAAGGGCGACAGGGTTAAGATGACCCTTCGTTTCAGGGGACGTGAGATGGCGCATATGGCTAATTCAAAACACATACTGGATGACATCGCCGAGGAGCTGGCAGATGCAGCTACAGTAGAGAAGGCTCCCAAGGTTGAAGGCAGGGCCATGACAATGTTCCTGGCAGCCAAGAAGCAGTAAGGAAACAGTTGGCTTGATGCAAAACGGATCACAGACCCGTATGCACATAGAAGGTAAACAGGAGGAAAAAGAAATGCCTAAGATGAAAACAAGCAGAAGCGCGGCTAAGAGATTTAAGGTATCCGGTACCGGTAAGCTTATTCGCAACAAGGCGTACAAGCGCCACATTCTGACAAAGAAGTCCACTAAGACTAAGAGAAATCTTCGCCAGGATATCGTAACTGATCCTACAAATGCAATGAACATGAAGAAGATCCTTCCGTACATGTAATCAGGTTACGGATTTGACGAAAAAAAGATCGGAGGTAAATAAGAAATGGCCAGGATTAAAGGTGGCGTTAACGCTAAGAAGAAGCATAACAGAGTATTAAAGCTTGCTAAGGGATACAGGGGCGCACGTTCAAAGCAGTATCGCGTTGCTAAGCAGTCAGTAATGCGTGCACTTGCATCAGCATATGCAGGCCGTAAGGAGAGAAAGCGTCAGTTCCGTCAGCTGTGGATCGCTCGTATCAACGCAGCAGCTCGTATGAACGGACTTTCATATAGCAAGTTTATGTACGGACTTAAGCTTGCAGAGGTTGATATCAACCGCAAGATGCTGTCTGACATGGCAGTTAATGATGCAGAGGGCTTTACCGCTCTTGCTGAGCTTGCAAAGAGCAAGATCGCATAATCATAGTTTGCTTTTAAAAACTAAAGTTATTTGGAACTGCGGCCGTATACCGGTCTGCAGCTTCCCGATAACTTTTTTTATAATATCAGGCATTGTGATTCTGAGCTGAAAATTCTTATCTGTATGGAGAATAACAATGGGAAGATTACAGGGACTATATCCGGACGATGTGTTTGCAGCTTTTGAGGAGATCTGCGGCATACCGCACGGTTCTTATAATATAGATGCGATAAGCGATCATCTGAAAGCCTGCGCGGAGAATGCGGGCTATGAGTGTGTTCAGGACAGGGAAAAGAACATACTTATCAGGGTGCCTGCAAGTGCGGGCTATGAGGATGAGGAGATACTGATCCTCCAGGGACATATGGACATGGTAGCCGTCCATTCCGACAAGAATGTAGATATGAAGACTCACATCCTTGATCTGACCCATGACGATGAATGGGTATTCGCTAAAGATTCAAGCTTGGGCGGAGATGACGGCATAGCAGTAGCCATGATGATGGCGATACTGAAAGATAAGAGCATAGAGCATCCGGCACTGGAGCTTCTTATCACCACTAACGAAGAAGTGGGGATGGACGGCGCCGTGGGGCTTGATACTTCCCTGCTTAAAGGCAGGAGACTGCTTAATCTGGATTCTGAAGACGAGGGGATATTTACGGTGGGCTGTGCCGGCGGCGTGCGGGTGGTGGCTCATTTTCCTTTTAATGCGAATGAAAAGCTTGCACGCAGGGCGCGCAAGGCTTATATTTATATAAAGGGACTTCAGGGCGGACATTCCGGCCAGATGATCCACAAGGGCAGGGGCAATGCCTGCAGGCTGATGGCCAGGATTCTGTATTCGCTGGCTGATAAGGATGTATCCCTTATCGATATCAACGGCGGTACAGCGGCAAATGCCATACCCAATGAGGCTGTAGCACAGATAGCCGTGCCGGAGGATGTGATATCGGAGGTTGAGGCTTTATTTGAGCAGCTTAAGAAGGATATAATGCATGAGTATCACGGCAAGGATGACGGCATGCAGATAGAGCTGTCCGTAAGCGGTGAGGATGTGCAGACGGCGGTTTCACCCGAGCAGACAAAGCATATGGCTGCTTTTGTCATATCGGAGCCAGACGGCGTTCAGGCCATGAGCGGCGTGGTGGACGGCCTTGTGGAGACTTCATTAAACCTTGGTATATTAAGGTGTGAAAACGGCATTACAGATGCGGTGTTTGAACTGCGCAGCATGATAGGCAGTGCGGCGGCACATTTAAAAGACAGGGTCGTTGAGATAGCGGAGAGCTTCGGCGCACAGTGCAGTGTTTCTTCCTCATATCCTGAATGGGAATACAGGGAAGAGTCTCCGCTGCGTGATAAGATGGTAGCGGTCTTTAAGGATATGTACGGCCGTGATCCGGTGGTGGAAGTGATACATGCCGGACTGGAGTGCGGTGTGCTTGCAAAGAAGATAGAAGGTTTTGATGCGGTATCCATAGGTCCTGATATGCAGGATATACATACCGTGAACGAAAAGCTCGGTATCAAGAGCGTGGGGCGTGTGTGGGATTACGTTAAGGAAGTACTGAAAAGAAAGGGCTGAAATGAGCGATCTGAAAGAATTCTGGGGCATGATGAACGTCCTGGATAATGCGGATGATGTAGCCATATTTGTGGTTAGCGGAAGAGACCAGACGTTATTGTACTGCAATCATCTGGTAACGGTCCTTACCAATGCGCATACGGGATCTCCCGTCTCCCAGGTCTGGGATATGGAGGATTACCGCAAGGCGAATACCCGTTGCAATGAAGGCGGTACATACCGTTACGTGGTGGAGAAGTCGGCATTCGGAAAACGCAGGAATGTGACGGTATCCAAGGTGGTATGGAGCAGTGGTATACTGGCGTATTCTTTCCTGATCACGGCTCATGTTGACGATAAGGAAGAAGAGGAGAGGGATAAGATCTTTAACCTCCTCGGAAGGAATTTTAGACACATATATCTTATAGATATGATGAAGGGTGACGTTACCACCCTGATCAAGCCGGTGGACGGCGGTGAGGGTCATTACAGGGCTGTTTACTACCATCCCGTGAGCTTTGATGAGTGGAGACGTGACATGATAGAGGCGCTGGCCCATCCCGATGACAGGGAGCAGTTAAGGTCCGTTCTGGATCCGGCAGCGGTACGCGGCAAGCTGGAGGAACGGGGAGATTATGCTTTCCAGTACAGGCAGAGCCGCGGCGATGTATATCACTGGACAGAACTGCGTTTCCGAAAGCTGGATGAGATCAAGGGCAAGATAGTCTGTACCGAAAGGGATGTGCAGGGCGAGATATCCTTAAGTGACAGGGAGCGTGCCAACGAGGCAATACTCAGCTCCCTTAGCAACGCATACAGATCCATATATCTGCTGGATATGGCAAACAATGAGTATTCCACTGTCAAGGCGGATGCACTGCTCTTCGGTACACCTAAGGAAGGCAATTACGATACCCTTCTGCAGATAGTATCCGAGTTTATACCGGACAGCGGACAGAAGAGAGACCTGGCCGCAACCTTTTCAGCCAAGGCGCTGGCAGAGGCGCTTTCAGGAGATGTGGACAATGTGGTGCGTGAGTATGCATCAGCGATAAATGAGGGTGAAAGCTGGATGAGCATAACCGCTTTCATGCCCCCTTATATGCAGGGCATGGAAGATAAGTGCGTGCTCACATTTATGGATATAACCGAGAACAAGCGTGTTGAAGCTGAGAGGAATGAGAAGAACATCATCGTGGATGTGCTTTCGGCAAGATACAGATCGGTGTATTTTGTGGATCTGATAAAGGGGACTTATCATTCAATACAGATCCCTCAGGAATACAGATATATCGAAAAGCAGTTCAAGACCATAGATGCAGCCATGGATCATTATGCCAAGGCATATGTGCTGGAACAGTACAGGGATATATTTAAGAACAGTCTTTCCAGAAAAGAAGTCCTGGCTCATAAGAACGATCACACAAGGCGTGAATATGTTTACCGTACCGTGGAAGATACCTGGATACGGCTTCATATCTATCCGCTGTCCGATGAAAAGGGGCATGCGGAAGCCATACTGATATTTGAGGATTTTACCGACGTGATGGTACAGAGGGAAGTATCACTTCTGTATAACGCTGTGCTGCTGGCGGATTACGATTATATGTATGAATATGATATCGACACCGATATGATATACAGCCTGCAGTTTAACGGTGAGCGTCTGATCAGGGAGAAGAGCTGGGACAGCGATCTCCATTCGGATGAGTTCAAGAAGCAGGTACCCATACATCCGGATGATCTGCCACTGTTCCTTCTGGCTCTGTCGAAGGAGAATCTGGATGATGCATTTGCGGCGGGAAAGACCGTATCACACATGTTCTTCAGGCGCAAGGTGGCCGAAGACAGCGAATACAGGCTGTTTATGTACGGCATGCATTATTTTGAGGATATGGGCAAGAGGCGTGTATTGATCATGGCCCGCGATTCCGAGAGAGAGGTAATGTAGGGGAGGAAAAATGAGAAAGAAAACATTGACCATAGTACTGGATGCATTCATAGTATTGCTGCTGGTGACTATCGTACTGCTGATCGTAATGATCGTAAAGCGTGGTGAGGCACCGATAGAAGCCCAGGAAGCCCAGACAGAAGCACCCCCGGTGGTGCAGACCGAACCGACGGTAGCAGATACCGCCGACGAGCCTGAGGAGGAGCAGGAAGAGGAACCTAAGGGAGACCTGCTGGGGCGCTGTAATTCCGACGGAGTCAATATCCGTGCAGGAGCAGGTACCAACAACGATGTACTGGGTATGGCAGCTGAAGGAGATGAATACAAGGTTATCGTGAACCATGCAAACGGCTGGACAGAACTTGAGTACAAGGGCGGGACAGGATTTATCTTCACTGAGTATCTTGACTTCTATCTTATGTCCGGTGGTGACTATACTCCCGTAGAACGGGGCGATGTACCGATGGCAGATTAATAAAAAAGAGGGACGGTAACTGAACCGTCCCTCTTTCTTTATGTTGTCATAATGTGTATATCACTCGTATCCTTCCAATGAGAAGTTATACCCCATTCCTTCAAGCAGCGCCCGTTGTTCTTCGAGGATCTGAGGATAATTGGGATCAGCGAAGAACTCTGCGTTATGCGGGCAGGATGCCGCTCTGGCAGTGCCTGCATTAACACCGGTATGCAGTATCGCCGGTTCCTGGGGCGGCAGCGTCAGGATGCCGGGAAGTTTGAAGGGACACATGCCGTCTGCCGGAAGGCCGGTAGCGGCGCATACCAGACCGGAATAATGCACGTTGCAGGTCTCCTGCGGAATGGTACCCTCTGCAAAGTATTCGTTCTTTAAACATTCACCGCAGAGCTCCGGATTGGGCAGCTTGCCTGATGCGGAACATACGGTGGCGGTGGTGATACCGTTAGGTACTTCAAAGGATTTATACTCCAGGTTTTCATGCAGGGTCTTCATAACGGTTTTCCACAGGGTCTTAGAAAGATTACGATCACTGGAAGGAAGATCCTCGTTATTATCATATCCCGTCCAGGTGGTGGCTGTGTAATAGGGGGTAAAGCCTGCAAACCATACATCCTTATAGCTTGAAGTGGTACCGGTCTTACCGGCGATAGCCATGTTACCGAAATTAGCGCCGCCGCCGGTACCCTTGGTAACAACATCTACCATTGCATCGGTGAGCAGGAAGGCGGTGGTCTCTTTGATAACACGGTGCTGTTCCTGTTTCTGGTTATTATCTATCAATACGTTTCCGTCATGATCTACTATCTTGGTATAGAGGATGGGCTGCATGTACATACCGCCGTTTGCGATGGTAGCATACGCAGCGTTAAGTTCCATGTTCGTAACACCATCTGTGATACCGCCCAGCGCCAGAGCCTGATGTACGTCGTTTACGACTTTTCCGTCTTCGGTTACTCTTCGTTCTACCAGAGTGGTGAAACCGAATTTTTGCAGGTAGTCAAAGCCCAGCTGGGGAGTGATGACGGTAAGGGTTTTAACCGCAATGATGTTAAGAGACTGCTCTATGGCATAACGTACGGAGCAGGTGCCTTTATAAGTACCTGTACCGTACCAGTTTTTAACAGGACGGCCGGTGTTATAGTTAAAGGGCTCATCTACAAATACATCAGCAAGTGTGATGCCGGCTGAATCCAGAGCGGGAGCATAGGTGGATACCACCTTGAAGCAGGAACCGGGCTGGCGGGGACAGGCATAGGCACGGTTAAGTGAACGGCTGGTCTCCTTTACTCCGCGGCCGCCTACCATTGCCAGTATGTGTCCGGTATACTGGTCCTCTATGGTAAGTGCAACCTGGGGCTGAGGGGTCAGGCTGATCTTTTCGGCTATGATCTCGTCACCTTCCTCCATAACGACTTCCTGGTATGCTCTTATAGCGTCATAAGCTTCATCCTGTGAAGCATAGATCATGTTGAAGTTGGAATTCTGCTGCTTGTAATATGTTTTGAACATCTCGGAGGAGAAGTTCTGGGTCTCCCCGTTGGGATGCTGTATTGACAGACGGTAGTTCAGATACCAGTGGGTATTGTCCGGATAATTGGCCTCGTCCAAATAAATGCCGTCAACGATGGACTGGATCTGTGAATCCTGTGTGGTATAGATCGAAAGACCGCCGCTGTAAAGCATGTTGTATGCTTTTGAAGAAGCCTGGCTCTCGGTATAGCCGTCTTCCAGATATTTTGCGGTCAGATCCCTGGCAACTTCCTCAATAACTGCATCTTCGAAATAGGAGTATACATCCTCATTTACTGTCTGGGTATTGGTCTCGGTGATACGTGCGTATACATCATCGGCCAGGGCTTCGTCGTAAGCCGCTTTATCTATGTAGCCGTTCTCGAGCATCTTGTTAAGCACACGCTTACGCTTTTCGGCATTGGTCGCAGGATGGGTAATGGGATCGTTAGCTGAAGGATTCTGAGTTATACCTGCTATTGTGGCGCACTCGGAGAGATTGAGCTCGTATACGGGCTTTCCGAAGTAACGCATGGATGCAGCCATAACGCCCAGAGTGTTGTGACCAAGGTTTACGGTGTTCATATAAAGTTCCAGGATCTCTTCTTTGCTGAGACGTTTTTCAAGCTCGATAGCCAGAGCCTGCTCCTGAATCTTACGTTTGTATTTTTCAAAACCTGTCTCTTTAGTGAAGTTTGTAAAGACGTTGTTCTTGATGAGCTGCTGGGTAATGGTACTACCGCCCTGATTGAATTTGAACTTGTTCTTTACACCGATGGAAGCAGCACGGATGATACCCTGGATATCGATACCGTTATGCTGGTAAAAACGCTCATCCTCTATAGCGACAAAAGCATTGGCCATATCCGAAGGAATCTTGTCCATGCTTACATAGGTACGGTTGGAATTCTCGGCCACCAGCTTGGTGAGGAGATGGCCTTCACAGTCGTAGAGGTTGGTCGCATAGCCTGTAGGCGTAACGTCGATGGTGGAGATATCCGGCGTGGTCGCCAGTACCCCTTTGAACATTCCTATTGCCAGGCAGGTACCTATGATAGCTGCCGAGAATGCACAGATAAGAAATGCTTTTATCACGTTGATACCAAGCATCTTTTTTATCTTTGTGCCGCGCGCGCAGAGTGCCCGCTGTTTTCTTTTTATGCCCTCACGGGAATAGTCCATGGTTTCTGCCTCCATGAGTTTCTTCTTATTTAATGTGTTATTTTATCATTTTTGGAGAGAGAAGTCTACATAAAGATTCTTCGTCTTGTGACTTTCCTGAGCGCAGCGAAGGGTCTTTACAAAACAAAAAGCCCTTGATATCAAGGGCTTTAGTGCAGGAAGAGGGACTTGAACCCTCATGAAATTGCTTTCACACGGACCTGAACCGTGCGCGTCTGCCAATTCCGCCATTCCTGCGCAACACAGCTATATTACTATTTTTGGATACGCTTGTCAAGGATTATTTTTCTTCATTGAAAAACATATTTTTATAGTGTAAAGTGATAATGAGGTGAAAAGAAGATGTCTGAAAAGTCTGCTCTTTTAAACTACAGCTATTATAACGCTCCCATTCCGGGGGGCGGATATGTCACGGGCTTCGCCTTTGACGAAAAGAATCCCGGTATCTTATATTGCCGCACCGATATAGGCGGCTGTTACAGATATTGTTATGAAAGCGGCTGCTGGCAGAGCCTGTCCCGGCATGCGGGGATGGAGGATTTAAGCGAGACCTTCCCCATAGCTATTGCTGCTGCGGATAAAAAGCTCTATATCGCCTGCGGCTGCAGCAGACGCTATGAATGTGACCCCGCGGATCATGGCGGCAGGCTGTGCATATCCGAAGATGGCGGGGAAAGCTATACTTATGAGGATATACCCTGCTTCATTCACGGAAACCTTAACGGCCGCGGGACCGGCAGGCGCCTGATCGCGGGAGCTTCCGGCAGGCTTTATTTTGCAAGCCAGTGTAACGGTCTGGGGATAAGGGATAAGGACGAGAGCTGGAGCTTTAGGGACGTATGCGGGGAGATGTATCTGACCGGCATCTATGTTTCGGAGGATGAGAATATCATCGTGGCGGGGACAGCCGGCATATCGGAAAAAGCGGGAGACAGAAGGGGGCACAGTCTGTATATTTCGCGGGACAGTGGTATGAGCTTTGAAGAGCTGCCGGAGCCGGAGGATAAAGATGAGGCGCACTACAGCGGTTTTGTGGCACACAGAATGTCAGCGGACGATGAGTTCCTGTATGTTAGCTTCAGTGCAAGTGCTCCGGATGCTTATGCGGGCTGGATGGCATACAGCTGTGACGGAGGGAACTTTAAATACGGCAGGGTAGTGAGGTACCCGCTAATAGATTTTGCCGGGTATGAGGATATCACTCCGGAGGCGGATATGCCTCTGGGCTATGGCGGCATTGCCGTAAGCAGACTGCTTCCGGGACTTGTGGCAGTATCGAGTATATGCTCTATGCGCGGAGACCGTATCTGGGTATCACGTGACAGGGGGCTTAACTGGGAGGTTGCACTCTATGACCTGGAAAAGGGTGGGCTTACCATACATACCGATTATCTGAAACCCCGGTGTCACGGGGGACATTCCCCTGTGCACTGGATGAGCGATCTTGCCATGAATCCCCACAACGCGGATGAATTGTGGTTCAACACGGGGACGGGTGTGTTTAAGAGCACGAATTTCACTTCGGATGAGCGTATTTTTTCCGACTGCTGTGAGGGAATTGAGGAGACGGTGCACCTTAACCTGTACAGTCCGCCTTCGGGAGAGGTACAGCTTATCGACATACTGGGAGACCTTGGGGGATTTGCTTTCAGGGATCTGCACAGGGCGTGTAAGAATTCCTTTGCGGATGAAGCTGAAAACCGTTATATAACCTGTATAAACGCAGACTTCCCGGACAACGACCCGGATATGATAGCCGTGGCTGCCAGGGGCAACTGGACCGGAGCGACCAGGGGAGGAATCATTCTGTCCCGCGATAATGCAAAGACCTGGGAGAGGCTGCCACTTCCATATGGGATAAACGAACGCATAGATAAGATATGCCATATGATCGAACGGCCCAATGTCAACCCGGGCTGGGTTGCGGTATCGGCCGACGGCAGCAGGATCGTCTATACCCTGGCGGAGTGGATCACATTGTGGGCGGACAATGCTGTGTGTGACGGTAAGAGCGTAAGGGTTGAATACCTTAAGGAGAATACACATAGACCCAAGCTTAAGATCATGTCTGACAGGGTGGATCCCATGTATCTATACGGCTTCGGCGAAGACAGCAGGCTTTACGTCAGCAGGGACGGAGGTGAAAGCTTTAAGGAACTGCCTTCTCCCCTTCCCGGAGGGATAGACTTCGGCCTCATCGACTGCGCGGATAAGACACAGATACGCGGCGATGCGGGATTCTTCGGTACATTTTATCTGGCACTTGACGGGCATGGCCTGTGGAAGCTTGAATATGATAAAGAGAAGGAAAGCTTCAGTGCAAGGCGTCTCAGTGCTGAGGGAGATACGGTTTTCCGCTGCGGCCTGGGCATTAAGGGAGATACATACACCGGGGCGGAAAAGATGATATACATATGCGGTATCATAGACGGTGAATATGGCTTTTACCGCAGCGCCGATGAGGGGAAAAGCTGGTATAAGCTCAACGACGATAAACACCGCTTTGGCGATATCAACTGCATCGAGGGCGACAGCCGTACTTTCGGGCGCTTCTTTATCGGCAGCGGAAGCTTTGGCCTGATAGTAGGGGAAGAACAAAAAGTGATATAGCACGGGGACGGAAATTAAGTGGCTGCCCTTTTGCCTGACTGATACCATATTTCGGAAACATGTACACTTTTTGTCACACACGCGGAGGTATCCCATGAGTGCTCATTTCAGAAATTTCACTACTGTAGTCTACATCCCTGCCTGGATAGGACAGAACCTTACCAGGGAAAAGCTGGAGACGGACTATGCTTTTATCGAGAAATATATAGGCCTTGACAAGGTTTATCTGGAGACCCATCGCGGTGGAGTCGATATCAAAGAAGACCAGCTTCTGATGATCAGGGATTTTCTGCAGGATAAGGGAGTGACGGTATCCGGCGGCATCACCACGACGATAGATGATTTTGACGGAGCGGAGAAGGGGAAGAGAAGACTTTTCGGCACCTTCTGCTATACGGATCCGGCCATGCGTGAACGGATGAAGCAGATTTCCGAATATGCGGCACGTCTCTTTGATGAGGTCATACTGGATGATTTCTATTTCACCAACTGTACCTGTGAAAGATGCATAAAGGAAAAGGGAGACCGCGACTGGGTAACGTTCCGCCGCGAGCTTATGCGTGACGTGTCCAAAAACCTGGTGGTTGATCCTGCGAAGGCTGTCAATCCGGGTGTAAAGATGGTGATAAAATATCCCAACTGGCGTGAATCATTTCATTTTACCGGATATGTTCCCGAAGCACAGGATGATATATTCGATGCGACATATATAGGCACAGAGACCCGAAGCCCCCAGTATACCGACCAGCATCTGCCGGAGTATCTGAGCTACTCTCTGGTCAGGTTTATGGAAAACGCATGGCCAGGAAGGTGCGGTGGCGGCTGGTTTGATACCTATCAGTGTTATTCGGTGGACCGTTATCTGGAACAGGCTTATCTTACCGCGTTTGCGCAGGCTAAGGAGCTTATGATGTTCCAATGGAGCGACCTGATAGATAATCCTTATGTTTGCGCACTGGGACTGCAGATCGGAAAGATCGATGCGCTGATGGACAAGCTGGGGAAAGCAACAGGTATACCTGTATACATCCCTCACGCATCCTGCGGGGAGAATCACCTGGAGATGAGACTGGGCATGCTGGGTGTGCCTATAGAGCCGGTTCCCTATTTCCCGGCTACTGAGCCTAAACTGCTGCTGACCGAATCGGCCGCAGAGGATAAGGGCATAGTTGACAAGCTGGCTGCCTATGTGGAAAAGGGCGGGGATGCCGTCATAACCACAGGCTTTCTGAAGCACACCGGAGATGAACTGAGGAATCGCGGGCTTACGGAAGCATATCTGGGCGGCGGCAGGGTAAATGCCACCAGATATCAGGTGACCGGAGATTTCGCAGGCTATACAGAACACTGTATACCTGTATTATTTCCCGAGATAGTTCACGGAAATAACGCGTCATGGTCATTATTAAATGCCGGTGACGGGGATGAGCATTCATCTGTGTTCTTAAGGAGTGCTTATGGTAAGGGCAGGCTTTACATCTGGGCTGTCCCGGAGCACGGCAGCGATATTTACAGGATGCCGCAGGAAGCTGTAGATGTGCTTAAGAGAGCGCTTTTGAGCTCCGGTCATGATACTTACGTGACGGGAAATGACATTTCGATGTTTACATATGACGACGGCAGCGTTATCCTATATAGATATGTTAAGAATGATAACCATACCGTGCGGGTGACCCTTCATACGACGAAGAAGGTCAAAGCGCTGAAGGATCTTAACAGCGGCAGGGAGATACCCGTAAGGGAAAAATTCCTGTTTGAGGATTTTGAGAGGCATACTGAATACGTGGCTGAAGTCATACTACAGCCCGGAATGTTCAGCGGATTTAAGTGGGAAGAGTGAACGAAAAGAAAAACAGCGTTACCCAGGGCAGTCTGCCGAAGGCGATAGTGGCCTTCGCCCTGCCGCTGGCGGCAACAGGAATCTTACAACAATTGTTTAATGCGGCGGATGTGGCCGTAGTGGGGCGCTTTACCGGAGACAAGGGTGAAGCCTGTATGGCGGCAGTAGGTGCCAATACACCCATAATAGGCCTCATTGTCAACAGCTTTGTGGCTATATCCATGGGCAGTAATGTGGTAATAGCCAATGCTGTGGGACGCAGGTCGGAAAAAGATGCCAACAAGGCGGCGCATACATCCATAAGCTTTGCGCTGATAGCGGGTGTAGTTCTATTAATACTGGCACAGCTGCTGGCTGAACCTGTATTCAGATCCCAGAGCCTGCCGGATGAAGTATATCCGATGGCTCTTCTGTATTTCAGGCTGTATGTGGGCGGGCTTCCCGTGATACTCCTGTATAACTTTGAGGCGGCTATATTCAGATCTACCGGTGATACCAGAACGCCTTTGATAGCGCTGGTCATATCCGGTGTTCTTAACGTACTGCTTAATATAAGTCTGGTGGTAGGGCTTGGCCGTACGGTGGACGGTGTGGCTATAGCCACGGTCTTATCAAATGCGGTAAGCTGTGTGATCCTGGGGATCATGCTTATAAAGGGCAGGACTCACATTAAGCTGGATATCAGGCAGCTTAAGATTGATAAAGCGGTGCTTAAGAAGATCCTGGCCATAGGAGTGCCGGCCGGGCTTCAGTCCATGGTCTTTTCGGCTGCGAACATCATAATCCAGGCAGCAGTCAACAGCCTTGGAACGGTAGTTATGGCTGCCTCCAGCGCGGCATTTAACCTTGAGATATTCGCTTATCAGGTATTCAACAGCTTTTCGCAGGCTACGACCACCTTTGTCGGGCAGAATTTCGGCGCCGGCAAGATCAAACGCTGTAAGCAGAGCATGTTCGTCTCACTGATAGAAGGTGCTGTGGCTCTTGGGATCGCTGTTGCCCTTATATTGGGCTTCGGCAGGAACATTCTTTCGATATTTAACGACAATCCTGAGGTCATTGAGGTGGGCTATCAGAGGCTGATCCTTATCTTTTCGGCCTATTTCTTCAGTATGACCTATGAGATAGTATCTGGCTACCTAAGGGGCTTCGGTATATCGGTTATCCCGGCTATCATCACTATGGTCTGCGTATGCGGAGTCAGGATCAGCTGGATCTATCTGGTATTTCCTCTGGAACGTACATTTAACCGCATAATGATGGTCTACCCCATCAGTCTGGCCACCACGGCAGTCGCGATGGTCATCGCGGCCCTCATCCTGCACCCGGGGGCAAAGCATGAGCGCACGCAGATGTCATCCTGAGCTCCCTTCATGTCATCCTGAGCGAAGCGAAGGATCTTTTTTAGTAAATTTTCCCAATTTTCTTCATTTAAACTCAACATTTTCCCGTTTTGACCGATATAGTTAATGAGGTGTGTTAACCCTGCCCGAAATGGCTTGCATTATTTGACCACAGGTGGCCCGGGTGCTATAATTTAAGGGTTAAAGTAGCGTTTTTTCATATGATTAAGGTGCAAAGGAGTGCGCTTATGGGTGCTGAGACGAGACAGAACAGACGAAACGCTTTATACAAAAACGAGAAAGGCTTCACCCTGGTGGAGCTTATTGTCGTGCTTGTGATATTAGCTATTATGGCGGCGATACTGATTCCCCAGCTGCTGGGATGGATAGATGAGGCAAAGAATAAGGGTGATGTAATAACAGCCCGTAATACGATAACCGCTACTCAGGCAAAGCTTACCGAACTGTATGCATTTGCGCGTGAAGGTCAGGCGGCCGGAAAGGACGGGGGAGGCAATAAAAGGAATAAGGCTACAGTTATAAAGGGCAAACAGGGAGATAATGATAACGGTGACTGTGATGTGACAGGTACTGATTTTGCAAAGTCAATACTTGATACTATCGATGAAGAACCATACGTGCTTATTTTGGGTATGGGAAGAATGGACAAGTATAAAGAGACGGATCTGAAAAGGGCATTCACCGTATATGTAGCCATGTATATGAAGACGGAGGATTCAAAACCCTTGTTTTTTGACGGGGAGCAGTGGACTACAAAATATCCGGAGAAGGATAAAAGGGATCCGGATGCAGTGTTTTATCCAACAGAAAATAAAATGAAGAAAAACGATGTATTTATCCAGTATTATATTATCTCCAATAAGACAGGCAAGGATCATACAAACAGTGATAAGAATAAAAATCTCTGGAATCATCTGCGCAGGCTGAGCGGAAGTAAGTATGCACAATGGTGATATTTCTGCAGCCTGACCATACAGACAGCCGGGAAATATGTATAACTTTGTTTTTTATATAAGCAGGAAATTACCGGTCACGGACAGAGTGCAAAGGAGTGCGCTTATGAAAGAATTGAGACGGAACGGATATAAAGTCATAAGAAAAAATGCAAAAGGCTTCACCCTGGTGGAGCTTATTGTCGTACTCATGATAATCGCTATTCTGGCTGCGCTGGCATTACCGGCGCTTTTTGGCTTTTTGGATAATGCCCATAAAAAGCAGGTGATCTCCAGGGCACAGACAGCTCTTTCGTCTACTCAGGCAGCTCTTTCGGATATCTATTCATCAAATGATAATAAGTATGACAGTGATAAGCGTGTCCAGACACGTATAAATGCCGGATCTGAAGAAGGAGATCAGACAGAGTTTACAGTATGGTGCGTAGTACCGCTGTATGACGAGCCGGTAGGCGATGAAGAAGCTACGAAGGCTATAGTCAGCGAGATAGGCTCATATACTATCGGCATGGCGTTGTATAAGGATTATGAAGCGGAATATGCTGCATATAACGGTATCGAATGGGAAGTATTTGACAGCGAAGAAGAAGCGCTTGCTATGTTAAGCCAGGGGAAGGAAATAGCCGTCAGCAGATCCAAAGAAGATAACAGCGATGTTATCTGTGTCTGGCCCTTTGAAAAAGGTGATGATTACGCTTTGATGGATGACGGCCCCAGAAAGCCCGATCCGGAAGATGAGGAAGATGATACTCCCGTCATCGTGTGCCAGAAAAAAGTCAGATTCTGGGACAATCCCGATGGCAAGGCATTTTATGTTAGTGGGGATGAATCTGATACACCGGCAGATGATCATTATGTAGATCTTATTTTTAATCAGGATGACCGTGGCGTCATTTCCATTGATGATGGGCAGTGGAACAGTAATTCCAACGAATTCCGTCAAGGTATCACCAGGCTGATACTGAAGCCTTTATATACCTATATTTTCAGATATTGGAAGCTGAAGGACGGTGATTTTGCGGCTGCAGACCGGAGTGCTATAGAGAGTTATATATTCAGCAATGAGCCTATGGAATATGAATTCGTTGCCCAGGTTATACGTGATCCTAATCTGAAAGAAGTGGCTACGCTTAGTAAGCAGCTGTTTAAAGACAGGATCAATAATACTACAAGTGGCATGAGACAGATACCTACTGAAGAGTATACTCTTGAAGAGGTGAAGAAGAAGAGCGGGGCAAAAAAAGTTGATGACAATGAGACCGATTTTTCAATATATGCCTGGTATAGCGGTAATGAACTTCAGTGGTGGACCGATGCGCTGGTTGCATATCTGCCGGCTGATGGCAGCAGCTGGCTGGAAGGTAAGGGATATCTGAATACAGTTGATTTTACGGGCTTTGATGCAGAAAAGCTTACGACTGCGGAAAGGATGTTTGCAGAATGTAAAAATCTGAAATCCGTGAATTTTGGTAATGACTTCAACGCGATTAACCTTACAAATATGAATGAATGCTTTGGTTATAATCTGGAAAAACTGGATGACACTAAAAACAATATGGAATATAACTTAAAAACGGTGGATCTCAGTGGTGTTAAGGAAGTCGGCCCTGCACTAAGCTTGACAAAGGCATTTATGAACCGCGCCGGTCTTACATCGGTGACTTTCGGAGAGGGCTTTAGATCAACAAAGATAAACGGTAGCCTGGCACATCTGTTCTATAAAAATGAGGCCCTGAATCAAGTGAATCTTTCGGGATGGAATGTAGGACAGGTTACAAGTCTTGAACATGCTTTTTATAACTGTAAATCGCTTAAGCTTGTAAATGGCGCATTTGAAGGCTGGGATCTTCAGAATGTCGAAACACTTTTCTATGCGTTTTACGGCTGTGGTGAAAATACACATCATGAATCGGATATGCATGAACTAAAGACCGGAGACAAGCTTGCAAATATTGCGGAATGTTTTAAGCTGTCAACATTTACCAGCCTAGATCTGAGAGGATTTAATGTTACGAATGTCACAAACATGCGATCCTTTGTTTCAACATGCAGTGAACTTAAGACGCTGAATATGACCGGCTGGCGGCCGACAAAAATGGTCAATATGATGGAAGCGTTCAGGGACTGCGCCGTGTTAGAGAAAATAGATGTATCTTACTGGAACCTCAGTGATGTGGAGATATTATTCCGTACTTTTTCCGGATGCCACAAGGCTCAGATAATTACAACGGGATGGGGGGATGAAGAGTACAGACCCAAGAACGGAAAACTCAGATCGGTAATGGATATGTTTAAGGATTGCAACAGTATGACCGGGACCGTGGACCTCAGCGGATGGAGTACCACCGGATTAAAGGGGGATTTCTATCTGGAGAATACCGGGGAGTATACTAACACCGGCTGGTATAAGGTTGATGGTGATATGGCCAATATGTTCAGCGGCTGTTCATCGTTGCAGGGGGTAAGTCTTAATGGCTGGGATATTACAAATGCAAAGAATCTTGGAGGTGTTTTTACAAACTGCAGTAGCCTGAAAACGCTTGATCTTGGCGGGTTTACAGTCGGCGGAAACTTCACAAATACTTTTTTGAATGGGGTAAAAAGCAGTCTTGAGACCCTTGTACTGAAGAAAGCAAACTTTGGCGCCATAAGCTCGCTGGCCTCTTTCTTCACCGGCTATCCGATGCTTGAACGTGTAGATATGGATGGATTTACAGCTGAAGGTACAACAAATATCTCAAAGATGTTTGCCAGCAATGCCAGACTTAATACCGTGATCATGTCAAATGTTAAACTTGGAACGGCAACCGATGCCTCGTACATTTTCGGAGAGTGTAAAAATCTTATAGAAGTGGATCTGAGTAATGCTGAATTTACGGCTCTCCAAAATGCGACGGGAATGTTTAATAAGTGCTATAGTCTAAAGACAGTCAGCTTTGGGGATAAACTGGATCTGGGCAGTGTTACTACAATGAAACTTATGTTCTTTGACTGCATCTCTTTGGAGAATCTTGCAGCAGAGAAAATATATACGAGTAACAACTTACAAAGTGTTGAGGATATGTTTAAGGGATGTTTCAGGCTAAAACATGTCTATCTTGATAATATGAATACCCATGGAACAAAGATCATGACCGGTATGTTTAATATGGGGGATTGGAATACGACCAAGACGATCGATTTAGGAGACGACCGGGAGATATCAGTTACACCCCAGATATTTGCGGATGAAAGTGCATTGAAGGAAATACGTCTGGGCCCGGATTTTATGCCGACGAGTGTGACCGATGCAAATAACGTGGGTAGTATGTTCAAGAGATGTGTGGCTCTGGAGACCATACGTGTATATGACGGGATGGATATAACAACATTAACTAATACACCCAAGAATACCTGTTTTGAAGGTGATACAAAGCTTAAGGGCGGGGCAGGGACTGTTTTTTCTTCCAATCATACGAACCAGTATTACGGATGCATTGATGGTAAAAACGGTAAGCCGGGATATTTCACGGAGATAACGCAATAAAGCAGCGGGCAGGGATACAGATGAGAACAGATGCGGGTAAAGACAAGAGCATGAGTAATAAAGGCTTCACTCTGGTGGAGCTTGTTGTGGTACTCGTGATACTTGCTATACTTGCGGCGCTGGTCACACCGGCTCTGCTTGGCTTTATCGATAATGCAAACCGTGAAGAAGAGAAGACACATGCGAAGGTATTATTAAATGCCGTGCAGTCGAAGCTTTCTTCGCTTTATGATCAGGGGCTGATGCCAAATGTCGATCCTGAAGGGATCGGAGACAAATCCACGGATTTTCTCTGGAAGACCGAATGGTCGAATGATGTTATATATAATTCGGGCCTGAAGGAAAAACCGTATATCTGCGGATTTGCATGCGGACAGTTAAGCAGCGGCGGAAGTTCCAATTACCTGGATCAGGGGCTGGGCGCCCTTAAAAAGGGCTATAAAGTATATGCGTTTTTCTATATGGACAGCAATACCAGTGCTCCTCTTTTCTATTACGGTGAAGAGTGGAGTGATCAGCCGCCGCAGATAGATGAAGCGGACGGTTCGATTCAGGTTTCGGAAGAAGAATCGGTATTCCTGTCATCCTGGTATGTGCTTGATGGATGTCAGGGAACGGAAGGTGTAAGTCGTACCTGGGATGTGGTGCTGGCTGCGGTCAGGAACTGATAAAGAAGGCGTTGTATGAGAAGATGGCATGAAAAGAGAAAACTGAATAATGCCGGCTTTACTCTGGTAGAGATGATAGTTGTACTGGTCATCCTGGTGATCATGCTTTCTTTAAGTGCGGTCGGGATCATGGCATGGCAGGACTGGTCAAAAATGAAACAGCTCAATGCCAATGCAGAGACGATCTTTATTGCGGCGCAGACCCAGCTTTCCGATTTCTCAAGCAGCGGTTCACTGGAAAGCAGGGTTATCGATCAGATAAAGAGCGGAGATGATTATCTTGTAAAGGAGATCACATCAGCAAATATCGGTGATATTACAGATCCGGATGGAGTTCCTTATGAATGGGAACAGGTATGGAGTACCGGGGAACATAAGGGTACCATAGTATCTGTATCAAGTAAGCCCGGAGAGTATCAGGATTTCCTTGAGAACAAGGCACTTGATCCCGGAACCCAATTGCTTTTTGAGCTGATAACAGCTTATGTATATGATAAATCCATATTGAATGATTCAGCCATTCTCATAGAGTTTTCGCCTGATGCAGCGCAGGTTTTAGCGGTATGCTATTCCAGATCAGCGGAAAAATTAAGCTATGATCCCGATGAGGCAGGTGCGGTATGTGTGCTGAAACGTGACGAGACAACCCGTAATGATATCATGCTGGGATATTACGGAGTAAAAACTTTAGCAATGCGTATAGAGGGAAAAACGGATAATACGCTTCATATAGGCGCAGGCGATTTCCTGCTGAGAAACGGATCTATCCTGGATGCGGTTTATGTACCCGAAAATGAAGAAGACGTATTCGGAAGCGGCAAGGATCTTACATTTATATTCTCTGTGTATAATCCGGAGACGGAAGGCAGCAGAAACAGGGTGATGTCGTTTGAATTTGCTGTAAACAGCAGCGATATGCTTCCGTCGGGAATGAAACAGGCACAGGGAAAGAATGCACGTGTGGCTGATGTAAAATATTACCATCATAATATTCAGGTCGGGGATACAACGCAGTTCCGTATCCCTGTATGGATAGAGCTTACAGACGAAGGCAGAAGAGCCATAAGGGTTGCGCTTGATGCGGCTGATATACAGGCGCAGTCAATAACCTCTGCTCTTGCACTGGGGCTGGATACAGGCGATGATGTGAGGGATGTCGACAGGGAAAATGCTAAAGAGGCGTTCCTGAGGACATACAGTTTCTACCGCTTCGGTCTTGATGTGGATAAGATATATCTGGGACTGACGATACAGGATAATACCGATCCGTCCAGCGATCCAGATGACGAGATCTATACTGATGAAGAAGGTGTTTATACCACTTTCGCTTCGATAAGCCGTAATAACACGGATAAAAAAGCGAACTATGAGATAGCAAACGGCAGGCATCTGTATAATATGCGTTTTGTTGAGGATTATGCAGATAAGATCGTGGAGATTACACCGGAAAGTACCGAGCTTATAGGTACTTTGCAGAACAACAGGGATTGGAATACCTGTTATGTTCGCAGCTTTAAGCTTATACAGGATATCGACTGGCACAGCTTTACCGCATACGGATATATGGGCAGTAATGCGGGAGAAAACAATTTCTTTGATTCGTATGATATGAGCGATCCTGTGAATTCGGGTATAGGTGTTGCAGGGCTGATAACGGAGACGGAAGAGTTCCCTTCTTTCAGGCAGTTAAACGCCGGTGACAGCTTCAGTGCGGAAAGGAAGAACGGAAACGGCAGCTTCGGTATTTCCAATCTTACCATTACGACAGATGCAAATGAGTTCTTTGGTGTATACGGATATGGAGCTCAGGATGATAATAAAAAATTACATACTGATGCACTGGTGTCTGCACGTGCAGAGGGACTGCATCCTACCGGACTGTTTGTTTATAATTTCGGAACAATAAAGAATCTTGTGCTTGAGAAACATAAGGTGTTCGGAACATATATGACCGGTGGCTTTGTAGGTGAGAATTTCGGTACCATATCGGATCTGGAGCTTAAGAACGAAACGAATACGGCAGCCATGGATAAAACCGAGGACACTTTTGTAAACAAGATCGTGGCACTTAAGCTGCTCATCCCTGCCCTGGAGGGAAGCGGCGATTCAGGCAATGAGGATCAGATCTTAAAAACCTACATAAAAGAACAGCTGTATTCGCGTAATACCAGTTTTGTTGTGGGTATACTTGATGTCGGCGGTATCTGCGGTTATCAGAAGTATGCCAATACCGGCAGCACTACCGTCAGCTACAATGCGCTTAAGAATGAGGCGCAGGTAGCAGGACAGGCATACCTGGGAGGCATCATAGGACGCAGCATTGTTCATTATGAAACTAAGACAGACGGATACACTGTGATCAGTCTGCCGGCAGGGGCACAGCAGAATGAGATGAGATATGTGTCTTTCTGTGATAATGAGAATTACGGAAGGATACAGGCATTGCCTATATATGATACCGACGGAAATTCTGGAAACGGCAGCGGGCCTGATTACAGGGCAGCGTTCTATATCGGCGGTATCTGCGGTATGGCTTGTGATAATATTGTAAATGATTCTGATACATATTTAAATATCAGTACTTCCTCTCCGACCGTACTGCTTAAAAATTGCAGAAGTTACTGGCTGTATACCGATGAGGAGATAGATGCCCTGATAAACGGGAAGAAAGACGGATTCAGTGCATTGCAGTCTGAACTTAGGGGCTCATTTACAGGCTGTCTGGTCGGTTTTGCCAGAAGAGTAATGTTTGAAAACTGTTCAACCGAGCTTAATGAGGAGAGAGAAAACAACGGTAATCAGTACATTTTCGGAAAGTATTACACCGGCGGCTTTGCCGGAGTAATGAGCGTCTGTGCGATAAAGAATGAAGAAGACAGCAAAACCGTTAATGCGGTAAATATTATCGGACGAAATGCAGTGGGCGGCTTTGCAGGGCTGATAGGAGCACCTGCCGGCTTTGATCCGAAAAAAGACGATGCAGATACAAAGCTTGTCAGATATCAGTATGCGCCCTGGGATCTGGGACTTGATACTCCCATAGACGGAGATCCGCAAAGATCCGGTAAGATAAGCAACGTGATCAATACCGGCCTGACATTTGCGACAGGCGGTAAAGAGGATATGGCTAAAAACGGCTGGGTAGGTGGTATCTGCGGCTATAACGCAGAGAATATAACCGACTGCAGCAGTGTTTTAAATGTTTATGCGAAACAGACCATGTTAAAGCTTATCGATATGACAAGCGATGACGATGATCTTATCTGTGACTATGCCGGAGGCCTGGCAGGTTATAATTCCCTGACCATAAACGGAGATACGGGAACATCATCTGTCAATACGGTAGTATATGGAGATAATTATGTCGGCGGCGCAGTGGGAGCAGCAGATGTCGGTGGTGAAAATGAATCCGAAGCTGTTAAGACTGTCATGGAGTGTTACCTTGTTAACGCTGAAGACGGCATAGATGTAGAAGGCATATCCGGATTTAAGGGCAGTTATATACTGGCGCGGCACGACAATGCAGGCGGAATATGCGGATGGATAAAGAGGGCCGGAGTATTTAACAATAATGCGGATATCACAGGGGACTTTATCGTACATGCAGATAATTATGCCGGAGGGTATATAGGACGTGTATATGGTGAGCCGGGGATTGCTGCTCCGCGATACTATGCAAGGCTTAAAGCCGGCAACGGCGGTAAGCAGATAGTTAAGGCCGACGGCTTCTATGCCGGAGGATTTGCTGGAGCGGTAACCGCTCAGGTAACCGACAGGATAGCAACATGTGTATCAGGTGTTTCGTCGGTTACGGCTAAGTACTTCGCCGGAGGTTTTGCGGGAGCAGTTATTATTCCGCAGATGTCAAAGACAGATTCCAATCTTGCGGTACCGCCGGGATTTTACAGTGTAGACAATGAAAATATGATGATCAGCGCCCTGGCAGCGGCCGGCGGATGCTACGGATATTATGAGGTGGCTTCGGAATACTGGCCTGACGCACCTGAAGTGCTGCGCTCGTATCTGGAAACACCTGAGAATATGAATAATGCTGCAGCATTTTCAAATACACTTGATAGTATCGGCGGCGATGCCATGAAGGTTTCTTCGATAACTTACATTGATAATAAAGTGGCTGACCACGGGATCAATAACGGTAATTATATAAACAACCTTCAGATAGAAGCAATGACTGTAAATGCAGATACCGTACAGGCTCAGTATTATGCCGGCGGATTGTTTGGTTATGTATCTGCTGCGCAGAGTATATATATAGAGCATGGTAACAGCTGCAACGTAAGCACGCTTGCACAGGATACTTTGGACGGCGGTTTCACTTATGCCGGAGGTATAATGGGCAAGATTGGGGAAAGGATGGTCCTTAATAACTGTACCAGTACGGGAGTCATCAGTTCCGGTTCCGTATATTACGGTGCTCTTTGTGAACTGAATATGGGGACCATACAGAACTGTACGGTGGGATATGCGTTCGCCGGGAACGGGGAAAGCGGATATCTGGGTGATCATGATTATGTTGGCGGTCTGTGCGGATTAAACGCGGTAAGCGGAAGACTTATCGGTACTTTCAACGGAATGCGGAACAGGGACGGATACCCGTATCCCAATGATGTATCAGGGCGGTATTGCGCCGGCGGGCTTTGCGGGGCAAATGATGGTCACATCGCTTTGTCTGATGGTTTCGGATATGTTATCGATGTGTGCGGTGAAGAATACGCCGGCGGTGTCTGCGGAGTAAACCGCGGTACTATTACTGCAGGAGATACAGGAACCGCTGCACACACAGAAGGCCGTAATATACAGGTCAAAGGCAGGTATGCCGGACTGATAGCGGGTATTAATGAGGGAAGCATAAGCGGTGTGAGAATAAATGATAACAGCATCGGGCTTATTCCCGAAAACAATGCATCGGAAGCAGGAGCTGCCGGAGCGTTTGCCGGGATAAATGCAGGTACGATCGCTAATTGTATAAATGAAAAATCTTTCACAGTTAATGTTGAAACGGCAACAGGGGTGGCAGGCGGCTTTGCCGGAGCGGCACAGGGAAATGCTGTATTTGAAGAACTTATCAATAAGGGCGATATACAGGCGGACGATGTTGCGGCAGGTATAGCAGCGGTGCGCAGCGGCGAAGGAAATATCAGGATAAGTAATTGCAGGAATTACGGCAGGATAAACTCCGGTACGGGAGATGCATACGGTATCTCAGGCGTGAGCGGAGCTGTTGTTACCGGTTGCCTGGAGGCAGGCGGGATAGAGGATCATCAGCATATATATGCTGATGGCTCGACTGCGCAGAATAACTATTTTATAGCCGAGAGATTAAGCGATGTATCACGTAAGGAAAACTTTACTTTCACTGCTGAAGGCACCGAAACATATAAGGCTAAGGTCAGCGGAACCTATATCTTTAAACTGTGGTATAGTTATGAAGGTTCAGATGTTGTAGTTGCTGAAAATGTGAAAGTGACACTGCAGGAGAATGATATCATTAACCTGAATATCAATGATGTGTGCAGCAGGCTTAATATTGACATAGATCAGGTGTATGTTGGCGAAGATGTTGTTTATCATCTGGATGTTCAGGCACCTCCTTTGGTCAGACAGGTAGATAAGAGTGCAGCACTTACCAAGCTTTCACCGTATCGGGAGGAAGACGGTACATACACTTTATGCCGGGATATAGAAGGCAAAAAGTATAGTACCGGAATAACCGGGCTGCAATACGACCCTATGGATTTCAATAATAAGACGCAGCGTGTTGACATGCTGGAGCAGGTATATGCTACCTATCTTAAGTGATAAGAGCGGACAGTGATATGAAGAAGAATTACAGTATAAAAACAGATGATCGTGGTGTGGCAATGATGGTGTGTATCACTATCATAGCTATTCTTATGATCTTTTGTTTTTCCCTGCTGGCGGTATCATATAGTCTATATAGTTCACAGAACAATACCATGCAGGAGGAGCGTAATGCAGAAGCCGCCAAGAGTCTTTCCATGGCTATAAGGGAAGAGCTTACTGCGGATTCGGAAGATAGTCTGCTGGTCAAGTATCTCAGATATAATATCGTTACCGGGGCTGATGCGGAGAAGAATGAAGAAGAAAGCTGGCCACATTACGAGCCCGGGGTTACCGGTCATGATGAGGAAAGTGCAAAGCGTTATTTTAAACTTCAGAAATCAGATGCCGTTAGTATAAACGGTGTACCCAGCAGTACAGAGATATGCATGTGGTGGACTGCACCTGAGACTGAAATAAATCCGGACGAAGATGCGCATCTGTTTGTTGAAGTAGAATGCCGCTCCGGCAGTCAGAGTTATGTGGTGTGCAGTGAATATAAGCTTATGGAATTTGACGATGAGGTCTGTTCTTATGCCGCCAATTCCGAGCAGGTCAGTATAAACCCCGCACACAGATTTATTGACAGGAATTTTATATGGCGCTGGGAATTTGTGGGAAGCAGATAAAATGCTGTAAAGCTTTAACGATGGTAGAGGATTATGAAGGATATCAGCAGGAGAAAAGTTGATAATGCGGGAACAACGCTTATAGAAACACTGGCAGCATTTACCGTGCTGGCAGCTATACTTGCTATACTTTTTCATATAGTTAATTTTTCGGGTACGCTGCGGACACAGGCTGTTGATGCTGCTCATCTGGATCAGATGTTTCAGCGTGAAGTGTGTAAAAATGACAGCAGTATCGATACTTCATTTGTGGAGATCACCTATTATTCACGCGAAGGCGGCGAGGCTGAGAATGAATTGGCCTGCGGTTTCTGGATGGTACTGGATACGGAAAAGACAGTACTTCAAAAGAACTATCTGGGAGTAAGCTATGACGAAAATGGTATCAAAGACAATCCGCCGCTGTTCCGTATGGATAATCTTGGGATCACTGTATATACCTGCAGGGATAACCTGATAGAAGAAGAGAAATTACCCAGACCGGTGATGGTAAGCTATCACTTTAATGCACCTGCACCCTGAGGAGAGTATATGACGGTTAATAAGCGTAAACAATCGAATAAGGGTTCAACGCTTCTTGAGCTGATAGTATGTTTTGCCCTGCTGGGTATATTTATGAGTGCGGCAGCAGTGGTCATAACCAATGTTACCAATGTATTCTTTGATGTAAAGGGACAGACATACGGCAGACAGGTTGCCGACATAATCTTAAGCAAGATAACCGGGGAGATAGAGGGGGCCAAGCTTTCGGCAGAGAGTACTTTTGAACAGCCGATAATATATCAGGATCCGGCAGATGAATTAGCCGGGAACCGCTCCGGATATAAGATTGACCTTTATGACAGGACCGATACGCATATACAGATGTATGAAGAGGACGGCGTATTAAAGATAAGATACTTTGAGATCAATCCGCCTAAGGATGGCACTGATGATAATTATAAAAACGGCCATATAAACGGAACGGTATGGACTTTTGATGAGGCCGTCTATCAGGGATATACGATCAAATCCCTGAGGTTTGTGCCTGCAGACCAGGGTGTGGGAGCTGAAACGGCGGACGCTGAAACGATTGAAGGCGCGGCTTACGCTAACGGAACGGTCAGCGGAAACGATTATCCCGGGAATGTGATAGGAGTATATCTTACGCTTCAGAGTCCTCAATACGGCGAATTCTATGCATACAGATATGTTAAGATGTATAATATTACCGATACTGAAGCGCAGAACTATAAGATACAGCTGCTTACGAGCGAAAACTATGGCGATTAAGGGTACACATGGAGAACGAAAAGTCCTATAATAAGAGTACGATAAGGGTGATAAAGTTCATACTGATAACGGCGGTGGTTGTATTTATACTGCTGGCGGCATTCTTTGTGTTTAAAGTGTATTCCGAAGGACGTTTTGCACTCAGGGAAGCAAAGAATGTAAAGCTGGCATTATATACAACAGACATAGAACTGTATCCTGCAGGGAAATGCGTATATGCACCGGAGAGATATGACGGACTTGCAGACGGAGTAATAGAAAATGTGGAGAAATATGCAGGAGTCAGTTCGGGTGTTACCATTCTTTCATATGACAGAGAAGAGCGTGAAATTCTGATGTTCACCTACAGTGCGAACAACTATCTGGTCAGATATGAATATGACGGGGAAAATGAGCACTGGACGGTGGATTATCTGTGGAGGATACTGGTATATTAAGTTGCTGACGGAGGAATGAGGGGGCAATGGCAGCCTACAGGTATAAGGCAAAGGATGACCAGGGCAAAGTAATATCGGGGATCATGAACGCGGCCAGCGAGCAGGATCTGCACGAGAAGCTTAAGGCCGAAGGAAGATTCCTTATTGAAGCAAAAGAACAGACAGGAAAGGTCAGGACTAAAAGACTTAAGGCCGACCGCCTGGCTGACTTTTCGCGTAATCTGGGAAAGCTTATCAATGCAGGTATCACACTGGTACGTGCTTTAAAGATCATCTCTGAGGATGAGTCTACATCTCCGAAGGAAAGAGAGATATATGCGGATGTATTGAAGAGTGTCCGTCAGGGTATGCCGCTTTCAGATGCCCTTATGGATCAGGGAGATACTTTCCCCAGCCTGTTTATAAATATGATCCGAAGCTCGGAAAATGCCGGTAACATGGATAAGGTTGCGGATCAGATGGCAGAGTATTACAGTAAGGAACACCGCCTTAACCAGAAGATAAAAAGCTCAATGACATATCCCAAGATACTGGCGGTGATGATAGTAGCGGTGGTCATCATCATAATGGGCTTTGTTCTGCCGCAGTTTGAAGAACTGTTTGCGCAGATGGAAACACTTCCGCCTGCCACCAGGATACTGATGGCTATAAGTGATTTCGTAAAGAACCGCTGGTATGTATTGATCTTTTTCGGAGTGGTGGGCTATATGGTACTCAGGCTTTTCTTCTCCATACCCAAGATAAGGTATCTTCGTGATAAATTCGAGATCCATATGCCGGTAATAGGCAAGCTTCGCAGGATAGTTTATACGGCTAGATTTGCAAGGACGTTATCAAGTCTCTATTCTGCGGGTATATCCATATTAAACTGTCTTACCATTGCCAAGACAACCATAGGCAATACATATATAGAATCACAGTTCGACGAGCTTATAGCCGCCATCAGATCGGGTGAGAATCTCTCCACTGCGATCGATAAGGTGGACGGATTTACAAAGAAGCTTTCTTCTACGGTAATGGTAGGTGAAGAGACAGGTGCACTTGATTCCATGCTTATCTCTATTGCGGATCAGATGGAGTTTGATTCCGAGATGGCAGTAAGCAAGATGGTAGCAATGCTCGAGCCTACTATGATAGTGGTTATGGCAGTGATCGTCGGTTTCATTATGATAGCCGTGATCCAGCCTATATACGGATCTTATCAGACTATAGCCAGCTCAGCGGGCTAAGGGGGAGGAATCTGATACATGAGCACGGTAATATACATTTCCAACAAACAGATACAGGTGGTGACCGCAAGCGGGAGCGGGCCCAAGGCAAAGCCTAAGATGGCATATACCATGGCTTCTCCCGAGGGCAGCGTTATCAACGGTATGATCATGGATCCCGATGCGCTGGCACCTTTTATCAAAGGTTTCTTTGCGCATAACAAGCTGTCTACAAAAGATGTCAGCCTGGTGATCAACAGCTCGAAGATAGCAGGTAAGAGGATAGAACTGCCGCCCATGAGCCATAACAAGACCATGGATTTTGTGGCTCGTGAGTTCAATGATGTTACCAGGGACGATACAGTGCCTATTTTCGCCTATACGGATCTGGCAGTTGAAAAAGGCAGCAAGATAAAGAAGGTATATGCGGAAAGCATTGATTCCGAATTTATAAAAGATTATATAGCGCTGTTTAATGATGCAGGAATAACTCTTAAGGGCATATATTCAAGCGAAGGCGTAATGATCAGAATGATCGAGCAGAGTGCCGGAAAGCGCTGCAAGAATTTTGTTGTACAGATCGCAGATGATAATATGCTCACCAATGTCCTCTGGGCTGACGGCAATTTTGTTTATTACTCCGGACAGCGATGCTTTAACGAGCCGGGAACTGAGGAGTATATGGAAGAGTGCGTGCGTGCGCTTTCACAGCTGACCCAGTTCATGAAGGCTAATCAGATGGAAACCCCCATTCAGAACATTTTTGTAGCGGGCATCAAAGGGCTTGATATAGATGTATACCGTCAGCTGACCAGTTCATCACGTATCGATGCTGCAGTTGAATGGTTCGACTGTGGTCTTTCACAGAAAGTAAAACGCCGCTTTGACCTGACTGCGGTACTGCCTGTACTGGCAGGTCTTTTCGGAGAGGATAAGACCAATAATCTTCTCACAAATTTTAATCTGAAAAAGAAACAGAAGAAGGTGGATGCTTTCTGGAAGAAGAGCATCATACTGATAAGCTTGATCTTCATCATAATGCTGGGGATCACCATACTTGTGAATGTTAAGAAGAATCAATTGGAGGAAGAGCTTGACCGGGTTCAGACTTATAATGAGAATCCGGCTACGATGATGCAGCTGGCTTTATATGACACGGCGGTTGAGGAGATCAAGGAAGGAAGCGACCGTTATAACAGCTATGTCAATGTTAAAAATGCGGTTGAGACATTTCCTATCTTTAACGAGAAGATAAGAGAACCGCTGGAACGCTGTGCTGTAGGTTATGCGGAGATCGAGATCACCAGTTTTGATGCCGTGGCCGGGTCCCTGAGCTTTACCGCTAATTCCGAAAGGGTTCAGGATATCAATAAGTTCATAGCCAGGATACAGGAAGAGAGTATTTTCAGTTCTGTATCTTATTCGGGATACAGTATTAACGCCAAGGATAATTCCTGGAATATACACGTGACCTGCATTCTTGCAGAGAGCGCGGGAAGGTAGGTGACGGATATGCAGATGCAGATGACAGAAAGAGACAAAAGACTGATAGTAATGCTGTCTATCATCGTTATAGTCGTTGGCTTTGGCTGGTGGGGCATACGTCCGGCTATCAAGAAAAGCAAAGATATGACAAAGGAACTTGAAAAGCAGGAAGCGCAGATGCAGATCACCGATTCCAAGCTTTCCAAGCTGTTCATGTACGAGGTGGAAGCAGAGGAATATGATGAGAGGATAGCTGTAGAAAAGGTAAACTATTTCCCTATGATGTCTTCAAGCGAAATAGACCGTTACTTTACCAATATGATACTGGACAGGGGGCTCTCGGCTTACGATCTTACCATAAGGATAGGGGGAAGCCCGGTAAAAGTTGAGCCTTATCAGTATTCTGCATTGGCGCAGATAGTTTCGGAAGAATCGGAAAAAATGAAAAACAAGAGCAAGGACAGCTCGAAGAAGAATTCCTCAAATAAGGAAGAAGATCCCTTCGAGTATGAAAGCTCTCCCGCATTTAATTCCGAGATATACGGAGTTGATATAACCCTTCGTCTGGCCGGAGATATTAAGGATCTTAAGGGGCTGATTGAGGAGATCTCCAGTGCTGAACAGCTGCTGCTGGTCCGCAACTGCGTATGGTCGGAGCAGGTCTCAAAGGTGAACTATCCTTCCGATGACGAGGAAGGCGGCTATACCCAGACACTCCAGACTACAACTGTACTCAATATCAATCTTACTATGTATATGTGTGATCAGACCGAACCTGTTGAAGAGGATGAATAAGTAATGTCATTCTGAGCAGATATAACCGGCAGCGTGTGTCATTCTGAGCGCAGCGAAGAATCTTAAATAAGGAGCCAAATATGGAAGTCAAACGAAACAACGCCATACGAATAGGTGACGTGCTGAAGGAGTTCGGTTACGTTACGGAGGATCAGATAGGTCAGGCTATTGCCTACCAGAAGGAGAATAAGGGCGTACTGATGGGCGGTGCGCTGATAGCACTGGGCTTTATCAATGAGCGCCAGATGCTCGATGCGTTGGGACGAAAGCTGGACCACGAAGTTGTTAATGTGGGCGACCTCAGCGTGGATATAAAGTCTGTTGAACGCATCCCCAAGGCCATGGCAGAAAAGTACTGCATGATGCCTTATGCGGAGGATGAACAGGCGCTCTACATGATCGTGAACGATCCTCTTAACTTCTATGGTATAGAGGATGTCCGCCAGATAACCGGTGCACAGCTGGTCATCAAGCTTTGCGAAAAGGCGCAGCTGGAAAATGCCATTCAGTATTACTATTCGGAAGTAAGCGCCAGAAAGGCAGCTGATAAGGCGGCAAAAAATTCCAATTTCGTTGAACAGATCGTAGAGGTCAATGTTGAAGACGGCGATGATGATACGCCTATCATCAACCTGTTGAACAGCCTTATAATCAGGGCATATAACTCCAACGTATCCGACGTTCATATCGAGCCCTTTGAGAGCCATACCTCGGTACGTATGCGTCTGGATGGTGTCATCACCGATATAATGCAGCTGCAGAAGAGTATACATAATTCACTTATAGCCCGTATCAAGATACTGGGCGACCTGGATATCGCTGAGCGTCGTGTGCCTCAGGACGGTCACTTCCGTACCAGTATTGAAGGTACTAACTTAAATATCCGTGTTTCCGTTATACCTACGGTATTCGGGGAAAAAGCGGTGTTACGACTCCTGGCCTCAGCAGCCACCATCGATAATTCGGGAACCTTCGGTATGAAGCAGAAATACTACGAACTTGTATCGAAGATGCTGGATTCGCCCAACGGTATCATCTATGTTACCGGACCCACCGGTTCCGGTAAGTCTACAACACTTTATATGATACTTGAGGCGCTTTCAAAGCGTTCGGTTAATATTTCCACCATAGAGGATCCCGTGGAGAAGAATGTACCGAAGCTTAATCAGATGCAGGTTAATAACGTGGCCGGCCTGACCTTTGAAGTGGGACTGAGAGCTCTGCTGCGACAGGATCCCGATATCATAATGGTTGGTGAGACACGTGATAACGAGACTGCAGCGATATCCGTACGTGCAGCTATCACCGGTCACCTGGTGCTTTCCACCCTGCATACCAATGATGCTGCATCTACGGTAGTCCGACTTGTGGATATGGGTATCGAGCCTTTCATGCTTGCCAACTCACTTGTAGGTGTTATCGCCCAGCGTCTGGTCCGTAAGGTATGTCCTTTATGTTCTACCTGGGGCCCCATGACAGACAGGGAAGCGGATATAGCAGGTAAGATGATACCTCAGGTAAGACATGCCGTAGGCTGCGCCCAGTGTAATAATACGGGCTATAAAGGACGTATCTCTATTCATGAGATCCTCCCCGTTGATAAGAGAGTGCGCGCGATGATATCGGCTGAGGCCCAGGCGGAGGAGATCAAGGATTACGCCCGTAATACACTTGGCATGCTCACCCTTAAAGAGAGTGCTCTTGAACTGGTGGAGGAAGGTCTGACAACGGTAGAAGAGCTGGTCAAGGTGGCATATTACGATTAACAGGCAGGAGGCAGGAAAAGCCTGAGGTTTACATAATTTTCGGTTTGAACATGCTCCAAAAAAATAAAAAAAATTCCTGTAAAAACCTAAAGTAAAGTCGTATAATGACGATATATAATTCAGATGCGGACGTGACAAGATCGAACGCAGAAAAAAACACTACAAAGACGATAAGGAGGTCGAACTTATGAAGAAAAGGAATTTAGACAACAAAGGTTTTACTCTTGTAGAGTTGATCGTGGTACTGGTTATCCTGGCTATTCTGGCTGCTATCCTGGTACCCGCACTGCTGGGCTACATTGATCAGGCTAAGAGCAAGCAGTCTATGATAAATGCAAGAACAGTTTTGACAGCAGCACAGGCTGAGTTATCAAGTATTTACGGAAGCAAGGCAGAACCCGAGGCTATACAAGTTGGTGGAAATCATAATGCTAACTTCAAGAAGACAGCTGATTTTGATAATTTAACACCTTCTGTTAATAAGGTCACGATTGCTTGCAAGAAAGATTTTGAGAAGGGGGCATCAGCTAAACCTCGTAACGAACAACATGATGCTTTTACGGTTGTATATATGGAGTATATAGATGAATCTGTGACATTATACTATGACGGTACGACCGGTGAGTGGTTTGAGGGCGCGGATTCGAAGCCTACTATAGCAAATAAGGGATCTGAGTTTGTGGTTTATGGTGGTAACTGAGTCAGTCCATAATAGAATGTGAATAAGTAGAGTTTTAAGAGGCAACCAATCGGTTGCCTCTTTTATATTACAATAATCCATCTATGTAAGCCCTTCGCTTATTTGAGAAGGTGTTATCAGGGATTCTAAGACCTATAATCAGAAACTGTTGAACCGACTACTTCCAAAGTGTTCTCGTCAGGGCAACACTTCTCATCAGGACAACACACAGAGGCGCATATATAACCTGCCTCACAAAAAATGAGATCATTCAGGGAAAGGTTGGTGAGATCATGGGCGGCGAGATAATAGAAATGGATGTGATCAAGGCTCACCGTGAGGGAAAAGCCGTGAGAAGATTTCTCATAATAAAAGGAGCATATCGCAGCTCCTTTTTTATACCTGATCTATTTACTTATTTACGTTTCTTCTGCTTACGGATCCTGCCGGTGAGTTTCTTTAACAGATCACGGCTGCGGTCGTATTCACTGCGGTCAAGCTCATTATTACTGAAGGCGGCCTGCTCAACGGCGCTGCGCAAGGCGGCGGCATCGTCTGTTTCAAGAGGAGTACCGTCTACACCGGTATTTATAAGCAGCTCGTAGCTGTCACGGATCGTAGGGTGTGTGAGGGCCATTGTACGGCTTGAGATGAGCTTCTTGATGAAGCGCCTGTAGTATATGAGCAGGGCGCGTGAGAACTCTCCGCGGCTGCAATGGCGGCTGATATTATATTCTTCGCGTATAAAGCGTATCATCGGGAAGCTGAGGATGAACAGTATAAGTGATGCCAGCAGTATACCCAGAGGGCGCAGCAGGAATGAAAGGCTGCCGAGGAATGCGAAGGAGCCTGAGTTCTGGGGAAGCTGCAAAGCTGCGGGATCGTTACCGGTGGCTGCGGTTCTGTTAGTTGTGGTAAACAGGCCCGAAAACAATCCCAGGAAATTAAAGTTTACCGGTACGTCGTTTTCGTCGGAGGGAGGCGTGGTATCATAAGGGATCCAGCCATAGCCGTCTAAGTATATCTCTATCCATGCATGCGCCGAGGCGTCGGTCACAGGCACTTCGATGATACCGCTGTCGGGAAGTATGGTAGTAGCGGGATATTGCCAGCCCTCTACATCTGTTGTTACGCCGGAGCCTTCCAGCATATCAGTAAAGGTCATCATATAGCCTTCAACGTAGCGGGTAGGTATTCCCATATGACGCAGCAGCATGGTAGAGGAGGAGGCAAAGTGTGCACAGTAGCCGCGCTTCTGAACCGTAAGGAAGTAGCTTACCACATCTTTGCTGCGGGGAGTGGCTCCGGGAGCCATAGTGTACTGGAAATTGGAGGCAAAGTAGCGCTTTAATCTGGCTGCTATGCCCAGGCGCTGTTTCTGCAGCTCCAGATAACGCTCATATTCGGCAGCATCAGCCGGATAGACGGGATGATCTTCTCCGTCGGCCAGGGAATCGTAGTAGCCGGCAGCGTCATATAACTGTGCTTCCTGGCAGAACTCTTCCAGTGTATCTTCGATATCTTCAGGTACCTGAAGGTAGTATTCGTATACCTTATCCTGATATTCCTTTGTTATTTCCGGATTGGGGGTATATGTTGCCAGTTCACTGTAAGGCATATAGAGTGTTTCATAGTTTGACAGTGCATCATCGGCGGCATATGATTCAATGGTGTCTTCATCATCGAGCATCTTATACTCCACGGGATATCTTTCGGGAGTCTGGGAAAGAATCCTGTCTGCAATGCCGCCGCTTTCACCGCTGTTGCCCGTAGTAGATGCTATGGTGTAATAAGGACGGTAATCGTATTCATCGCCGGCATCTATATTGGATATCCACATTTTACTGATGTAAGTATCCTTGTCCTCCATCTGGGAGAAATCGGTATCGTGCATGGCGGAAAGCTGCGGATAATATGAGTCCAGCTCTGTAAGCTCATCACCGCTTATCCGTTCGTTATCTCCGGCATCATAAAAAGGATAGAATGTGCTGCTGGAATAGGTGACACCGGTATATGCTTTCAGATACATGCTCTCCGAACTGTTGGGTAAAAACCGTACCAGCAGGTCCGTCTCGAAATCGGGACTGACGTTGCTTATACCGCCCAGACGGCCGTGTGACAGACCGCCTGTCGCATCGTAACGGTCAAAGAGAGAAGCAAAGCCACCATCCAGATATTTCTTGATCATATTGTCAGTGGCGTCTTTAACTTTGTTTGAGCTGTTCTGTGTGGATATATCTGCGGAGAAAAGACCGCCGCATACCAGAAGGAATATAACGGAAAGGCCTATACTCCAAGCACTGATCTGCAGCATACCCTTTGAAGTGGAATAGTAGATATGACTGGTCTTTTTCCTGCTGCGCTGCCTTGAAAAGTCATCACGGCTGCCGCTTTTGTACGGAAGAGTAAAGCGGCCGCTGTGTCCCAGTACTGCCACGGCTATGTAGGATGCAAAAAGCATCATCATGTAGGGCAGGGGCGGAACGATGTTTACGTAGAAAGCGATCTGCAGAGGCAGGAAGGTTATCAGGAAAGTGGTAAACAGATCCATATATCCCGATATAGTGATGTTGAGCAGTATGCTGAAGAACCAGCCCATAAAGATCATGGCCATGGTAACGGTCAGATAACGGTCCTGGATTATCTCGGTAACATCGGAGGTGGCAACATGGAAGAAATCGGAGTATTTTTTGAAGACTTCACTTAAAAAGGCCATGTAACCGGAGTTGACTTCCCAGTAAAAGAAAAGGGAAAAGAAGATAAAGGCTCCGAATATCACAAAATATCCCAAATAAAAGGTCAGTTTGTTGTAATAAAGAAAAGCAGTGATGAATGCCAGGAACATGTAGGCGATCACCACGACGGGAATGGAGAAGCTAAGGCCGAAGGCGCGTACCAGTCCGCCCAGCATGCCGAAGCTTGCCAGGAAAATCAGGGCGGCACGTACAAAGCATAAGAAGAAACGTCCGGGGCCGGGTTCGCTCTTTATATCCTGCAGTGCGGCTCCGTACATTAGCAGTTCTTCATTACGCTTCTGGGCTTCACGCTTTTGTGCGCGGCTTAAACGTTTAGGCTTTTCGACTTTGTTCTGTAACCTGACTGTGGCAGGCATCTGCGTCTCCTCTCAGTATACTTCGGGTTCTTCGGGCAGTATCAGCCTGCCGGAAGATATGCGTATAACACCCTGCATATCAGGGTACTGGTAATCAAAGCTTTCTGCAGCCGTGGAGAGGTTTTCCACGGGTTCTAAGTACAGGCGGTAAAGTGCCTGTATAAGGGATTCGTCGTCATTGATCTTATACATGTCAAAGCTCTTGTCGGTCGTGTGGTAAATGGCCACACGGAAGCTCTCACGCTGTTTGATCAGGCTAAGGCCCAGGCTGTAAAAGACTGACAGGTCAGACTGAAGGTAATTGATATCCAGCTCCGGCAGGATAAGATAATAAAGGTCCTTTGAACGCTCGTATTCCTTTACGGAGATATCGCCGGTCTTGGCAGTCATCTTCCAATGGATATCCTTGATCCTGTCACCGGGACGGTATTCGCGCAGCTGCAGCAGATCCCTCGTGAGCTCACCTTCCGGGGATGTCTCACTTTCATCGCTCTCTATAAGAGCCTTACTCAGTTTAAAGGGTGGCAGTTCGCATTTTTCGGGAAGTACCGGGATCTCACGGTGAAAGGTATAAGGCAGCTTAAAGCTGTAAAAATGCAGATAATCGGTAACAAATACTTCGGTCACGCTAAAGTCGAACATCCCGGCTCCGCCTAAAGTGAAGGGCAGTTTGAAATCATGGCGGCTTAAAGCTTCAGCCGGCATGATCAGTTCCTGTACGGGAGGTTTCCGGAAAAAGAGGTTACCGAAGGTGAAGTTCAGGGCGCAGTTAAGAAGCGGAAAAGGTGTGTGATTGTGCAGACTGATCGTAACGTTCAGATCGGACGGCATGGATAACTCGCCTTCCGGCATGATCACTTCGATAGTGAGCTTCTTCATTGCGGCCCGGGTCAGGGCTATGGATATAACGGGCAGTATCATCATCAGCAATATAAGGACTGTGATGAGCGGCTGTCTGTAAAAAACTGCTCCCAGGATCAGAATGAAGATCCCCGTGAAATATCCGGCTATATAAAGGAGGTTGCGTCCCCTCATGGATTCACCTTGGGTACAGGTACCTGTCTGAGTACCATATCAAGCAGCACGGGAAGGGTAGCGCCTTCGGCCTTGGCACGGGCGTTCATGCGCACACGGTGTGCTGCTACAGCATAGAAGATATCATGGATATCCTCGGGCAGTACATAATTCCTGCCGCTGACGAAAGCGTGGGCACGGGCCATACGCATGAGAGCTATGGAACCGCGGGGGCTTAAGCCCAGCGCAAAATACTCGGGATTACGGGTCTGTTCCGTAAGTGCAACTACATATTCAAATATTTCTTCGGCGGCATAAAGATCATGCACCGTTTTCTGCATTGCGATAAGCTCGTCGGCGCCGGTAACGGCGTTGACTGTCTTAAGGTCGATGGAGGAGTCACCCTTTAATACGGCGACTGCATCGTTAAATTCGGGATAGCCCATGGTAAGGCAGATCATGAAACGGTCGAGCTGTGATTCCGGAAGGCGCTGTGTACCTGAAGAACCGAAGGGATTCTGGGTGGCCAGTACGAAGAAAGGTGAGGGGAGTTCCCTGGTCACGCCTTCAACGGTAGCGTGTCTTTCTTCCATAACTTCCAGAAGTGCCGACTGGGTCTTGGGTGAGGTACGGTTGATCTCGTCGGCCAGGAAGAGGTTGGTATAGATGGAACCTTCCTGGAAACGGAATTCACCGCTGTTCTTATCGTATAACTGAAAGCCCAGCAGATCGGAAGGCAGTACATCGGGTGTAAACTGCACACGCTGGTATTTAAGTGAAAGGGCTCTTGATATAGCTACAGCCAGAGTTGTCTTGCCTACACCGGGGATGTCTTCCAGTAGTACATGGCCGCCTGCCAGTATCGCACAGAGGGTCAGTTTGATGACATTGTCTTTGCCGTGGATCACCTTTTTGATCTCGGCAGTGATCTTAGCGGGAATATCGTTCATAGTATCCTCCAAACAGAATAAATCACGTAATATTTTATAAGAAAATACGGGTAAGTGCAAGTTTTTTAATTTGAACTAAAAAACACCGCAGATGTATAGAAACAGGGCTTTTTTTGTGGTATACTTATTCAGTAATTTTGTGCTCGGACTTGCTTTTGGAGGACAGATGGCGGGTAAAGATAAGAGTAAAAGTGAAAGATCTTCGGCCGGTATCATTAAAGCCGGTCTGTTTGTGCTTTTGATCAGTATCGCCATGAGTATTGCTATGGTGGCGATACAGCAGAAAACATACCGTACCCAGGTTTCGTCGGAGTTCCACCAGCAGCACATGAGTATGGGGGAATATCTGAACAACCTGCTGGCAGGATATGGCCAGAGCATCTTGAGCGTAGCCTGGTCCATACCGGGTATTGATGAAGAGACCATCATGGCGCGCGTAGATACCACAAGGGAATTGACGGCCCTGGAACATATCTGTTATATAGAGCCGGACGGCAGACTCTGGGTTGATGGGGAAGAATCGGAAGGCGGCAGCGAAATGATGTATGAACAGCTGCAGGAGATCAACTATCCCAAGTCGGCTGCATATATAGGACTGGCTCCGTCAACGGTAAGGCTTTCTACCGACAGCAGGGTGCTGATAGCTGCACCGGTGCGTACTGCGGATTACGGGATGAGCGGAGTGGTCTTCTCTACGATCGACATAGAAGACATATTTATGACGGAAGCCTTTGCATACCAGATACAGAAAGGCCAGTGCCTGGTGGTAAGCGATGCAGGAGAGATAGTAGCCGGCAGCAGCGGATATGAGATAATCAGTCTTAATGACGAGAGCTTCCAGCTGGGGCTTTTGGAGCATTCAAACGGCGAGGGCTTAAGCAAGCGCGCAGTCCAGGATTATAATTATGCTGTGGCAAGGAGATCCAGCGGGTTCATAACCATTACCACTGAAGACGGATACCGTATGCAGGTCAGCTATTCACCTTTGAACAGCTGCGATCGTATGTTTTATGTCAGCTGTTTCCAGGACAACCTGGTGGATGAGAGGATACGGCCCCTTATATTTACCAGCGTGCTTACCTGTGCTGTGATAATAGTGCTGATGCTAGCGGCGCTTACCGGTGTGTGGGCTACTGCCAAGAGGACCAATCTGACGGTCGAGCGTCTTGCGTATGAGGATCCGGTAACCCGCGGAAAGAACCTCAACTATTTCAGGGAATTCGCGATCAATACCATGATAGCCAACAGGGAAACACCCTTTGTACTCTATCGTTTTGATATTGCCAATTTCCGCTATATCAACGAGTCATACGGGCATCACAGGGCTGATATGGTGCTCATAAGCTGTATACAGACTTTTGAAAAGCTTTTCTCCGAAAGGGAACTGTGTGTACGTATGGATGCGGACCAGTTCCTTGCGATATTAATAAACGATTCGCTTCTGGATAAGCGCTTCGATGAGTTTACCAACGCGGTAAATGCCGATGCCAGGGGAAATCAGATCAAATACCCCATACGTTTTAAGTATGGTATCTATCCCATTAAGAAGCATGACCATGATATTGATGTGATGATCGATTATGCAAATGTGGCTAAGAAGACCATCAAGAGCGATTCAAAGGAGAATAAGGCATACTATACCGAGCGCTTTGTGGATGACATGCGTAAGGTGGATCATATAGAAAGCTCCATGCAGAAGGCGCTTGCAAATAACGAGTTCAAGGTATACCTGCAGACAAAGTGGGATATCATCGATAATAAGGTGACGGGGGCGGAAGCGCTGGTACGCTGGGTGCGTCCAAACGGGAGCGTACTTGGACCGGAGCAGTTCGTACCAATATTTGAGAACAACGGTTTTATCGAGCAGCTGGATTTCTATACGCTGGAATCAGTATGTATGCGCATGCGTGAGATGATGGATGAAGGTATCGAGGTTGTTCCCGTATCCGTAAACCAGTCAAGACTTCTGCTCCACAGCCCTGATTACGTTGAAAATGTGGAGAAGGTACTTAAACAGTACAATATACCGGCCGGCGCTATAGAACTTGAGATCACGGAAAGCGTATTCGATAATGAAAAGGAAGATATGATCGCCATTATCCGAAGACTTAAGCTCCTTGGAGTGCGCCTGTCGATGGACGATTTCGGCACGGGTTATTCGTCACTCAACATGCTGACGGAAGTACCTTTTGATGTGATAAAGATCGACGGTGCGTATTTTGCACGCAGTGCGGAGAGCGAGCCTGAGCGTATGGTGCTGGGCAAGATAGTTGATATCATAAAGGATCTTGGTATGGAAGTGGTATGCGAGGGTGTTGAGAATGAAGCGCAGGTAGAATACTTAAAGACTACCGGCTGCCGTAAGGTACAGGGATATTACTTCTCGATACCTGTACCGGAACCGGAGTTCATAACCCGTTATCTTAAGAAGAATGATTAAGCAGAATTATCAAAAACTACTGGATGAACGTATAGCTTCCCTTAAGGGGGAAAAGAAAAAGCTTTTACTCCACAGCTGCTGTGCACCCTGCAGCAGTGCCTGCCTTGAATACCTGGCATCATATTTTGATATTACCGTATATTACTACAATCCCAATATCACGGCGAAAGAGGAATATGCCCACAGGGTATCGGAGCAGCAGCGCCTTATAAAGGAGCTTTCTGCAAATGTGGCGGCGGAGATAAAGTTTGCGGAAGGTGCATATGAGCCTTCGGTATATCTCGAGGCGGTAAAAGGACTTGAGGATTGCCCAGAGGGCGGAGACAGATGTCGCGTATGCTTTAAACTGAGGCTTTCTTCGGCCGGACGTTATGCAGCAGACAACGGCTTTGACTTTTTTACAACAACGCTTACAATATCGCCGCTCAAGAATGCACAGCTTCTTAATGAACTGGGACTTGAGACCGCGGAGGAATGCGGTGTCGAATACCTTACATCGGATTTTAAGAAAAAGAACGGATATAAACGCTCCATAGAACTGTCAGAAAAATACGGGCTGTACCGGCAGGATTACTGCGGCTGCGGTTTCAGTAAGGCGCAGAGGGAGCGGGAGAAGGAGGAAAGATAAAATGGAGAAGGCAACACCCGAATACACCGGGAAAACGCAGATGTTTCTTGAGGTGGACAATGCACAGTACGAGCTGGGAGCAGTGATGGAGAAGGCTAAGGCTGATTATAAAGCCAATAATAAAGGTAAGCTTACAGACATCAAACTGTACGTAAAACCCGAGGACGGAAAGGCTTATTATACCGCAAACGGCGGCAAGATAAGCGGAAGCGTGGACTTGTAAAAATACCGGAAATATAGTATAATATTTACAGAACTATAGGCATGTCATACGTATTCAAGGAGGAAAAGTTATGGCAGGAATAAGCGGATTAGGTTCGGGTATCGACTATTCCGTACTGTTCGGAACATCATCCGATAAACAGTCGTCTTCGACAGATTACAGCAGTATCCTGAATCTGGATCTGACCGAGGTGGCATCAGTGCGGAAAGGCAGCTATGGAAAGCTGCTGAAGAGCTACTACGCACAGGAGAAGGCTGAAGCAAAGTCTTCTGTCGGCGATACGGACGCAAAACTCACAAGTATAAAGAGCGATGCGGACAAGCTTGCAAAAGCGGCAGATGCACTGGGCAGCAGCAGTCTGTACAAGACAAAGACCGTTACAGATGATAACGGAAAGCAGAGCGAAGTATTGGAGGATCCCTCCAAAGCGGCAGGAGCCGTTAAGGATTTCGTAAAGGCCTATAATGCGGCTATCGATTCGGCAGGGGATTCGGAAACAAAGAGCGTACTGCGCCAGGGCGGCTGGATGGCCAATATGTCCAAGCAGAACGCAAGACTCCTGGCTGAGGTGGGCATCACCATCGGTTCGGACGACAAGCTCAGCTTTAACGAGGATACCTTTAAGAAGGCAAACACCACCACTGTTAAGGAACTGTTTTCCGGTGTAGACTCCTACGCATCGCAGGTTTGGGCTAAAGCTGGCTCAATAAGCCGTGCGACACAGAATGCCGGAGCTGCTACCTACAATGCCAGCGGCAACTGGTCCACCCAGGCAAATACCATGGCGAAGGAGAGCATTGCAAAGCTTTCCGGAAATACTGAAGAAAAGGATGAGGAAGAGACCGATCCTTCAAAGAAGATAACCATAAACGAAGATGCGTTGCAGCAGGCAACAACATTATTGAACGGATTAACTTAATTATCTGTGAACATCAGAACCAAATAAAGATTCTTCGCTCCATTCAGAATGACAGAGTATAACGTGTCATCCTGAGCGTCAGCGAAGGATCTTTTTTACATCAGATAAAAGCTGCTCATGAATACCCATTTCAGGGTTCTCATCATGGGTATGAACTGTCCAAGGTCTATAAATACCGGCGAGAATATCAGGCATGATAAAAGGTAAACCGGCATAAATGCATATATCACCGATCTTCCGCGTATCAGCGTGGTGATGAGCAGAAGGAAGGCCAGACATATGATCTGATAGAATACCAGTCTTACCAGTTCTGTAAATACATTTCCCTCCATAAGTCCCGGTATGAAGAGGATGCATAAGAATGCCAGCAGCGAACATAAGAGCATGGGAGCCAGTATCATGACCACACGGACAGAGAAACGGGCGTATAAAGGATTTTCCGCTGCATTGTAATAAGTGAGTGCACCGGTGAATCCGGCCAGCAGTATTATCACGGCCAGCAGTCCCTTTAATGGAGAGAGCAGTACGGCATTTCGCGATACCGCATGTGCCTTGGGAGTATTCTCATAGAGGAATGAGAAAGTGGAGCCATCCTGCTGGTGTGCAGCCTGTTCGCTGAGGACCTCTTCTTCGCTTATCAGAGAGGGGATCGCATCAGCTATGGCACTTTCGTCCTTAAGGTAATCCAGAAATACAGGTCCGGATACGCATTCGAAGATGGCGGCGTATACGGTCTCGCTTACCAGTGCGGTCAGGCTGCTCTTGGGTGAAGTGAGTATCGTGATCAGGTTTTTCTTATCACCGGCACGCATGCGGCTGAACAGATCCTCCGGGATAACATAAGCGCATTCCAGGTCTCCAGATACAACGCCGGCACGCAGTTCGTTCATGTCTTCAAAACCTTTGAAAGAGAAGAGTGAATCGGGATCACCGTGATCCAGTATGGCTGTAAGCTGTTCTATATCGTCTGCATAATCATCAATAGCGATGACTTCATTCTCTTCATCCACGACTATATAACCGGCGGCTACAGTATCGTCTACACCGGTATCGTAACTGACAACGGCGGGGATCAGCACTGCAGCGACAGGCAGTGCCAGGAGCAGCACCAGAAATGCCGGTGTGAGTATCAGGCTTCTTAATCTGAATAAAAGAAGGCGGAAAGGATTCATGAACGCGCCTCCTTTCTCAGCTTAAATACCAGCCAGGCTGCAGCAAACAGACCTGCACTCCATACAGCCATGGGCAGGAGTTCGGGATCTGCACTGTTGCCGTTTAAGAAATAAGCCAGGCTGCGGTGCAGCGGCGCAAAAAGCAGCGCGTTGCCTATAGATAACATAGGGCCCGGAAGGAATGCTGCGGGGAGTATGGCGCCGCAAAGGAAGAGCATCGCGATGCACAGTATTATCTGCGCCATAATGGCGCCCGCCTCGGAAAAAAGCTGCTCCAGAAAAAGTCCCAGTGATGTTATCAGGCAGGAGCAGAGAAGTATCATCAGTATATTCTTTATATCAAAGCTGATGCTGAAATCACTGCCGGCCTTTGAAAAGATGAACATTCCGGTGAGCAGCAGTATGAAATACAGCAGGCTGTTGACCAGGTATTTCACGATAAGATACAGCAGGGGGCTGGTCCTGTCGGAAAAAAGCAGCTGGTAAAAGCCGGTATCTTCACGTTTGAGTGAAGGCGCAAAGCATATATGTGAGAATGAGATGAGAAGTATGAGGGCTGTTGCGGCATAGGTATAGATTGCCGGCAGGGTATCCTCTGTAAAGAAGAGCTTCTCACGTGAGAGTACGTAGGAGAAGTTCAGCATGTCTATATCATTGTAGGCATCCCAGAGCTCTTCGGTCTTCTCTGCCTTTGCATACAGAGTTGTAGCAGCATAGGTGGAAGCCTGGGCCGATGAGAGCAGCTTCATGCCCGCGTGGGTCAGCTCGTAGAGGAAAACGTTAGATAAGCTCTGTTCCTTTGAGAATACTACCTGCACGGGGAAGTTTTCGCCGTAGAGTATGCCGTTTATGGTATCTTCGGGGAGCAGCAGCACGGCTACCAGTTTGCCGCGGTTTAAGCCGTTCATGGCTTCCTCCTCATCCATCACTTCAAAGTCTAAAGCGAAGGCTGCAGATTCCATGCCGGAAAGATAATCAATGAGCATATCGATATAGCGGCTGTCGGATTCGTCGGTGACCACACCTACGGTGGCACGGGCTACGGCTTCGCCTTCGTAGAGACTGCGGGATAGGGAAGAGTATATCATTCCTATCAGCACGCCGAAGATCACAAGAGCCGCAAAGAATACCGGCAGGCAGTGAAGTGCTTTTTTTGTTTCGAGCTTTAAGAGTTTAAGGAACATCACGTTCTCCTTTTATCACGCCTATGAGCTCGTCACCGCGGACGACCCTGCTGCTTTTATGCAGACGTCCGTCGCGTATAAGACAGAGTAACGTTATTATGGAAAGATCCTCTTCATCATGGGTGGTGAGCAGGAGAGTGCGGCCGCTTTCATGAAAAGCTGCAAGGTATTCCCGGATCTCGGCTTTATAGCAGAGATCCAGTGCCGCAGCGGGCTCGTCCATTATCAGGATCTGGGGATCGTTTATAAGAGCGGTGGCAAGGCTGACGCGCTTGCGCATGCCGCCTGAAAGAGCCTTGACAGGCTTTTTGATAAAGTCTTTGATATTGAGCATCTGCACCGAAGGCAGCTCCAGCGCTGCATCCAGCTGTTTTGCAGGGCCTTTCAGCCAGAGAAGGAGGTTATCGCGCACACTCAGTTCCGGCAGCAGCGGATCGGTCTGGGGGACATAGCCTATAAGCTTGGAACGCATCTTCTTATCTTTAGTAAGGTCGCAGTTCCCGTACATCATGGCTGCACCGTGGCAGTGACGTACACCGGCAAGTATCGACAGGAGCGTAGATTTGCCGCAGCCGTTGGCGCCCAGTATTGCGATACTCTCGCCCAGGGGCAGGGAAAAGTTCAGATCCTTGAGTACGTGATTCTTCCTATAAGAAAAGTCAACTCCCGTGACTTCTATACTGTTTATAACCTGTCCGTCCATAATAATCCTCCCGCAGGAGATTTTACCATTTAAATGAATGATTGAAAAGGGCTAACGGCAGAATTGAACTATATCAACCGGCTATTACAGTAAATTTGTCATATGATTAAAACCGCGGTTTTATGCTCTGCGGGATCATCTGCAGGGAAAAGAAAAAAATAATTGACATAGTCAGGCGACTATATTATAATTTGTTTCCGTGGCGGCTTAAGGATCAGCAACCGTGCCGCCGGATATTCCACGCAGGCAGCGGTGCCTGTGGCGTTAAGAAGGCCATATGTGCCCGGACATCACGTATGTGCATAACTTTCTTAAGGCGGGGAGATTATTTACAGGTATTATTGTCAGGAGGTAAGCAGGATGAAAACTTATATGGCTACTCCGTCAACTATCGAGCGTAAGTGGTACGTTGTTGATGCGAGCGGATATACTTTAGGGCGTCTGGCAAGCGAGATCGCCAAGGTGCTCAGGGGCAAGAATAAGCCCGAGTTCACACCCCATGTAGATACCGGGGATTATGTGATCGTAGTGAATGCAGAGAAGATCAAGGTTACCGGCAAGAAGCTGGATCAGAAGATCTATTACAAGCATTCCGATTATGTTGGTGGTATGAAGGAAGCAACCCTTCGTGAGAAGCTTGCAGGCAAGCCCGAAGAAGTTATAGAGCTTGCAGTTAAAGGCATGCTTCCCAAGGGGCCTTTAGGCAGGGAAATGTTCAAGAAGCTTTTTGTGTATGCCGGACCTGAGCACAATCATGCAGCACAGAAGCCTGAAGCATTGACTTTTTAATCGGGAGGAAATTGAAAGATGGCTAAGAAAGATAGTGTAAAATATTACGGAACAGGCAGAAGGAAGAAATCCATTGCCAGAGTATTCTTAACTCCCGGTAAGGGCAAGATCACCATTAATAAGCGTGAGCTTGATGATTACTTTGGACTTGAGACCCTTAAGGTTATCGTAAAGCAGCCTCTGGTAGCTCTGGATGCAGAAGCTAAGTATGATGCTTACATCACCGTAAAGGGTGGCGGATTTACCGGACAGGCAGGTGCTGTTCGTCACGGTATCGCAAGAGCACTGGTACAGGCAGACGCAGAGAACCGTCCCGTTCTTAAGAAGGCAGGTTACTTAACACGTGATCCTCGTATGAAAGAGCGTAAGAAGTACGGCCTCAAGGCAGCGAGACGTGCGCCTCAGTTCAGCAAGAGATAATTATTTTCAAGATTATTTACACATTTCATCCCGGAGGCATCTGCTTCCGGGATTTCCGTTTCAATCTTATTTGACTGCAATTCGCGTTTTAAGCATATGCAGTTACTCAGGGTTTCATGGTCATATGACCACTAACTCCTTTTTTTTAAATAAGCCAGAAGGCAGACCACGTTTAGTGACTGCAAAATAAGAAAGTTTCAGCGCAGTCACATATCTATCATTCCATTAGTGCCTGCAACTAACAAAAGAGCTGATGCAGTCACATATCTAACACTCCATTAGTGCCTGCAACTAACAAAAGAGCTGATGCAGTCACATATCTAACACTCCATTAGTGCCTGCAACTAACGAAAGTGCTGATGCAGTCACATATCTAACACTCCATTAGTGCCTGCAACTAACGAAAGAGCCGCTGCAGTCACTTGCCTAACACTCCATTAGTGCCTGCAACTAACAAAAGAGCTGATGCAGTCACACACCCACCCCACATTCAATGCCTGCAAAGTAAGAAAATGCCGATGCAGTCACATGTCTATCATTCTATTGGTGGCTGCAAATAACAAAAGTCCTAATTTTTAATTATGAATCATATTTAAAGGAGGAAGTTTTATGTATGGATTAAAGAAAATGCTGATTCAGGAGAAAAAACACCTGGAAGACGTTATTAATAAGGCGAAAGTAGAAGCAGAAACTTTTCCTGAGGGATATTTGCGTATTTCTGCGAATCAGGGACGTATTAGATTTTATCATTGTACCAACGACAGGTATGGGATGTATATTCATAAGGATAATCTACAGTTAGCCAGGCAACTCGCGCAGAAGGCTTATCAAAAAACAGTGATGCAGAAAGCAGAATCGCGGCTTAAGCAGATATCTAAAATTCTTCGTGATTATGCAGATGATGAGATCGAGCAGATGTATCTTTCTTTGCACGCAGAGAGACAGGTTTTGATCACGCCTGTAGAGCCTACAATGAAGCAGTTACTGGACTGCTGGACAAACGAGACATACAAAGGGAAAGAATTTCAGGAAGGAGCGATGGTGATCCTGTCTGAAAAGGGGGAAAGAGTGCGGTCAAAATCGGAGAAAATCCTGGCAGATTATTTTTTTAGAAATAATATTCCATACAAATACGAAAAACCATTGCTGCTCCAGGGGTATGGGACGGTGTATTCGGATTTTACGCTCTTTTCTCCCAAGCTTCGGAAAGAGATTTATTGGGAACATGAAGGACGAATGGATGATCCTGTTTATGCAAGATCTGCCGTAAAAAAGATTTATGGTTATGAGCAGAATGGAATCTTTGAAGGGGAGCGGCTGATCCTTACGTATGAGACGGAAGAAACAGTCATTAATACCCGGGACATTGAAAGAAAACTGGATAGGTTCTATTGAACAACCTGTTATAAGCACCGCTGTTAAGGGGAAGAGTTGCATCGTTGTGGACTGTTTGATAGAATTTTTCCGGGGGTGATAAGGCTTTGGAATATGAATCTTTGATAACAGGGCAAGGGAGTTTAAAATGAGAACCTTATATGTAACAGATCTTGATGGAACGCTTATGAAAAATGATATGACAGTTTCTGATGATTCAGTAAGGATCCTGAATCAGTTAATAGACCGTGGTGTCCTTATAACATATGCAACTGCCAGATCTTTTCACAGTGCATATGAAATTACAAAGGATATCCGGTTTAAGATTCCTGTCATAACCAGAAACGGAACTACCCTTGCAGATCAGATATCTGCAAAGGAAAAAGAAACTGCTTTTTTTGCGGCAGATATATTAAAGGAACTGAAAGGATTACTTCCGGTCATCAGCATCTGTGGTTTTACATCTGTGTATATTGATGGTGAAATGTATAAGATGTATCAGGGAGGAGAAAAGAGTAAAGAATTTCAAGGATATATAGATTATTATCAGTCTATTGGGGATAAACGCATGCGTATGGTTAATGATGCGGAAAAACAATTTGAGGGTAATATTTCTTATATAACCCTGATCAGCAGCAGAGAAGAACTTCTCCCGTATTATGAAGCTGTAAAAGGATCTGACAAGTGGGAGACAGTATTTCAAAAGGATACTTACAGAGATGAATTCTGGCTGGAGATATGCCCAAAGGATTCTACAAAAGCAAAAGCAGTGATCAAGCTTAAAGAGAGACTTGGATGTGACAGACTTGTTGTATTTGGTGACTCCGTAAATGATCTGTCAATGTTTGAGGTCGCAGATGAAGCGATAAGCGTATCGAATGCTAGACCGGAGACACTAAGCAGTGCAGATCGTATCATTGGCAGTAATGAAGAGGATGCTGTAGCTAATTATATTCAAAGGGTAGAAATTGGTGGCTCTGAAGATTAAATGGTCCATGTGGTTTTGCCGGCTAAACCATGTAGAGGATACAGCCATTGATCTTTAAACCACCGCTGATAAATGATTTATATAAAACTGACAAAATGCAGATGATTGAAAAAAGGAGAAAACCATAGAATGCTGCTTGCCCAAAACATAGAAACTCCAAGACTCGTTATACGATCGTGGAAAAAAACGGATACTGATTTTACGTTAGCACTTTGGGGAGACGGGGAAAACGGACAGTATATGTCCGATCCTGTCCGTGATGATCAAGATGAAGAATATCTTAAAGCTGTTGATGAGATGGAAGATAATCCGGACGGGTATTACCTGACCGCTGTTCTGAAGGAGGATGGCAGTCCCGTAGGCACCTGCTGTGCATTCCCTGAAAACGGAAACTATGATATCGGCTATTGTATTTCCAGGGCACATTGGAAGGAAGGGCTTGGAACCGAAATGATCGGTGCCCTGATCAGTCTGATAAAAGCAGAAGGCGGGAAATCCGTAACCGGAGAGGTGGCAGATATGAATCTTGCATCGATAGCTCTTCTGCGCAAATTCGGATTTTCGGAAGACAGGAAAAGCCGTTTTAAAAAATGGGGAAAAGAAATATACTTTGACGCTCATTACTATAAGCTGGATCTTTAGCGGACGGGGGACGGACTTTATAACAAAACGGTCCCGTATATGACATGGGGACTATCGGATGATCCGCCAGAACTATCTTTTGCTCCCCGGACAGTTTATAATAAGACCGTAAATCCTTCCTTACAACTATTAATAAAAACCGGCAGCTTCAGTGCCGGTTGGGGTATATGATCAAGAGTATGAAGAAGAACAAAGCCGTCAAAATACTGATATCGATAATGGGGGTTATGCTTATGTTCGGCCTTTTCGGTTGTACAAAAAACAATCTGCCCTTAAGCGGAAGCTGCGGGGATGATATGCAATGGGAATATGATAAGAAGAGCAAGACACTTACTATCACCGGCAGCGGGGAGATGGTCACTCCCGACCGCTGGATGTGGAGCAAGTATAAGATAAAAAAGCTGGTCATTTCCGAAGGGGTCACCTCCATCGCAGCGGATGCATTCTATTCCAATCATGAGCTGAGCGGAGAACTGGTACTTCCCGAAAGCCTTAAGGAGATCGGGGAGTTCGCATTTTACAGATGTGACGGGCTTACGGGAACTCTTAAGATTCCTGATAATGTTGAAAATGTCGGTAGCTATGCCTTTGTGCGGTGTGAAGGTTTTACCGGCCTGGAATTATCCGCATCGTTAAAAACAATAGGCGAAGAGAGCTTTAAGGATATGACGGGCCTTAAAGGTACGCTTACGCTTCCGGATGGCCTTGAAACTGTGGGAAGATGTGCCTTTACGCGATGTGAAAATCTAAGAGGCGATCTGATAATCCCGGATTCTGTGACCAAAGTTGATTATTACAGCTTTGCGGAGTGCGGCTTTGACGGAGAACTGCATATCTCCGAAGGCCTGACGGAGATCCCGGGCTGCTGTTTTTCCATGTGCGAATCCCTTAAGGGAGATGTTGAGATACCGGCCGGAGTCGTATCCATAGGGGAAGGGGCATTCCGCGGTTGCGGTGCTGACGGAAGGCTGATACTTCACGAGGGGCTTGAGTCCATAGGGGAATTAGCCTTTTGTTCTGCTTCTAAGCTGACGGGAACTCTTGAATTGCCTGACAGTGTTGAATACATAGGTGAGTCTGCATTTGAATACGACGAATCCTTTACAGGGCTTAAGCTGCCCCAGGGGCTGCAGGCTATATGCTGCAATACCTTTGATCATTGTACGGGGATGGGTGGCGCATGTGTTCTGCCCTCTTCACTGATAATCATCGGCGACAAAGCGTTTGGCGGCACGGCATTCGGAGGCGTGATCGTATTTCCCGAGGGGCTCAGATCCATAGGAAGCTCAGCCTTTGCAGGCTGCAAAAACATCAGGGGGATCGCGGCACTGCCTGATTCGCTGGAGCATATAAAGGCCGGAGCGTTCAGCGGATGCACATCACTTGGCGGGGATCTGGTCTTTAACGACAATATGAGCAGTATAGGAAAAAATGCTTTCAAAGATTGCACCGGTCTTACATCCGTTACCTTCGGAAAGGGGATGCAGAGTATAGGGCAGAATGCGTTCGCAGGATGTACGGCCTTAAAGAATGTCTGCTTTACGGGAGATAAAGCGGATTATTATGCGTCGGATGATGAGAAAGCATCCTTCCCGGGAGGCTGCACGGTGGATATCCCGCCTGCTGCACGGGATCTGTGGAAAGTCTGGGAGCAGAAGAGTGTGCAGCAGTCACCGGAAGCGGACGGTGACAGTGACGGATCCGCAAAGGACCAGCCTTATTACTGGACGCAGTCGCTTGAAGGCAGTGACTTCTATGGCAGTGCAGATCTGGCCGATGTAATGCTTAAGTTTGATTCCGGGATACTTAAAGTATACGTAAATGAAAGGCTTTTGGGGGAGTACGATTACTCGGCAGACAGGAATTCACAGGATCAGACTGTGGTTACAAACGGTTTCTTCTGCCGCGGAGGTCAGATAAAAGAGCTTAAGTTTGAACAGGGCTACCGATCGGACAGCAAGCTGGTAGCAGATATCATCCGCGAAGACAATAGTTCCGATGTAGTGGTTTTCCATACGGGATCGGAGGAAAAGCTGCATATAACCCTGCCGGCGGATGCAGGACACCCTGTGTTAGTATTTAAATAAAACCTATAGTTTGTCGGGGATATTCATTGACTCTGTCACGCAGAATTGGTAAAATATTACGATACAGAAGCTGTGTGGGGAGCGAGGTGCCTGATCGGGTGAAAGAAACGTCCGGCAAAAAAAATGCGGTTAATATAATCGGCATTATAGAGTATGTACTGCTATTGGCGTTTTATTTTTCGGCAACGGCGCTTACGTCCATGGTAGCGCGTGATCCGGGAACGGTGTCTGTTTTTGGCGGCGAAATGCGTATTTCGACGTTTACCGGAGTTCTGTCGTCTCTTGCAAATATCTGTCTGATCTTCCTTGTGGTGTTATTCGACAAGCTGGGATTTATCACGGCTCTCCTGATATTGATCGGGCAGTTCCCAATTCTGATGGTTACCATCCTGAAGGCCGGAAACTACGGATCGGTCCCCGGAGTGTTCAGTAATTTTTTTACCATCATAGCTATCATCATCATCTACTCAAGAAACAAAAGCATAAAGAAATACCGGCAGACCGAGATAGATCACATTAAGGAGCAGCAGATGCTTTCACAGCGCCTGTTTGAACAGACGGCTACGGCCCTGGTAAATGCGGTGGATGCAAAGGATACCTATTCACACGGACATTCACTGCGTGTGGCAGAATACTCGGGGAAGATCGCCAGGAAGATGGGCAAGAGCGAGGATGAGATCGAAAAGATCTACTATGCGGCGCTGCTTCATGATGTTGGTAAGATAGGCATAGATGACAGCATAATAAATAAAAACGGCCGGCTGACCCCGGAAGAATACGAGGTGATCAAACAGCATCCTGTAATGGGTTATCAGATACTCTCAAGCATAAGTGAGTATCCTTATCTGAGTATAGGTGCCCATTATCATCATGAACGTTACGATGGTAAGGGTTATCCCGAAGGCTTAAAAGGAGACGATATCCCCGAGATAGCGCGTATCATCTCGGTAGCGGATTCCTATGATGCCATGACATCCACCAGAAGCTACAGGGAGACGCTCCCCCAGCCCCTGGTACGTGAGGAGATAGTCAAGGGTGCTGGCAGCCAGTTTGATCCCGAGATAGCCCGGATAATGCAGCGTATGATCGATGAGGATCTGGAATACAGATTGAGGGAACAGAGGGCAGTAAAGGAATTCGCCTGGAAGAGCGGGCTTGAGTGTACCGGCTTTAAAGAGACTGTGTCAGGCAGTGGTCTGATAACGCCAACAAGAATAAGGCTTACGCTTAAGGTGACTCCGGAAGAAGGGCAGAAGTCCGGGGCAGCCATGATACTTTTTGACGCCAGCGATGGTCAAGTTCATACCACCGAGAGAGCTATCGAGGAAATGTCCTATTTTGAATATGCTGTTGTGTGGCTCGATGGCAGGGTAGAGAATATCAATGCCAGGGAAATAGAGAGCCATGTATCCGAAAGTAAGAATAAGAAGCTTGCGGAAGATGGCATTTATGCGCTGAGCGGTGTAAAATTCAAAGATCATGTAATGCTGACTATTGATGACGGAAAAAAGTATCGGGAAGTGGTGATCGCACTTCAGGATGCGGCACGTTTCGTATACGGTTCGCTTTCCGGAGAACACTGCCTTATCAGCGATACCCACATGGAGAGAGACGATAAGCCGATAGATGCGGATGTTATCCCCCGCATAGCTCCGGAGATAAGCTATATAGACGGGCCCGAAGGTGATATCCCCAACTTGCAGGTGAATTTCTACAGGACGGAGAGTACTGACGGTATAGAAGTTAAAGACGGGATGAAATTAAGCTTCCATTCCATGAGCCTGCCTACCGCAAGGCTGGTATGGCACTGCCCTTATATCGTACTGTTCTATTCCGCAGACGGTAAAGTAAATGGTAAAGACTATCATGAGTATGCGTTTATAAGGCTTGACGGCGAGTTCTGGGACGGAGCTGAAGGCGCTAAGAATGAGCTTGTTGTTAAGGATGACGAATTCGTCGGCTGGAACAGATGGAAGGAAGAGAATAAGAAAGGCATAGATTGCGTTGTGGAATTCGACTGCAAAGCAGATAGTATAGTCGTGTCATCTGTTAATCTGGGGCTCTATATCGAGAACACTACCGTATTCAGCAAAAACGCAGGTAAGATCTATGCGGCTCTTACGGGAGACCAGTGTGCCATCACGGATATTCATGTAAAATAGAATCATCATATTGATCAGGAGGTTTTTATGTCTGCACGTTTTATAGGAGACAGCTGCTGTGATTTTACTAAACTTGACAAAAGAAAGTATGATATTGTAAGCGTTCCCATGTCGATAATAATCGGCGGAGTGGAATATCAGGATGACGGATCCAGAACCCAGGCGGATTGGATCGAACTGGTAAAGAATGATGCGGATTATCCCCGTTCTGCCTGCCCTTCTCCCGATGCGTTCTACAAGGCATATAAGGAAGATGCAGATAACTATGTTATAACTCTGTCAAGCAAGCTGAGCGGTGTATACAACAGCGCCATGGTCGCTAAGGAGATGTTCCTTGAGGATCATGAGGATACCCGTATACATGTGTTTGATTCCCGGTCCGCTGCTGCCGGCGAGCATCTTATGTTCGAAAAAATCGCAGAGCTGGCAGATTCAGGTTTGCCGTTCGAAGATGTAGTGAAACAGGGAGAAGCCTTCAGGGATGATATGCGTACCATCTTTGTGCTGGATGATCTGGATACGTTTAAGAAAAACGGCCGTTTAAAGGGTATAAAGGCTGTGGTTGCTACTGCCATGAACATCAAGCCTGTCCTTGTGGGCGATGAGGGGGAAGTAAAGCAGATCGATCAGGGCATCGGTATGGAACGCGCGATCAACAGGATGCTGCGTCATATCGAAAAAATGGGCCTGGACCCCAAACGCAAGGTGCGTATTACCCAGTGTGACAGTAAGGAACTGTGTCTTAAGATCGCCAGAGTGCTTGCGGAACGCTTCGGCTTTGAGGATGTTAAGATATTAAACGCTAACGGTTTAAGCACCATATACGAGAATCCCGGCGGGGTAGTAATGGCTTTGTAAGGTGCATTGATGAAAAGAACAGCTTTTTTACCTATCATATTTTTTCTGCTTTCAGTATTCACGCTAAGAGCATCTGCTGCCGGCCGCTGGCAGGATACCGGTGATGAACTGGTTGTGGTCATCGACCCCGGCCACGGCGGCATAGACAGCGGATCCGATTCTTATCCGCCTTTAGAAAAAGACAGAAACCTGGCTACGGCTATAGCGTTTGCCAATGAACTGGCGCGTTATGAAGGCGTTAGTATCTATCTTACCCGTACGACGGATGTGGAGCTTACTCTTAAAGAACGTGCGGAGTTTGCAAATTCCGTAAATGCGGATCTTTTGATAAGCCTGCATCATAATGCCAGCAGTGATCACAGCCAGTACGGCACAGAGATCTGGATACCCTCTGCATCGCCAAATAATGCTTATTGTTACCAGTTCGCACAGGTCTGGGAAAATGAGATGATCAGTCTGGGACTGCATGACAGGGGCTGCAAGGTACGTATCAACGGACATGGACGTGACTATTACGGAGTGATAAGGGAAGCAGCTTATTACGGGATCCCCTGCGTGATCATAGAACAGTGCCATCTGGATAATCAGAATGACAGGATGTTCTGCGACGAAGAGGTGGACATGTATAACTTTGCCAGGGGTGATGCCGTGGCTGTCGCAAAGTACTTCGGCTTGCGCAGTAACGACCTGGGTGTAGATTATAAAAACTATGACCTTGTCAATGTAGATACAGCCCTTCAGTACGGAGAGGTGCACAACGATCCCCAGGCATCGGAGTCCACACCGCCGGGGCCTTTGCCGGAGGGAGTTGAGAATCCGGAATTTGACGGGTTGAGGGAAGCATTGGCAAAAAAAGATCCCGTACCGGAAGATGAGATAGTCACCATCGAGATGCCGGAATTTAACATATCAGATGATACCGGTGAGATAATCCTGGCTGCAGAGGAGGCGGTATCGGAAAATGAGATCGAGGAGCCTGAGGATGAAGGTCCCGTATATGAGGATAACGAGGCGATGATGGAGAGGCTGCGCAGGGATGCCGCCCTTAAGGAAGAGGCAGAGGCAGCTGAACAGCCGGCAGTATCAGACACGGTAACGGAAGATAAGAAGGATATGGTATTCCCGGCAATAGTATTTGCCGTGCTCCTGCTGGCGGTCATGCTGATACTGGCCTTCGCCCGCGATAAATAAAAAAATGTAACAAAAACAAGTACAAAATTCCCCGTGATGTGCTATACTGTTATCTGTATCATATCGGTATAGCGTATACGGGGGTTTTATATGAAGCTCATTGCCATTTGCGTAAGCAGTATATTTGACCGGGACAGGTTCCTGACAGCAAATATGCTTATCAACCAGAGAATAGCTGCCGGCGAGCATGTCATACTTCTCCCACTGGCCATGGCCAAGCGTGCGATCAATGCAATGGACCGCGCGGATTTCCTTTATTTTATAAGCGGTGCAGGTGTGAGCGAATGCATCGCATTAGAGTCTGACAGTATCGATAAACGCTTTATCGTAGCGCTCTCAAAAAAATTCGACAGCTGGAATATCCCTTTTTCGATAATAAAGCCTGAGGATCTGCCTGCCCCGTCAAAGGAAGACGAAGCACTGGCCGATGAATGGCAGAAAAGCTCGATACTTTTAAATGAGGATATATTCTCCGGTCTGTTCTCCTTCAGTGAGGAATTCTTAAAGAGCGAAAATGTTGAGCATATTTCCAAAGCGATAGATCATATACTTCCCGAGAACAGTTTTGTGTGTATGCGTGATTCCTTCCTGCAGGATCTGTATGCGGACAGGGGAGCATGCCCTACGAATTATGAAAAATTCTATATACTGGCAGATAAGCGCAAGGATCCCCGCTGCTGGGAAAGCTTTATGACTAAGGAATTCTTTCCCGATGCGGATACGGTTATGGAGGATACACCGCTGATAGTGGCCCTGCCTGTACACTGCAAGCAGTCCTTCTTCGGATATATGCTGTACCTTGCGGAAAAACTGGATGTCCGCAGTGGTGTGCTGGAACAGTGCAGCGTACTGATGGATATGCTGATCGCCAGATACATCACCGAAAGAAAGCTCATGTTCGCAAACCATGAACTGGTCAATGCGAACGAGAACGTCCAGAGACTTCAGGAGACCGATGTGCTTACAGGCCTCCGTAACAGCAAGGGCTTCATGCGTGAAGCCAAAGAAATGCTCGAACGCTGCATAGAAGCAGGGCAGAGGATCTCCAGTATCTGCATAGATGTGGACAGACTGGGGAATATAAATGAGATATACGGACATCTTGAAGGTGATATAGCCATACAGATGCTGGCACAGATAGTAATGGACAGCATACACAGCGGCACCATAGCGGCACGCCTGGGATCGGATGAATTTATCGTTCTTTCCGTTATCGATGACAATGGAAAGAAAGTCGAGGAATTCATGGAAATGATAAAGAACAGGCTTCAGACATACAATCGTATTTCCGGCAAGGAATATACCCTGGAAGCCAATATGAGCGCGCTCAGCATAACCACTGATGAGCGTACCACCGTTGAACAGATACTTGATGAATCCTTCTCAAGGAAGCGCATGATGAAAGAGAGCCGCTACAGCCGCAGGAGCAATGCGGCAGCCGGTAATATCGAGATCGATGAGAAGGAACACGGGGAAGTACGTGCCGTTATGGATGATAACGATTTCCGTTACGCGTTCCAGCCCATCGTTTCCGCAAAGAACGGGGATATAGTGGCATATGAGGCTCTCATGCGTACGGGACAGGAGAGCAGGCTTTCGCCGCTTACCATCCTTAAATATGCTACCATGGATGAGAGGCTTTACGATGTTGAACTCTACACGTTCACTAACGTGCTGCGGACCATGGATGAGCGCAGGGAGTGCTTCGGTGATAAGAAGATATTCATTAATTCGATATCAAGCCATTATTTAAATGATACCGATTACAAAAAACTCCGCCACAGATATAAAGAGCTTTTCAGGAATATCGTTGTGGAGATAACAGAGGAGACAGAGCTGGCCAATGACGGTGCCGATCTGCTGCGTGAGCGCAGCACGGAGGACGGCTTTGAAGTGGCTGTCGATGATTTCGGAACGGGCTATTCCAATATGTCCAACCTCCTCAAGTTCCTGCCCAACTATGTAAAGATCGACAGGAGCCTTATCGAGAATGTGCAGGAGGATCCAAAGAAGCAGCACTTTGTTAAGACAATTATAGAGTTTGCGCATGACAACGGATTCTTATCCCTGGCAGAGGGCGTTGAGACTGCGCGTGAGCTCACGGCAGTTATACGTATGGGCGTCGATCTGGTACAGGGGTATTATACCGGCAGGCCCGAGTTCGATCCCATTTCCGAGATAGCCGAAAACATAAGGGATGAGATAGTCAAAGCCAATATAGAGGATAATCACGAACGTTCCAAGAAAGTCTTTCTTGTTAATAAAGAGAAGGAACTGTTCCTCATGCACCTTGCTATGGAGAACTATACCGGCATCATCGTGTCCCAGAGCGAGCTCACGCTGCATGGTAATCCCGATTTCATGGCAGGTATCACCATAAGGATAAAAGACGGTTGCCATTGTAAGCTGCGCATAAGCAACGTGCGTCTGGGGGATGTTGAAGATCATCCATGCATAGAAGTTGGCAAGGGTGCTTCACTGGAACTGATAGCAGAAGGCAATAATGTATTTGAAGGCAATGGCATACACGTGCCGGAGGATGCATCCTTTAAGTTGTCGGGTAACGGCAATCTGACTATCTGTCCCGTACTTATCAGTGCCTTTGGTATAGGCGCTGACCATGACAGTGACTTCGGACATATAGAATGCGGGCTTGGAGGCAC
>JAFYCS010000006.1 GCA_017539565.1 Lachnospiraceae bacterium
CCGTGCTGGTTGCTTAAGAAATAAGAATACTTATCACGCTTATCCAGATACTGCGGATCATATGGCGTATCCGTGATAAGGCCGCTGTCGGCATACTCTACCTTAAGATCCCAGTCCGGATGACTATATGATACTATCTCATCGGGTTTCACGTAGTCGTCGTTTATCTTCGAATAGATGCTGCCGTAGAAATCTTCCGTTACCACGCTGCGGTTGTATTCTTCAATGGGTGTTGCTTTAAGTCCCAGTGAATCGCAGATGGCGGTATATCCTACGTATGCGCCGTAAGTTGTCCAGTGATGGTCTGTACGGTAATATACTTCTCCGTTATCTGCTGCCGATCGTAAAGCAGTATACACCGGAATACAGATCACCTTATCCGGCATCGATAATCTGATACGGTCGATAGTATCAAGCTCTGATGCGATCTCCACCACTCCCCTGTAAACATCTTCAGGCTCAGTCGTCAGGATCGTCTCTCCCGCCTCACGGTCAGGTGAGCCCTCAGGAAGCATTTCCCAGTGCACGCTCGTAGCGGTGGGCACCAGCATAAGACTCACTCTTGCATTCTCTACATTATTTGCCAGCTTTGAAAACTGCTCTATGTCTTTTTCAACATTCACAGGCTTCTCATATGAATTGATAAGCCTGTCTTCACAAAGATACACTCCGCTTATCTCTTTTCGCCCGCTTACACGCTCCGTCGAGTTGATAAGCTTTAACAGTTCGTCCCTCATGGGGAAGTGGTCGGAAAGATAATCCTTAACGCCCTCAGTGTATCTGCCGCTTGTTATATTCTGAATACTCAGTTCGGGCCACTTGGCCAGGGTCCTGTTCTCACTCTCCGAAAATTCCTCTTTGGGCGTAACGAAGAAAGCTATGCTGAATATTACCAGCAGGGCTGCGATGAGATATACCGTTATTCTTTTGTTCAGGTTTTCGTTTTTCATAAACTTCTCACCGGGACAGCCCCGGTTCCATTTCTCATTCACTTTGCTATGCGTGCTTAACATCCAGGCAGGACATTTGCGCCTGTTCCATTCACCTCGCTGTTTTATGTGACCGGGATACAGGCAGTTATACCATCCGGGACCGGCTCTCTGCCTTAAAATCTGAAATACAGGAACGGGCTGTAGGAGTCACGTACCATGCAGGCTACGCTCAGCATAAACAGTGCCACCATCACAAGCGTCGCGCAGATACCAATAAGCCGGCGGCGGTAACTGTTATGCGATTCCTCAAGTTTCTTCTTAATGGCAGGATATACCGGGAAGGCCAGTATTACCGCTGCCAGCAGGAAGGGTGCGTAGTTGCCTGCGTACCACAGGAATTCTCCCCCGGCAAAGGTATTATTCTTTGCACATACCAGCTGCGGGAAATATGCTGCAAGTTCATTAAGGTCATCAAAGGTGAAGATGCCGAAGCCTACCACTACTATCACTATCGCATACAGATGCTGAAGGAGCTTAGGCAGCTTCTGCAGCCCTTTACCCCAGACGTATTTTTCCAATGTAAGAAGGATGCCGTGATAAAGCCCCCACAGAACGAAGTTCCAGGAAGCCCCGTGCCAGAGTCCGGTAAGGAACCATACTATGAACATATTGCGCAGGTGCTTGGGCACACTCACACGGTTACCGCCCAGGGGGATATAAACATAATCGCGGAACCAGCTTGACAAAGATATATGCCATCTGCGCCAGAAATCGGTGATGGATGTAGCAGCCAGGGGATAGTTGAAATTCTCCGGGAAATAAAATCCCAGCATCTCTCCCAGCCCGATAGCCATATCACTGTAGGCACTGAAGTCAAAATATAACTGCAGAGTGAATGCCAGGATACCCAGCCATGCCGTGACCGCAGATATACCCTCTGCCGTACGTATGGCCTCCCAGAGAGCACCGCACTGGTCTGCTATCAGAAGCTTCCTGAAAAGTCCCAGCATAAAACGGTAAAAGCCGTTCACAAAGCCGGGCTCATCCACCTTACGTGTCTTTAATTCCTCCTGTACGGAGGTAAAGCGCACAATAGGTCCCGCTATGAGCTGGGGGAACATGCATACATAGGTCAGATAGTCGAAGTAATTCTTCTCCGCCTTGATTCGTCCCTTATATACATCTATGGAATAGCTGACTGTCTGGAATGTATAGAAGCTTATGCCTATGGGAAGGGCTATGCCCGGAAGCGCTACGGCTGATCCTGTAAGGCTCTTGAATATCCCTACGGCAAAATCCGCATATTTAAAGAAGGCCAAAAGCCCGAGATTTATTAGCAGCGCGATGCCCAGACATAATCTCTTTTTAGGCATGGAACCCTTAAAGCGTTCCTGCAGGCGGCCGTCGGTATAATCAACCAGTGAAGATATGAGCATCAGCAGGATATATACCGGCTCGCCCCAGGCGTAAAAAAGCAAACTGAAAATGAGCAGGACTGCATTCTTAGCCCTGCCCGGCATCAGATAGTACAATATCAAAAATACGGGCAAAAAGAAAAATATAAATGCTGTACTTGAGAATACCATTTTATCAGTTAGCGGCGATACCGTCCTTTATGATCGCCTCGATGCCGTCCGCATCGGGTGAGATGAGCAGATAAACATAGTTACCGCTGCTCACTACCCTGCCGGCCTTTATAGTATCTGCCTGCTCAGGCATATAGTCGAGCATCTCAGGAGAAGAAAGCTGTCCGTATACTGCATTGAGCTTGCTCTCAACATCTGCAACGTCAGCGCTGTCCTTAGTCTTGATTATGAATATACGGTCTGCGTGAAGCTCATCGCCTTCTGCACAGACATAATCCTCAAGCTTGGATGCATCCAGTCCGTAGTTGTTTAAGATCCAGTCATCGTCCCCCTGATACAGATCAGGAAGAGTATATTCACTGCTGATCTTTGCATAGATATCCTTGGGAAGCTGGGCTTCTGCTGCAGCTACCGTTCCCACTATCTCACCGCCCTGGGTATTGCTCTGTGCAGCCGCAGTGGGCTGGGGTGCGGGGGTGTTTCCGCCTTTTCCTGTGCAGGCGGATAACATGAGTGTTGCTGTTAATAATATGTATATGATCTTCTTTTTCATTATTGTCTCCTCATATTTTAGTAAGATCCTTCGCTTCGCTCAGGAACACGTTTTTTTCAGAATCCCATGCGCTCGGCCGCGTAGGCTTTGAGCATCATGACCCACACTCTGTAGGCCAGTTCGTTTTCATGCAGCTCACCGTCGCTGCAGTATTTTTCGGCCAGGTTGCCGGCCCCGTCGGAAAGCACGGTAGCCAGATCTATATAGCCCCAGCCTTTTTCGGCCGCCAGCTTTGTGGCCCCGGCATTAAAGCTCGCAAGATTTGTGTTATTAAGACTTCCCTTGCCCTTATCCTTTAATGTATAAGTAGCGCTTAGTATCGTTACATCCAGCCCCGGTGCCGCGTCCGTGATCTTTTCGATCAGCAGCGGATACATGGACAGTGATTCGTCCACACCGAAGGACACATCATTTATTCCGAAGAATAAGAATGCCCTCTCCACACCCATCATGGGGATGGACTCCCACAGGGGATACTGCTGTCCCTGATAGAGCGGATGTATGCTCTTATCACTTACTTCCCAGAAAGCATTGTGAAGTGAGTATGAGCCGGAAGCCAGGAACTTAAGGTTCTTAAGCAGGGGATCGCTGCTCTTGGCGCAATAGTTTTTAAAACCAAGAAGCACAGAGTCTCCGGTGAATACGGTGTTACGGTAAAACTCCGCGATCTTTGCCTCCTGCTCTGCGCTGTATACCCTGCTCTCAAGATCGGATATATCATAGCAGGTGGCTCCGCCCGCCGGCTTTGTTTCTACGGGAGCTGCCGGCTCACTGCTGCCGCCGGCCGGTGCACTCTGCTGTGCCGGTGCGGCTGTAGGAATAGGGGTAGGTGTTTCCGTAGGACCCACGTGGCGTATCTCACCGCCTTTATTTTCCTCAAAGGCAAATACACCCTCCTGCGGAGTAAGCTGAACCACCACAGGTACAGGCGGTATCTGCTCCTCAGGCTCTTTCTTACCACAGCCGTATAAAAGCCCTGTCATTGATAACAGGGCCAAAGTTTTGATCAGCTCTTTGCGTACCATGTCTTCAGTACTTGCTCTGCTTTCTTAAGATGGACATTGAAGCCGTTTTCCTTAGCAGCCTCTTCCTTCGTGTCATAAACGGTGCTTCCCCAATCCCACCAGAAACATCCGGCGAACCAGGGTTCATCAAAAAATGTCTTCAGGCAGGACTCATAAAAGTTCGCCTGCTCATCCTCATCATGAGGCAGATCCTGGTGTTCAAAATCCCAGGGCATTGCCGAACAGCCATGTGCACTGCGGCACCCGATCTCTATAAAGATGATGGGCTTGTTGAATGCCTGATGCACTTTGTACATCTCATCCCTGATATCCGCCCATTTTGCGGCCATCTCTTCCACGGAAGTCTTTCCGTCTTCTCCGACAGGGAAATATGCGCTGGTACCTACATAATCCACTGCATCAAACCAGCTCATCTCAAGCTCATATCCGTGGTTGGTATTGTATGCGATCTTTCCGCCGTATACCTTTCTTACGTCTGCTATCAGCTGTCTCCAGTGCTGTTCCTTTTTCTCCGTGCCCAGCATTTCACAGCCCACGCAGAACATCTCACAGCCGGTCTCTTCGGCAAGTTTAGCATAATATGTTATGAACGCGCCGTATGCCTTAAACCACTCATCCCAGTATTTATCGCGGCCCCACTGGTCGCTGTCGGGGAAAGTTATCCTGGCGCGCCATATACCGTCGCCGGAATTAAGTATGGGCTTTAAACATACCCTGACGTTATTCTTATGAGCATTTTCGATCACGGCCATCAGGTCACGGTCGTTCACGTCATGTCCGAAATGAAAGCGTATCTGTCTGCTGAAGACATCATCCTGCTCTACCGTGAAGCATAAGCATATCCAGTTGACACCGGTCTCAAACAGTCTCTGCTGTGAGAGTTTTCCCTCTTCCGAACGGTATACGCCGTCGCGGCCGTCATAGCCGTATGTAAAGCCTTTTATCTCCATAATGCGTTACTCCGTATTTTTAATCCAGCTACGGCATAATACCACAAATCTGCTGATTTGTCCATGAGGACATATCCTCACTCTTAGCATCAAACAGCAGTATGCTGCTCCCGTCGGGAAGTGGATAGCTTACGGGCTTCATCAGACCGCGCAGATAAACCTGTGCGATGTGGTTCACACACTTCCTGCAGTCGTACAGATCTTTTAAGACTGCCGCTCCGCTTATATCCTCAAGGTCCGGTATGCCGGCCACTTCCAGCATATATTTATGCAGCATGATCGCCGCATCGATCCTGGTCAGCCGTGGGGCATCCATATCTATACCTGCGGCTTTAAGGGCTTCATCGCTGAACGCTTTTTCAAATGCTTTGCCGCCTCCCAGCTCCGCCAGTTTATCTGTAAACTCCCGGGGCGACATTATCTTCTGTGGCTCATCCATGTCAGGCTTTGACAGGGCTTATCCTGTATGTCACGTTTCCGAATGCGGGAATACCTGATACGCTTATTTCTTTAGCGTCAAGCACCTTCTCATCTTTGCTTACAAGATCCCTGATCTTATATGAAGCCGCAGCTGCAAAGCTGTCCTTGTCTTTCATCCTGTCACCGATGAACTTAAGTATTGTGTCAATGCTCACATCAAGCTTCTGTGTCCATTCATGATCGCTAAGATTTATGAAGGATACCGCAACGCTTCCGTCGGCAAGAGGCTTGGCCAGAATGTCGGCACGTTCGTTATCCCTTATGTATTCCTTATCGGGCGCTTCCTTAGCCAGCGTGGAATATACACGCTTTGCCTGTATGCCCAGAGCATCCTGGTTCAGTGCTATCAGATCTTCGTTGGCGATTATGTTATATATCTCATCACCTTTGTTCACACGGCGCAGATCCAGTCCCAGCATGAGCGGAGAATTCATCATACACCACATGGCGAAATGTGTGCCGCACTGGGTCATATCCAGACCGTTCATGCCTATCATAAGCATGTCGGGATCGTTCCAGCCTTTATCAAGTCCCGCAAACTCATCCATTATGACAGCCTTATTATACTGTACTGCAACACCGGGGGTGTAATCGCTGGCCCATTCGCCGCGGCCGGGATTGCCGTCACCGCCCACCTGGAAGGTAATGTCGTTGAGTATACGCCAGGAATCCCCGACCTTATAGCCCCAGTTCTGCGGCTGGGTCTTACCCCATTCGCAGATGGAGAGCAATATACCGTGATCCTTATCCACTTCGTTAAAGGCTTCCAGCAGCGCCGCATATGAACAGAGCGTGTTCTCCTGGCGGCGGTGGTTCATAAGCCTTATGATATTTTTGCCCTTTTTAAGACTGATATTAAAAGGCTTTGATGAAATGAATTCCGTGGGGCCGTCGCCGGCAGGCACCATGTCATCGTAGAAGATCTTTGTATCCCCTTCCGGGCCTGCAGCTATCTGAAGCCATGATCCTGCGCCCGCTTCTTTTCCCGCAGCATATCTTATCTGCAGACCGTATTCTCCGTCTGCAGGTGCTTCAATTTTAAATACGAGTTCCGCGCTCATATCTCCGACAGGGCTTGCCTGGGGGCCGGTACCGTCGAAAGTTCCGATGTTGGTGACATAGTCATCCTTTATCTCAGCTCCTGCACCGCGCAGTTCCCCGCATTTAGCCGAAAGCTTGATCGCCAGGCCGTTACCCTCGACCTCGATGCTCTTTATATTAGGCGCATATGTATACTGCGCATTCTCCGCATTTGAGAAGGTTGCATTATCCCAGAGATAATAGCAGTTATCTACTTTAATGAAATCCACTCCCCAGCTTATGTAAGAACGGGCATCGGTAAGCTCGTGCCCACAGGTTCCCACTGCGGCACCTGCGCAGAGGTTGGTGCCGATATCATTATACATACCGAACTTAAGACCTTTGCCGTGGATATAATCGGCAAGTGTCCTGAAGCCCTCAGGGAACTTCACTTCCCCATTGGCCAGTTCACCGTCAACTCTCTCCTGCCTGTAGCAGCCGTCATCCAGCACGATATATTCGTAGCCCAGCTTATCAAGCCCCAGCTCCACAAACTTATCTGCCATAGCCCTGGTGAGTGCGGCGGTATTTCCGCTGCCGAAAGCATTCCAGGAATTCCACCCCATAGCCGGCAGACGGCCCTGCTTCTTTCCTTCAAATACTTTACCGTTCTTAAAGCTGTCAAAACGGTACTTATCGTCTCTGATCACTGCAGGTCTCCCGGTACTGACTTCTATTCCCATGATCCACTCTCCTTTTTCCGGTGCCAGGCACTTTGTACAAGAACGCACATTTTGTGCGTTCTTGTACAAAGTGCCTGGCACCATATTTTAAATTTACAGGTTACTGATGATCAAACTGAATACCGTGGCATTGGTGGGGCCGTCGAAATGCATACCGTCCACCATGCTGTATCCGTGGGTTACCAGATAACTCCAGGTATCGATATACTTAACCCCGGACAGATTATTTATCATTATGTTATTGAATGCACTGACATTATCATTATCTGTATAGGGATTGTCTCCCACAGGATTGACCGAAACAAAATAGGTCTTTGCTCCCCTGGCCGCCCACTCTGCCGCTTTCTGATTGATCAGCGATGAATAACTGTATCCGTTATCCGTATCGTTTACACCAAGGCAGATCACGACCTTTGTGCCGCGGCCGATAACAGCATCGGCCTGGCCTAATGCGGTGGAAACAAACCATTCATATCCTTTGCTGTTTTCGCAGATCCAGCTGGCTCCTCCGCCACCGGTAACATCCCTCATCTGTACACAGCGTGAATCACCTATCATCAGTACGCCTGCCGGAGCACTCACCTGTACAGGCGGAGCCACGGGTACAGGGGTCGGTGTAGGCGTAGGTGCGGGATTCTCCTGCGGTGGTACTTCCGGAACAGGAGTGGGTGTAGCGGGAGGCTCTTTGCTGAGGCAGTCTCCGAAAACATACACTGTCTCTCCTTTATACTCCGCTCTCATCCACTTGCCGCTGTATGTTCCTGTAACAGATACTGTATCCCCGGGATTGAGCAGTCCCACCTTTTCATAATCCG
>JAFYCS010000049.1 GCA_017539565.1 Lachnospiraceae bacterium
CGTTCATTACCACAGCAACAATAGGCGACGTGTCTATCATATTTGAAAATGTATATGTATATCTATATCTTTTAAAAGCAGGATCTCCCTCATGTGAAAAATGGCTGCTTACCACATTCTCTCCAAGTTGTTGTAATGTTACCAGGCTTCCATCTTCCTTTCTAAAATAAATTTCTACGATCCTGTCTCCTTCCACAGGCTCATCAAAATCCACCAAATACGTAATTTGAGATGCACTCAGTTCACAGGAAGTTATAAAATAATCGTCATTCTTATACTTGGGAAGAGGAAGAGCGCTTGCAGTTAGTGTATTCTTTCCTACGCTCCCCGTTCTCTTCTGATCTGTCAGAAAACAAACCGCCACTACGATACAGATTATGACTGCCAGCACAACAAGCCAAAAAGCCTTTTTTTTATAGTTAAGTCCCCGCATATCTGCCATAATAAACCTCTTGAATGACAATTAACCTTGCGATTTTTTCAATATTTCATGCTTATAGTTTACCTTGCTCCTGCAGGCGTTCAATAACAATATCTTTCTCCCAGGGTCCCGTCAATATCTCTGCTTCAACCCTGTACCGGTTCTTTTCTATCCGGCCTTCCAAAACACCCCCGAATACCTCCTCGAGAGAATCATTCAGTCTGTCTGATATTTCATCGACCATCTCCTGAAACTCAGGTGACTGTATCTCAGTATCATCATAAATCCTGTTATCAACTTTTACCTGAAGCTTTATAACACCTCCCTGTTCATCAAATCCGAAAGGATCCACATCCAGATTTATCCCGGGAGTGTCATCTTCCGGATAATTCCAAATCCTATAACTCAAAGTACTGTTCAACAACTTAAGATCCTCATACTCTACGTATATCCAGTTGTCTGTGACCGTGATAGGATCCACAGCTATTTCATTGTTGAATATTGCAAATAACAACTCTGCCTTCCCGGGCTTATTCCCCTCTGATATATTACCTAAAACTCTTCCCGCTTCTACATGATCACCTTTATTTACATATATATCCTTTAAATATCCGTATTTCAGAGTTACACTATCTCCGATGTCCTGTACGATATAGTTTCCCCACTCAGCATCGTTTCCTGTCTCAACGATATCTCCCGTACATGCTGCAAATGCCGGATCCAGATATGAGGCATGTATCTCTATATAGTCAGGCGCATCAGTAACACTCCTTGTCCCAATACCATACTTATGTATCGTAGGCCAGTTCCATTCCCTGTTCTCGCCGGCTATGCTCATAGTGACTTCACTCTCAGCAGTATCCTGTGACACTGCTATTGCTCCATCCTCTGTCGCAACTCCACCTTCTTCCGTAGCTGCCGTATCACCGTCGTTCTTCGGCTTTGTTGCAAAACATATCCCTACGATAACAACAACAGCCAGTGAAACTATACATATCCAAAATGCCGGTTTCTTATGATCTAACACTTTTCTCACCCTTTCTTTTATACTGCCTTCCCCAAATGCAAGGGGACACACCATTACAAGTTTCTTTTGAATACTGTTTTCAAGCAATGCTGCAGCATATGCCTTCCTGTCTTTCATATCATATCCGGAAACAGTCCTTTCATCGCAGGCGTATTCAATATCCCTGGAAAGAAGGCTGTATGCAATCCACATGAGCGGGTTAAACCAGTACACGCAAAGTAAGAAATATGCCAAAGGTTTCCAGAGATGATCCCCGCGTTTTATATGGGAATACTCATGCGCTATGACATAAGGGATCTCCTCTTCATCGATACCTGAAGGCAGGTATATCCTCGGCCGGATCATCCCTAAGATAAATGCCGTTGCTGTCCTGTCACTCAGATAGATATTGTCCTTATACTTTACAGACTCCGCCATGCGAAGCTTAAGCTTTATATATGAAAACAGGCTGAACATCAACATCAGGCCTACATCTGCGATCCAGATATATCCGGCTATTTCAAAAATTGATAGTTCCCGCTTAACAGGCTCTGTGATTTCCACGATCTCATATGGAATATATGTTACATCTTCCTGAATATCCCCGGTCATTGTCACCGGCATATTGTTCGCTTCTGCCTGCGGTAACTGCTCCTGATCAGTATTCCCATCCATAACCGCTGCTTCAATGCTCTCGATCTTTTCATCCATCCCACGCGGGATCAGACTGAACGCACTCTCTATCGAAACCGGTATCACGAGCCTTAATGCAACGATTGCCCACAGAAGCATCACACACCATTTAGGTGCTTTCTTTAAAAGCAAACGCGCTGCGATCACGACAATGATAAGTATGCTCGCCGATATACTGATATTAAGTACCTTTAAAAAGATCTGTTCCATCAGTTTTCCTCCGCTTCATCGATCATCCTGCGAATCTCTTCCGCTTCTTTTTGTGTAAGCTTTCTGCCCTTTGTGAATGCGGCAATAAATGCCGGCAGGGATCCGTCAAAGGAATCATTCACAAACTGCGCGCTCTGTAACGAGTAGAATTGTTCTCTGGATAAAACAGAAGTTACGGTACCTCCGTTATTCTGAAACACTCCCTTCGCGCAGAGCTTACGTATCACGTTATGCGTGGTCGTACGTGCCCATCCGAATTCCTCCGCCGTAAGCTTGACCAGCTCATGGCTTGTAATAGGCTCCCTTTCCCATATC
>JAFYCS010000050.1 GCA_017539565.1 Lachnospiraceae bacterium
AGGAGGGTTACCTTTGAGTATTCGCTTATAGCCGGTGTCAATGATACTGATGAAGATGTTAAAGGTCTTGCGGCACTGGCCGGTGGAAAAAGAAATGCACATGTTAACCTGATCCCCGTCAATCCCGTGACCGAAGCGGGGCTTAAGGAACCGGACCGTGCTGCGGTACTGAAGTTCAGGGAACGCTTAACCGGCATGAAAGTTAATGCGACCATACGCCGTGAACTTGGCCGTGATATAGACGGTGCCTGCGGACAGTTAAGACGTAACGATAACAAGATTATGTAAACTATTTGACCCTTGCATCAAGATGTGCTAAAATGTGGCGTGGTCCGAGAGGACTATAGAAACCATTAAAAGACATAAGACAATGAAGCTTAGCTCGTATTCGCTTACCGATATAGGCAAGCTGAGAAAACTTAATCAGGACTATGTATTCACTTCTGAAGTGCCCGTCGGGACATTACCCGACCTTTTTATCGTTGCGGACGGGATGGGCGGACACAAGGCAGGAGAGTATGCATCAAAGTGTGCCGTGGAGACGATGGTGTCGCAGATCAATTCTTCTCCCGAGCGCGGCTGCATACGTGTGATATCCAATGCCATCAGGGAAGCGAACCGCAGGGTTAGGGCAAAGGCCATGTCAGATGATAATTACTTCGGCATGGGTACCACTCTGGTAGTGGCTTCAATTGATGAGGACGGACTGTGTGTTGCCAATGTGGGTGACAGCCGTCTGTATCTTATCAGTAACGGTGAGATACGTCAGGTGACCGTAGATCATTCCCTTGTGGAAGAGATGGTCCAGATGGGAGAACTTGAGAGAAAGTCGGCGCGCAATCATCCCGATAAAAACATAATCACCCGTGCAGTGGGGGTTATGGAGGAGGTTGATCCCGACTTTTTTGAAGTGGAAGATCTGGTAGTGGGCGATATGATACTCATGTGTTCGGACGGACTCTCCAATATGCTGGAGGATTCGGAGATCATGGGGATAATAGAAGGTGAAGGGACGCTTAAGGATAAGGCACAGCGTCTGGTTGCTGCTGCTAATATGAACGGCGGACGTGACAATATAACCGTTATTTTAGTGCGGGTGGAAGGTTAAGGAGCAGTAATGATAAAGATAGGTATGACAGTTGCAGACCGCTATGAGGTGCTTGAAAAGATAGGCACCGGCGGGATGAGTGATGTTTACAGGGCCAAAGACCATAAGCTGAACCGTCATGTTGCGGTCAAGGTACTTAAGCAGGAGTTTTCCGAAAACAAGGATTTCCTGCAGAAATTCCGCAGTGAGGCACAGTCAGCGGCAGGCCTGATGCATCCCAACATCGTCAATGTATATGATGTAGGTGAAGAGAGCGGATCACATTTTATCGTGATGGAGCTGGTGGAAGGCATCACCTTAAAGAAATATATAGAGAAGAAAGCAAGGCTTTCCGTACGTGAGGCTGTCAGCATAGCTATACAGGTGGCGCAGGGTATCGAGGCGGCACATAATAATCATATCATACACAGGGATATCAAGCCCCAGAATGTTATCATCAGTATGGACGGTAAGGTTAAGGTCACGGACTTTGGCATTGCCAAGGCAGCTACCAGCAATACCATTACCTCCAATGTCATGGGAAGCGTTCATTATACTTCGCCGGAACAGGTGCGCGGAGGTTTTTCGGATGAGAAGAGTGATATATATTCATTGGGTATAACACTCTTTGAAATGCTGACCGGACGTGTTCCTTTTAACGGGGATACTACGGTGGCGGTAGCCATCAAGCATATACAGGAACCTATGCCATCACCCAGGGATTTTGTTCCCGAGATACCGGTGAGCCTTGAGAAGATAGTACTTAAGTGTACACAGAAATCCCCTGACAGACGTTATCAGTCAGCACCCGAGCTTATAGAGGATCTTAAGAGATCGCTGATAAGCCCTGATGAGGATTTTGTTAAGCTTGATGAGAATGATGAGCATGGAGTGACCAAGGACATATCGCCACAGGAGCTCAAACATATAAGAAAACAGGCTAACCAGCGTGATTCTTTTGATGCTGCCATGATGGGCGGCGGCGAAGGAAGCGCGGAGAATGCTGCAGGCCGGGAAGACTACGGTGAGTATGAAGGAGAATATCCCGAATATGAGGGAGAGTATCCGGAGTATGAAGGAGAATATCCCGAATACGAGGGAGAGTATCCGGAGTATGAAGGAGAATATCCCGAATATGAAGGAGAGTATCCCGAAGGATATGAAGGCGGGGAAGAAGATCCTTATGCCAACGGACCGGTGTTGGAGCCTATCATAAACGGACGTAAGAGAGAGCCTGCGCAGTCATCGGGAAAGAAGAAAAAGAAGAGACCTTCATCTGCAAAGCAGGGGAATAACAAGGATGAAAACGGCACCAGGATATCTGCGGCCAACAAGAGGCCTACGGCTCCTGATGTACCCAGGAAGAAGACTACCCAGTCGTCTTCAAGAAGACCTGACAGCAGGCGCCGCTCCGGCAGATCAAGGGAAGAGCGCTTTGAGGATGAGACTGATCCCAGGATGGAGATACTCACTACCATACTGATGATAATCGGTGCGATAGTTCTGGGTATCATATTTCTATATATCGTGTGGCACGCAGTCGGCTTTGGTAAAGATAAGGATACCACGACCACACCGGCACCTACATCGGCTGCTGCTGCAGATGCAACACCTACAACAGCAGTAGGCAATACCGAGAAGGGGACACTGCCCATTCCCGATGTTGTGGGACGTTCGCGCCCGGAAGCAAGAAAGCTCCTTGAGGATGACAGCTTTGAAGTCGAAGTGCTCAATGAGAATCATGATGAGGTTGAAAAAGGAAACGTTATCAGGCAGGAACCTGAGGCTGGCAGTTATGCCGCTATAGGCAGCAAAGTTACCATCTATATCAGTCTTGGCAAGGAACTGGTCATGGTGGCTATGCCCGATCTTAAGGGCAAGACCGAAGATGAGGTAAAGCTCATCCTTGAGAATGCCGGACTGTCAGCAAAACGTGGTGACGATGAGTACAGTGATGATTATGATGAAGGCAAGGTCTGCTTCCAGAACTATTCAGCCGGCACCAATATCAGTACCGATTCGGAGATAGAGTATAAGGTGAGCAGGGGAAGAAAGCCTGCCACATATAAGCTGGAAAACTATACAGTCAATGCACCCGCCGGATATCAGGGCGGTAATGCGACCATTACACTTAAAGATGAGTATGGGGAGAAACTCTGGGCAGCTACAACAGATACCTTCCCTGTTGAGATCAATGTTACCGGTATGTATATGAGATCCTGGGGAACGATAACCATCGATTATGTCGTGACAGAGGATCAGGAAGTATATGACGAAGAAGGTAATGTATCCGTTCAGCAGGTTCAGGTGGCGAAGAGTTCCAACCCTGAAAAGGTTACATTTAAAGAGGTAATGCAATAGTGCCCAAAGAGGGAAGGATTCTCAAGGGGATAGGCGGTTTCTACTATGTGGAGACTTTAGACGGCAGTATGTATGAATGCCGCGGCAGGGGGATATTCAGAAAAGATAACGAGAAGCTTTTAGTGGGTGATCAGGTCCGTATCAGTGTCATTGATGAAGCTGAAGGGACCGGCAGCGTAGACGAGCTCTTACCCAGGAAAAACAGGCTTATCCGTCCCGAGGCGGCCAATGTGGATCAGGCACTTCTGGTTTTCGCATTTGACAGACCAAGACCCAATCCGGTGCTGCTTGACCGCTTTCTTATTACCTTGCGTCGTAATGATGTTCCGTGTATACTTATCTTTAACAAAAGGGATCTTGTTGACGAAACAGACGTTAATGAGCTGTTAAATGCATATAAAGGCGCCGTATCCGATGTGAGGGCGCTATGTGCGCTCGAGGACAGTTTTAAAGATACGCTTAAGGAACTGCTGTGTGGCAGGATAAGCCTTTTAGCCGGTCCTTCGGGCGTCGGAAAATCTACGATACTTAATTCCCTGTGCCCGGAAGCGGCAGCCGCTACCGGTGAGATCAGCAGGAAATTAAAGCGGGGAAAGCATACTACCAGACATTCGGAACTCTTCGGTATAGAGGGGGGCGGGTATATCATGGATACCCCGGGGTTTACGGCCCTCGAGCTTAAAGATATCGAAGCAGGTGAAGTACGGAGTGAATATCCCGAATTCGAAGCATATTCGGGAGACTGCCGTTTTCAGGATTGTATGCATATCAAAGAACCCGGCTGCAGGGTAAGGGAAGCTGTAGAGTCCGGGGAAATACCACGTATAAGATACGAAAACTATTGTGCCGTTTATAATGAAATA
>JAFYCS010000051.1 GCA_017539565.1 Lachnospiraceae bacterium
AATGTGTCATTGTGTATTATTTGCAAAAGTGTTTTAACAATCCTTGGAAATCAGTACGCACGTTTTCCGGAAAAGACCGGATCATCGTTCTTGTAAGACTAATGTTACTGAAGTGTAACTGTACTGTTTTCTTGAAATTGACCGGCTGAAAGCCGTAAAAGAATTAAATGCAGAAGTGGTGTACTATAAAGGGACCTCCTTTCATGATTATTTTCTGCCATGTCTTATGGGTCGCATTATAACGGGCCATTTTCCCGAAATCAAGTCCATAAATAATTAAATTTGTTCTTCATACATTATGTAACCGACATCGCCGCATCATCCCATCGCATACCCGCCCCCTGTCATCCCTGGCTCATCGCCGCATCCTCCCCCCCCCTTCCCCCAAAAACTTGCAATCCCCACTTGTAAAGTGGTATAATACATAGGTATGTCTGGAAAGATAAAGATAAACGGAAAACTCAGGGCTTATGTACAGGCACCGTTGATACTGGGTGTGATACTTATGCTTGTGAATGTCGCTCTCTACTTTGTGGATGTGCGCGCAGGTATTATAGTCAGTGTTTTTCTGGCGGTCTATGTGATAACCATGGTCTGTATGATCATATTCGCAAGGCCCGCCCTGAATGCGGAACTCATAAGCTTTGCTACCGAGTACGGGCAGATTCAGAAACAGCTCTTAAAGGAGCTGGAGCTGCCGCATGCCCTTTTGGACGAGACCGGCCGCGTCATCTGGATGAACCGTGCCTTCGAAAAGCTCGATAACAAGGAACGTTTTTATAAGAAGAACATCCACTCCTTTATGCCGGAGATGAAGAGGGAACAGTTCCCGGACGGCGACGGAGTAAAGGATATAGACGTTGTTTTCTTTGAAAAGGAATACCAGGCAAAGGTCAAGCGCATCTGCTTAAAGGACATGGCGGCGCTCACCGATATGAAAGAAAGCGAGGAGTACGACGGCTTCCTTTATGCCGTTTATCTCTTTGACCGCACGGCACTCAATCTGGCCTTGAAGGAATTGGACAACCAGAGCGTTACCGTGGGCTACATTTACATCGATAATTACGAAGAGGCGCTGCAGAGTGTCGAGGATGTGGGACGAAGCCTTTTAGGCGCATTCATCGACAGGCAGGTGAACCAGTATATCAGCGACCTGGACGGTATCGTGCGCAAGATGGAGAAGGACAAATACTTCGTGATCTTAAGAAAGAGCGCACTGACACAGGCACAGGAGACCAAGTTCAAACTCCTGGAAGACGTCAAGGGCATCAACATCGGTAACGAGATATCCGTCACCCTGTCCATAGGTATGGGATACGGCGGACTGACATATGCGCAGAACTGCGAATTCGCCCGCAACGCCATCGACCTGGCACTGGGCCGCGGCGGCGATCAGGCCGTAGTAAAGAACAAGGACAACTTAAGCTATTACGGAGGTAAGAGCCAGACCAAGGAGACCACCACACGCGTAAGGGCCAGGGTCAAGGCCCAGGCGCTGGAGGAGATCATCTCCACCAGGGACCGCGTGTTCGTAATGGGACACCGCAACGGCGACATGGACAGCTTCGGCGCAATGGTGGGTGTAAGGGCAGCAGCCTTAAGCCTGCAGAAGACCTGCTACGTAGTGCTTGACGAGGTAACACCTTCACTCCAGCCGCTGGTGGATCTGTACAAGGGCCATTCGGATTACGAAGAGGGCACCATAGTAACGCCACAGCAGGCCATAGAGCTTGCGGACGCCAACGGAGTGGTGGTAGTAGTGGATGTAAACCGCCCCAGCATAACGGAATGTCCGGAACTTTTAAAGAAATGCAAGACCATCGTGGTTTTAGACCACCATCGTCAGGGCCAGGAGATAATAGAAAACTCAACGCTTTCCTACGTTGAGCCCAATGCTTCCTCCGCCTGCGAGATGGTATCGGAGATACTGCAGTACATCAATAACGGTGTCAAGTTCAAGGGCGTGGTGGCCGACTGTATGTACGCCGGCATAGTCATGGATACCCAGAGCTTCACCACAAAGACAGGCGTGCGTACCTTCGAAGCGGCGGCCTTCCTGCGCAGGAACGGCGCAGACGTCACCAGGGTGCGTAAGATGTTCCGCGAGGACGCGGCCGATTACATGGCAAAGGCCGAGGCTATAAGGAATGCGGAGGTCTACCGCAAGGAATACGTTATCAGCTACTGCCAGGCGGACGGCTTAAAGAGCCCCACCGTAGTAGCGGCGCAGGCAGCCAACGACCTGCTCAACATAAACGGCGTAAAGGCAAGCTTCGTCATGACGGAATACCAGGGGCAGATATTCATATCAGCCCGTTCCATCGATGAAGTGAACGTGCAGATTATCATGGAGAAATTAGGCGGTGGCGGACACATGAACAGCTCCGGCGCGCAGCTTAAGAACACCACCATAGATGCGGCGATAATAGTTGTTAAGAATACACTTGATACAATGATTCAGGAAGGAGAGATCTGATGAAAGTCATATTAACGGAAGATGTAAAATCACTTGGAAAGAAGGGTGACATAGTTGACGTAAGTGACGGCTATGCACGCAATTTCATATTGAGCAAGAAGAAGGGACTGGAGGCGACCGCAGCCAACTTAAACAACTTAAAGCTTAAGAAGGCAAACGACGAGCGTATAGCCCGGGAGCAGCTGGATGAGGCAAAGGCTTTTGCCGCAGATCTGGCTACAAAGCAGGTCAAGCTTTCCATCCGTCTGGGTGAAGGCGGAAAGACCTTCGGCTCCATCACTTCAAAGGAAATAGCCACTGCAGCCGAAGAGCAGCTGGGACTTACCCTTGATAAGAAGAAGATCGTGCTTAAGGATCCCATCAAGTCCGCAGGCATACAGAACGTGCAGATCAAGCTGCATCCCCAGGTAACCGGCGAGCTCAAGGTCATCGTAGAGGAGGAAAAATAACATGGCGGATGGTGCTGCTGCTCCTGCCCGCCGCGTTAAACCCAATAACAAGAAGGCCGAGGAAGCCGTTATCGGCGGCCTTTATATCGATAACAAGGAGATCGGTGCCGTAAGGGATCTTCTTCCGGACGGGAGTTATTTTTATAACGAACTGTATGGGCATATATATGATGCCATACTTGAGCTGGGCAAAAAAGGTTCGGCTATAGACGTGCTCACATTGGGTGAGATGCTCAGGGAAAAGGGCGTACCCGAGGAAGTGGTGAGCGAGCAGTTCATAATGGATATCATCGACAGCGTGCCCACATCCGCGAATGTTAAGCATTACGCGAAGATAGTATCGGACAAGGCGCTTATGCGGGATCTCCTGCGCGTGACCGAGGATATCAGCGAGGACTGCTACAAAGACAGTGATGATGTGAATGACCTGCTGGAAAAGACGGAAAAGAGCGTCTTTAAGGTAGTGCAGCGCCGCAGTGTGGGACGTATCACACCCACGGCGGATATAGTAATGAGGTCGTTAGAGTCCATCGACAAGGCGGCTAGGGCAACGGGAAGCATAACCGGACTGCCCACCGGCTTTACGGATCTGGACCATAAGACCGCGGGACTGCAGGCGGGCAACCTGGTACTGGTGGCAGCCAGACCGGCTATGGGAAAGACCTCCCTGGTGCTGAGCATCCTGCAGAATATCGTGGTAAAGCAGAAGAAAGCAGCGCTGATGTTCTCCCTGGAAATGAGTGAGAACGAGCTTATGAACAGGCTTCTGTCCATGGATTCCGGTGTGGATTCACAGAAGTTCAAGACCGGACAGCTTTCCGATGCGGACTGGGAACTGCTGACCGAGAGCGGCGGAAACCTTGCCAACTCAAGGCTGTTCCTTAACGATTCCGCGACCACTTTGAGTGAGATAAGTTCCATCTCCCGCAAGATAAAGGCGGAGAACAATCTGGAGCTTATAGTCATAGATTACCTGCAGCTGATGAATTCGTCGGGAAAGCGTAACGACGGCCGTCAGCAGGAGATATCGGAGATATCCCGAGGGCTCAAGCTTCTGGCTAAGGAGCTGGGCATCCCCATCATCGCGCTCTCACAGCTTTCCCGTGGTGTTGAGAGCCGTACCGACCACAGACCGGTCCTTTCCGATCTGCGTGAGTCCGGTGCCATCGAGCAGGATGCGGATATCGTTATGTTTATATACAGGGATGAGGTATACAACAGCGACAGTGAGGATAAGGGCATCGCGGAGATAATCATCGCAAAGCACCGCAGCGGCCCCATCGGCACCGTGAAGCTCGTATGGATACCGGAGTTTACACAGTTTAAGAATATGGAATATCGATAATAATGGCTAGAATAAAAAAGTTAACACAACAGGAATATCAGGAATTACTCCGCAAGCAGGATCAGAACCTTGATGCCAATGACGAGTACCTTGAGGACGAATACTACGAAGACGGTGAGTATTACGAAGAAGGCGACGGGTATTACGAGGATGAAGAGGCCTACGAGGACGGCGAGTACTACGAAGACGAAGAAGCCTATGACGATGGCGAATATTACGACGAAGAGGCTTATGAAGAGTCTGACGGATACTACGAAGACGAAGAGGCTTACGAAGGCGATGAGTATTACGAAGACGGTGAATACTACGAAGAGGAAGCCTACGAAGAAGACGATGACGGCGACCTTGAGTATCTGGATGAGGAAGAGTTCTATGATGAGAACGGCAGGTCTGTAAGCGATCCCTTATACGGAAAGAAAGAGGAGAAGCCCGTACCTGTTTACGAAGAGATACCCCTGCCGCGCCGCAGCAGCAGGACATCCACCGGCGGAAGCAGCCGCACTTCAGGAAGCAGGACATCCACCGGCGGATATTCGGCAAACCGGAGCGGTAAAAAGAAAAAGCGCAGCATAGGTGCAAAGATCTGGGGCGTGGTATGGCGCGTCCTGGTATTTTTGCTTGTAACGATAGTCCTTCTGGGAGTGTTCCTCTACGGGGCTGTAAAGCTTATCCTGAAGGGGCCTTCAAGCGCAATGTCCACGCAGTATGTCTCCACCTTCCATGAGACCAGCGCCCTTAAGTGGCTGCCCGGCGTATTCTTAAGCGAAGAGGAAGTTGAGGCCATCCTTGCAAAGAACATGATGCCCGAGGCAGAGGTAGGAACCGTATCCGATAAGGATCTGATCGTGATCGACGAGACTCCCAAGGAAGACGTGGACCCCATCGTCGTTGAGGAGATATTCGGAGCCACCTATCACGGCTATATGATGATAGTTCAGGATCCCTCCACCGTATACCTTGGAGTTATTGACCAGTTCGCCCAGTCATCGGGCTGGATAGTACCTGCATTTGCCGAGAAATACGGCGCTATAGGCGGTGTTAACGGCGGTGAGTTCGTAGATATGGGTAGTTATTCATATACGGCAATGCCCGTGGGCGGTGTTATCAGCCAGGGTCAGGGCCTGTTCGAGAACAATGCCGCAGGCGCGTGGAACCTGGTATGTATGACAAATGAAAACAAGCTGCTGCTCCTCAAAGGCTATTCCGTAAAGGCAGCGCTTGATATGGGCGTGCGTGACGGCTGTCATGTGCGTCACGAGACAGGACCTTTCCTGATCATAGACGGAGAATCCCTTGAAGTGCCCGATACCGAAGTGTACGGCGGCGGAAAGAACCCCCGTACCGCTATCGGCCAGCGCTCCGACGGTGTAATGCTTTTGTGCGTTATCGACGGACGCCAGGCATCCAGCCTTGGTGCCACCTTCAAGGATATGATAGACATCATGAAGGAATACGGTGCCGTGAACGCGGCATGTCTTGACGGCGGTACGTCTTCACAGATGTACTACAACGGCGAGATAATCAATAATCCCTATTCTCCCACGGGGCCCAGACGCTGCCCCACAGCATGGCTTGTAGGAGGAGGGAATACCAATGGCTAAGAGAAAGAGCAGAAAAAAAGTACCTGTATTCGGCATATTTATGCTGATATACATAATCGCGGGCGTACTGGTCAGCATCCATCTGTGGAACAAGCTGGAAAAGTACCTGATAGACCTGGAGGCATCCCTTCCCAAGTACGGTATGGATGAGGTAATGGCGGCGATCAGCGAAAACCGCGTGGATGACATCATCCGTGAGGATACCCTGGTGACCGTTGCCAAGTACGAAGGCCTTAACGAGTACCGCGGGCTTTTAAAGCAGAAGCTTGCTTCCGGTGAGGTTACCATGCAGGAATCCAAGCAGGCCACCAAGGAAGTGCCCAGATATACGGTATTTGCAGGCGGCCAGCCTGTTATGGACGTAAGTCTTAAGGTTACGGGCAAGAACGACCACGACCTTGACCTCTGGGGCTACGACAAGTTCTATGCGGACGATTACAGCATCAGCGATACCGTTTATGAGATAACCGTTCCCGACGGCAGCGTCGTTACCGTAAACGGCCACACCCTGGATGACAGTGACATCGCCCTGGATGCGGACGGCAACAGAAAGATCGCGGAGATCAAAGACCTTAAGGTTATTGAGCAGTATCTGGATCACATCCCCAGCTACATCACCTATGCGGTGAAGGGCTTTATCGTAGAGCCTGTATTTTCCGTAAAGAGCAGGGACGGCGAGGATATGCCCCTTACACAGGACGGCACCAGCTACAGCGCCGATCTGCCTTATTATGCGTCAGCTGCTGATGAGGTGAAGGAGATCGTGCCCACCATTATGGAAGCATACGGCTTGCATTTCATAGGCAAGAATACCGGCGGTGTATATCAATACCTGCTGCCCGATTCGCAGTATAAGGAAGACGTTAAATCCGTTGTGACTTATTTCTATCCTACGGAGCGCATCACCACCTACGAGTTCGGCAACGAGACCTGCGACGATTTCGTAACCTATTCCGAGGACTGCGTATCCTGCCACATCTACTTCGACCTGATCGTCAGGTTCAATTCGGCAGCATACAAGACCAAGAACGAAGGCTCCGACGCCACCTGGATATTCTTAAAGAGGGACGGCACCTGGTATCTTTCACAGGTACTCAGGCAGAAGAGTATAGAATACGATGGAGATTAAAACTTTTTAAGATTCTTCATTGCTTAGAATGGGTCACAAGACGATTGTGACTGAGACATCCTGAGCGAAGCGAAGGATCTTTTTTTATATATTATGCCATGTTTTATTCTGTAATTTCTTATGTTATAATATCAGAGTTGCATAAAAATTCCCTATAAAAAGGAGATAATTATGGATAATCTTGAACTTAAGCGTCATGCTAACGAAGTCCGCAGGGGCGTTCTTATAGGCACCCATGCAGCCGGCGCAGGACATCCGGGCGGATCCCTCTCTGCAGCCGACATTTTTACTTATCTGTATTTCGAAGAGATGAACGTTGATCCTGCTAATCCCAAGGATCCTAAAAGAGACCGTTTCGTACTGAGCAAGGGACACACCGCTCCCGGCCTGTACGCTGCTCTTGCAGAGAAAGGCTTCTTCCCCAAGGAAGAGCTCACAACCCTTCGTAAGCTGGGTTCACATCTGCAGGGACATCCCTCACTCAAGTGCACACCCGGTGTTGATATGAGTACCGGTTCACTTGGACAGGGCATAAGTGCCGCAGCCGGCATGGCTATGGCAGGCAAGCTTGATAATGCGGATTTCCGCGTATACACACTTCTGGGCGACGGCGAGCTGGAGGAAGGCCAGGTTTGGGAGGCCGCTATGTTCGCAGGCGCAAAGAAGCTTGATAATCTGGTAGTCATCGTTGACAACAACGGTCTCCAGATCGACGGACCTATCGAAGAGGTTAACGATCCCAACCCCATCGACAAGAAGTTTGAGGCTTTCAAGTTCCATGTGATAAATGTGGACGCTCACGACTTTGATGCCCTTCGCGCAGCTTTCAAGGAGGCTCGTGACACAAAGGGACAGCCTACGGCTATCATTGCCCACAGCTTAAAGGGCAAGGGTATCTCCTTCATGGAAGGCCAGGTAGGCTGGCACGGCAAGGCGCCCAATGATGATGAGTTTGCCAAGGCTATGGCAGACCTGGATAAGATAGAGGAGGGCTTGAAATAATGGCTGATGTTAAGAAGATAGCAACCAGAGAAAGTTACGGTAACGCACTTGCCGAGGTAGGTGCGCAGTATCCCAATATGGTAGTGCTTGATGCAGACCTTTCTGCAGCTACCAAGACAGGTGTATTCAAGAAAGCTTTCCCCGACCGCTTCATCGACTGCGGTATCGCAGAGGGCAACATGATGGCTATCGCAGCCGGCATGGCTACCTGCGGCAAGCTTGTGTGGGCTTCAACCTTCGCAATGTTCGCCAGCGGCAGGGCTTATGAGCAGGTTCGTAATTCCATCGGATATCCTCATCTGAATGTAAAGATCGGCGCTACCCATGCAGGTATCACCGTTGGTGAGGACGGCGCAAGCCACCAGTGCCTTGAGGATATCGCACTTATGCGTGTTATCCCCGGCATGACCGTTATCAGCCCTGCTGATGATGTTGAGACAAAGGCAGCAGTACGTGCGGCATGCGAGTATGACGGACCCGTTTATCTGCGTACCGGCCGTGCAGGCGTACCTGTTATAAACGATAATCCCGATTACAAGTTCGAGATCGGCAAGGGCATCCGGCTTAAGGAAGGCGGCGATGTAAGTATCGTTGCTACCGGTCTGATGGTTAATTCCGCACTTGAGGCAGCAGAGCTTTTAGCAGCTGACGGCATCAAGGCTGATGTTATCAACATCCACACCATCAAGCCCATCGATAAGGACATCCTTGTTAAGACCGCACAGAAGACCGGCAAGGTATTCACCGCTGAAGAGCACAGCGTTATCGGCGGCCTTGGCGCAGCAGTCTGCGAAGTTCTTGCAGAGGAGTGCCCCGTTAAGGTTAACCGCATCGGCGTTTACGATGTATTCGGCGAGAGCGGCAGCGCAGGCGCCCTTCTTGTTAAGTACCGCCTGGACGGCAAGGGCCTGTACGAGCAGATCAAAGAGAAGATGTAATGTCATACAGGGCTTGAGCGAAGCGAAGGATCTTCCACCCTGCGTAAGCGGGGTGGTTTTTTTATCTGATAAAGTTGTGAAGAGTTGTGAAAGAAATAGAAGTTGTGAAGAGTTGTGAAAGAAATAGAAGTTGTGAAAAGTTGTGAAAGGTGTTATGATAACAGAACAGAAAGGAGCTGAAGGAATTATGAAAGAACGTCTTGAAATAAATAATCCGTATACGCTTCAATTCAGTTTTGTACCGCCGCGTATGATAGAGCGAAGCCAGATAACATCAGAGATCATAAGTAATTTTATGAGGGATGTTCCCACATATCGTGGGATGTTCATAACCGGTTTCAGAGGCTCAGGAAAGACTGTTATGTTGGGAGAGATACGGAATAAATTTGACAGATCCAAAGAATGGATAGCCGTTGATCTGAATCCTGAGAACAATCTGCTGGATGCTCTGGCCAGAGAATTATATCTTATCCCTCAATTGAGAAGACTATTCACGAAGGCGCGTATAGATCTTTCTGTTCTGGGAATAGGGGCGCATTTGGAGAATGCGGAGTTGATCGCTTCAAATGAAGAGGATGCATTGAAACTGATGCTCCGGGTTTTGAAGAAAGAAAAAAAGAAGATATTGGTAACCATCGATGAGGTTACTTACAGCAAGGATGTAGCCAGATTTTCGCATGCGCTCTCATCTTATTCTAATGCGGCTTATGATATATATGTGCTGATGACAGGACTTATTAAAAACATCAAAGCAATAAAGAATGAAAAATCCCTGACTTTTCTGTATCGTGCAAAGGTTAAAGAGCTGGATGCTTTGAATGTTACTTCTATACGGAGTGATTATCAGTCTGCTCTTGATATTACGACAGAGCAGGCGGAGGAACTGGCTTTTGTTACCAGGGGATATTCACTCGCGTTTCAGGCACTTGGTTATCATTATTGGAATGCGCTATGCAAATGTAAAGCAGGAGAGCAGCCGGATAGAGATTCGATATATAATGAATTGGATATAACTCTTGCAGAACTGGCATATGATAAAATATGGGAAGAATTATCTGCAACAGACCGAAAGGTGATGATCGGCATTAGAAAGTGTATGTCGGAAGCGAATGAAACGTGGGTCAAGGTAGAGCAGGTAAGGAAGACTCTTAAAATGAGTTCAGATGTATTTACAAAATACAGGAGCAGATTGATAGACAGCGGAGTAGTTGATGGCTCGCAGTACGGACATCTGAAGTTTAAATTACCTCGTTTTGAACAATATATAGCAGGAAAGAGAGATTAGTGTTATAATACCGCCTATGAGATATGTATCGTGGAACGTGAACGGCCTGCGTGCCGTAATGGGAAAAAATTTTACAGAGGCCTTTAATGCGCTGGATGCCGACGCCTTCTGTCTTCAGGAGACCAAGCTGCAGGAGGGACAGATCGAGATGGATCTGCCGGGATATAAGCAGTACTGGAATTATGCGGAGAAGAAGGGGTATTCGGGTACGGCCATTTTCACTAAGAAGGAGCCGCTCAGTGTAGCCTATGGGATAGGTGTTGAGGAGCACGACCATGAGGGACGCGTGATCACGCTGGAATTTGAGGATCACTACCTGATCACCGTGTATGTGCCCAATTCCCAGGACGGCTTAAAACGCCTGGATTACCGCATGGAATGGGAGGATGCTTTCCTGGCTTATATCAAAAAACTGGATGATAAAAAGCCTGTCATCTACTGCGGCGATCTTAACGTGGCCCATGAAGAGATAGATCTTAAGAATCCTAAGACGAATCATTTAAATGCCGGCTTTACGGATGAGGAGAGGGCGAAGTTCGGCGCGGTATTAAACGCCGGCTTTATCGACAGCTTCCGTTATTTCTATCCGGAGCAGGCAGACATATATTCCTGGTGGTCCTACCGAATGCAGGCCAGGACACGTAATGCAGGCTGGCGCATCGATTATTTTGTGGTATCGGAGCGCTTTAAGGACAGGATGGTGGACGCGAAGATCCATACGGACATCATGGGAAGCGACCACTGCCCGGTTGAATTGGAATTCAAGTAAAAGGAGTAAATTCATGAACAACAAAGGAAAATATTACATCACCACGGCTATCGCCTATACCTCAGGCAAGCCGCATATAGGCAACTGTTATGAGATAATCTTAGGCGATGCCATCGCCCGCTATAAAAAGGCGGACGGCTATGACGTGCGTTTCCAGACAGGAAGCGACGAGCATGGCCAGAAGATAGAGACCCGCGCCATTGAAGAGGGCGTGAGCCCCAAGGAATTCGTAGATGCCACCGCAGGGGAGATAAAGCGCCTTTGGGACATCATGGGCACGGATTACGACCGCTTCATACGTACCACCGATGAGGATCATGAGAAGCAGGTCCAGAAGATGTTCAAAAAGTTCTACGACCAGGGGGACATCTACAAGGGCGCGTACGAAGGCAAGTACTGTACCGAGTGTGAGGCTTTCTATACCGAGAGTCAGCTTAAGGAGGGCAAGTGCCCTGTCTGCGGCGGCGCAGTACATGAGGAAAAGGAAGAGGCATATTTCTTTAAGATGAGCAAATATGCGGACCGTCTGATCGAGTATATCAACAGCCATCCGGAATTCATACAGCCCGTTTCCAGGAAGAACGAGATGATGAACAACTTCCTTCTGCCCGGACTGCAGGATCTGTGCGTATCCCGTACATCATTCAAATGGGGTATCCCCGTGGACTTTGATGACAAGCACGTGGTATACGTATGGCTTGATGCGCTTTCAAACTACATCACCGGTATAGGCTATGATGCGGACGGCAACAGCACTGATATGTATAAGAAGAACTGGCCGGCAGACCTGCACCTTATCGGTAAGGACATAATACGTTTCCATACCATATACTGGCCCATCTTCCTTATGGCTCTGGGTGAGCCCCTGCCGAAGCAGATCTTCGGACATCCCTGGCTGTTACAGGGCGGCGAGAAGATGAGTAAGTCCAAGGGCAACGTTATCTATGTGGATGACCTTATCGATATCTTCGGCCTGGATGCGGTGCGCTACTTCGTACTGCACGAGATGCCTTATGAGAACGACGGTACCATCACCTGGGAGCTTATGACAGAGCGTACCAACAGCGATCTGGCAAACACCCTGGGTAACCTGGTAAACCGTACCGTAGCGATGAGCAACAAGTATTTCGGCGGAGAGGTTAAGGATCCCGGAGCATCAGAAGCTGTGGATGATGACCTTAAGGCAGTGGTGACTGCGGCAGCAGGCAGGGTTTCCAAATGCATGGATACACTACATGTGGCAGATTCACTTACCGAGATATTCAACGTATATAAGAGACTTAACAAATACATCGATGAGACCGAGCCCTGGGTACTTGCAAAGGACGAGGCAAAGGCTGACAGGCTCCGCACCGTGCTTTACAATTTAACGGAGGGCATCATCATCGCAACATCCCTGCTCAAGCCTTTCCTGCCGGATACCGCGCAGAAGATAAGCGCTCAGCTGGGAGCAGACTTAAGGGATTTCGATACCCTTGATAAGTTCGGACTTATCACAGAGACAAAGGTTACCGACAAGCCGGAGATCCTCTTCGCAAGGCTTGATAAGGAAGAGATCCTTAAGAAGGCAGCAGAGGTTGAGGCTAAACAGCGTGAAGACTTCCGCGCACACGAGAAGAAAGCCTGCGAGAACCTGCTCAAGGCAGGACGTATCTCACAGGAGGATGCTGATGCCAGACTTGCAAGGGCAGGTATTGGCGCTGCAGCCGCTGACACTGACGGAGCAGACATCCATGTTGAAAAGGCTGCGGAGATCGAATACGACGACTTTGCAAAATGCCAGTTCGTTGTAGGCGAGATCCTCAAGTGCGAAGAAGTTCCGAAGAGTAAAAAACTTCTCTGCTCACAGGTTAAGGTAGGCGATAAGACTGTCCAGATCCTCTCCGGCATCAAGGCATACTACAAGCCCGAAGAGATGGTTGGCAAGAAGGTAATGGTCCTGTTAAACCTTAAGCCTGTCAAGATGGCCGGCCTTGAGAGCCAGGGCATGCTGCTCTGCGCCGAGGACGATGAGGACCACGTAGTACTGATGACACCGGAGAAAGCACTCAGATCCGGAAGCAAGATTTGTTGATGAAATACTGAATGTATCTGCGTACCAGAGAAAATCACGAGATTAGAATCCTCCACGCAACAGAGGAGGACTGGGAGGGCGCCATGGCCTTGGCCTGGCGTACCTTTTCTCGTTATGACGCACCTATTTATTCTACGGAAGGCTGCGAAAGCTTCATCGATTTCATCTCCAGCCAGTCTTTAAAAAAGGTGTTCCTGCTGGGACGCTACCGTATGCTGGTAGCCAAGGATGGTGACGAGATCGTGGGCCTTGCATCCTTCAGGGAGAATAATCATATATCCCTTTTGTTCGTGGATGCGGATTATCACGGCTGCGGCATAGGCCGGGCGCTGATGAGCTGCATGGAGGATTATCTCTTTGAAAGGGATGTCCTGCCTCTGGATAATGAGGATGATAAGATACTTGATGTGCTGTATGAGCGTGCTGACGGTCATTACATCACGGTCTTCGCGGCGCCCAATGCCGAAGAGTTCTATAAAAAACTGGGTTTTATCCGTATCGGTGAGGAAGGTATCGCCGACGGCATCACATACATACCAATGAAAAAAAGTGAAAAGGAAGGAGTATAACGCTTATGAAGATCCTGTTCTATGCTGCAAAGGTTTACGACAAGAAGTCTTTCGATCCCGCACTGGAGCGCTTTCCGGGTATCACGATCGATTACATCGACCATGAGCTGGAGCCCATGACTGCCGCACTTGCCGACGGTTATGACGCCATCTGCGCATTCGTAAGTGCCGATGTGGGTGCCAAGACCCTGGAGATACTTAAAGAAAAGGGCGTAAAGACCGTGCTGATGCGCTGCGCCGGCTACAATAACGTTGACGTTGAGAAGGCTAAGGAACTGGGCATATGCGTAAAGATAGTTCCCGGATACTCACCCGAAGCGGTGGCCGAGCTGGCAATGGGCCTGGCACTGGCCGTAAACCGCAGGCTATACAAGGCATACAATAAAGTGCGTGAGAATGATTACAGCTTAAGGGGCTTAAGAGGCGTCAACTTCTACGAGAAGACTGCAGGTATCGTTGGTACCGGAAAGATCGGTGCGGCTATGGCCCGCATCTGCCGCGGTTTCGGTATGAAGGTCATCGGTTATGATATGTACGAAAATCCCGCACTTAAGGATTTTGTTGAATACGTCAGCCTTGACGAGCTCTTCGCAAGGAGCGACCTGATATCCCTGCACTGCCCGCTGCTGGATTCCACTTACCACATGATCAATATCGAGAACATCAAGAAGATGAAGGACGGTGTTATCCTGGTAAATACTTCCCGCGGTGCGCTGGTTGATACCGACGAGCTGATCGAAGGCATAAGACTCAACAAGTTTCTGGGCGTAGGCCTTGATGTATATGAAGAGGAGACCGGAAACGTCTACGAAGACAGGTCGGATGAGATAATGATGCATTCCGTGACAGCGCGTCTGTTATCTTTCCCCAATGTCATGATCACATCACACCAGGGCTTCTATACACTGGAGGCATTAAACGCCATCGCAGAGACTACTTTGCAGAACATGATGGATGCGGACAAAGGCGAGCGTACGAAGAATGACGTGGCCTGATATTGGCGGCGGAGTCATGAAAAACTCTTGTATAGTCGCGTCTATCTGTGATATATTATTTAACGGATTTTTTATTTAAGAAAGATGAGGTGCAAATTATGTTCAAGATCCAATCCATGAAATTTCTGAACGAAAACATCTTTCAGATGGTAGTGGAAGCCCCTATGGTGGCAAGGGCCTGCCTGCCCGGACAGTTCGTTATCGTCCGTTCAAATGCAGAGGCAGAGCGTATTCCCCTTACTATCTGTGATTACGACAGGGAAAAGGGAACCGTGACCATAGTGGTTCAGACTATCGGTGCCGGTACCATTATAATGAGCAAGATGAAGGCAGGAGACGAGCTTGCTGATTTCGTAGGCCCTCTGGGACAGCCTTCCGATCTGGTTACAGATGACATCGAAGAAGTTAAGAAAAAGAAGATAGTGTTCGTGGCCGGAGGTCTTGGCACTGCACCCGTTTATCCCCAGGTTAAATGGCTTAAGGAGCATGGCGTAGGCGCTGATGTTATCATCGGTGCAAAGAACAAGGACATCCTCATCATGGAAGAGGAATTCAAGGGTGTGGCAGAGAATCTCTACATCACCACAGACGATGGTTCCTACGGACGTACCGGTATGGTTACCAAGTGCCTTGAGGATCTGGTTACGGCAGAGGGCAAGCAGTACGACCACTGCGTAAGCATCGGACCCATGATAATGATGAAGTTTGTCTGCCAGCTGACCGAGAAGCTGGGTATACATACTGTAGTTTCCATGAACCCCATAATGGTAGACGGTACCGGCATGTGCGGTGCCTGCCGCTGCAGCGTGGAAGGCAAGACCAAGTTTGCCTGCGTTGACGGACCCGAGTTCGACGGACACAAGGTCAACTGGGACGAGGCAATGAGACGTTCCGGTATGTACAGGGATCAGGAAGCAAAGGCAAAGGAGGGTATCTGAGATGATAGAAGTAGATGTTTTAAAGAAGGTGCCCGTACGGGAGCAGGAACCTGCGGTAAGAGCAAAGAACTTCGCTGAGGTATGCCTTGGTTATAACCAGGAAGAGGCTATGGCAGAGGCTACACGCTGCATCAATTGCAAGAATGCACGCTGCATCCAGGGCTGCCCCGTTTCCATCAATATCCCTGCTTTCATAGCAGAAGTTAAAGAAGGCAATATCGAAAATGCATATAAGGTAATAAGCGAATCCAGCGCACTGCCCGCAGTATGCGGACGTGTATGCCCCCAGGAGAGCCAGTGCGAAGGCCAGTGTGTCCGCGGTGTTAAGGGCGAGCCCGTATCCATCGGCAAGCTGGAGCGTTTCGTAGCTGACTGGGCAAGAGAGCATGGCATCAAGCCCACCCCCGCAACAGAGAAGAAGGGCAAGAAGGTCGCTGTTATCGGTTCCGGCCCTGCAGGCCTTACCTGCGCAGGCGATCTGGCAAAGATGGGCTATGACGTAACCATCTTCGAGGCACTGCACAAAGCCGGCGGCGTGCTGGTTTACGGTATCCCCGAGTTCCGTCTTCCCAAGGAAGCCGTAGTTGAGAAGGAAATAGAGAACGTTCAGAGCCTGGGTGTTAAGATAGAGAAGGACGTTGTCATCGGCAAGTCCATCACCATCGATGAGCTTATCAATGAAGAGAAGTTCGACGCAGTATTCGTAGGTTCCGGTGCAGGTCTGCCCAAGTTCATGGGTATCCCCGGTGAGAACGCAAACGGCGTATTCTCCGCAAACGAGTACCTGACCAGAAGCAACCTGATGAAGGCTTTTGACGAGAAGTCCACCACTCCCATCATGAAGAGCAAGAAGGTGGCTGTAGTCGGTGGCGGTAACGTGGCTATGGACGCCGCACGTACCGCGCTTCGTCTTGGTGCAGAGGTACATATCGTGTACCGCCGCAGCGAGGCAGAGCTTCCCGCCCGTGTTGAGGAAGTTCATCACGCAAAGGAAGAGGGCATCATCTTTGACCTGCTCACCAATCCTACCGAGATCCTTGAGGATGAAAAGGGCTGGGTTAAGGGTATCAAGTGCATCCGCATGGAGCTTGGTGAGCCCGATGAGAGCGGACGCCGCCGTCCCGTTGAAGTTGCAGGCAGCGAGTTCGTTATAGATGTTGATACGGTTATCATGAGCCTTGGTACTTCACCCAATCCTCTTATCACTTCCACCACAGAAGGCCTGGAAGCTACAAAGCACGGCTGCATCGTGGCTGTTGAGGAGACCGGAAAGACCACCAAGGAAGGTGTATACGCAGGCGGTGACGCCGTAACAGGCGCTGCTACAGTTATCCTTGCAATGGGTGCAGGTAAAGGCGCAGCGAAGGCTATTGATGAGTATTTAAGTAAATAAGGGTATACATATGTACAAACAGGGTTTCGATAACGAAAAATATCTCCAGCTTCAGTCCGAGCATATACGTGAGCGTATAAAGAGCTTCGGCGGCAAGCTGTATCTGGAATTCGGCGGCAAGCTGTTTGATGATTTCCATGCAAGCCGTGTGCTGCCGGGCTTTCAGCCCGATTCCAAGATAAGGATGTTAAGCACCATGAAGGATGATGCGGAGATAGTCATCGCCATCAATGCTTCCGATATCGAGAAGAACAAGGTGCGCGGTGATCTGGGCATCACCTACGATATGGATGTGCTGCGTCTTATCGATGCTTTTCGTGATTACGGCCTGTTCGTGGGATCGGTGGTACTCACGCAGTTTACCGAGCAGCCCGCGGCGGTGGCTTACCAGAAGAAGCTTGAGAATCTGGGCATTAAAGTTTACCGTCATTATCCCATACCGGGATATCCCGCAAATGTACAGTATATCGTGAGTGACGAGGGTTACGGCCGCAACGATTATATCGAGACCAGCCGTTCACTGGTGGTAGTGACCGCGCCGGGACCCGGCAGCGGAAAGATGGCTACCTGCCTCTCACAGTTATATCATGAGTTCAAACGCGGAGTTCAGGCGGGTTATGCGAAGTATGAGACCTTCCCTATCTGGAACATACCTCTTAAGCATCCCGTGAACCTGGCATATGAGGCTGCTACTGCAGACTTAAACGATGTAAATATGATAGACCCCTTCCATCTGGAAGCATATGGTGAGCAGACCGTAAACTACAACCGCGATGTTGAGATATTCCCGGTGCTCAATGCCATATTCGAAAAGATAATGGGATCTTCACCTTATAAATCACCTACCGACATGGGTGTAAATATGGCCGGCAAGGCCATAACGGATGACGAAGCCGTAAGTGCCGCATCCAGACAGGAGATAATCCGCAGGTATTATGACGCTCTGTGCCGCCGCAGACAGGGCAGCGCGGGCGATGATGAGGTTATGAAGCTGGAGCTTCTGATGAAGCAGGCCGGCGTCAGCACCGATGACAGGCCGGTTGTGGGAGCCGCATTGTTAAAGGCCGAGATGACCGGGGCACCTGCAGCAGCGATGGAACTTCCTGACGGACAGATAGTCACGGGACGCACCACGGATCTTTTAGGTGCATCTGCAGCACTGCTCCTGAACGCATTAAAGTCACTGGCCGGGATCCCCGATGAGGTTAAGCTCATCTCACCCGAGGTCATCGATCCCATACAGAATCTTAAGGTGGGAAGCCTTGGCAGCCATAATCCCCGTCTGCATACAGATGAAGTGCTGATCGCGCTTTCGGTCTGTGCGGCATCTGATGAGAAGGCGGCAAAGGCCATGGAGCAGCTTCCCCGTCTTAAGGGACTGGAAGTTCATACTTCGGTTATCCTCTCACGCGTGGATACCAGCACTTTCAGAAAGCTTGGTGTAAACCTTACCAGTGAGCCCAATTACCAGACCAAGAAACTGTACCACAGGTAGGTGTAATGTACTTTAACTCCTATATATTTATTTTCCTGTTCGTGCCCGTTACTTTATTGGGCTACTATATACTGAACCATTATAAAAAATACCGCCCGGCGCTATGTTGGGTGGTTTTTGCGTCACTGGTCTTTTATTCCTGGGCGGATCTTCCGCTGTTTTTCCTGATATCAGCCAGTGTGGCCGGCAATCATCTGATGAGCTTCCTGATGAAGAAGACCGGCAGGAAGAAGCTCTTCGGCATCATCGGTATAATCTATGACCTGGGGCTTTTGTTTTACTTTAAGTATTATGACTTCTTTATCAGCAATGTGAACGCGGTCTTTCATGCCGACTGGGCGCTTAAGCATATCGCGCTGCCCCTGGGCATAAGCTTCTATACCTTCCAGCAGATATCATATATGGCCGACCGTATGACGGATAAGGCCGATCATTACGGACTGCTGGATTATATGAGCTTTGTGACCTTCTTTCCCCAGCTGGTGGCAGGACCGATAGTCAAGCACAGCGACCTGGTTCCCCAGTTTCTTGATGATAAGAAGAAGGCTTTCAACTGGACGTATTTTTCAAAGGGTGTGACACTCTTTGTGCTGGGCCTTTCCAAGAAAGTACTGATAGCTGATACCCTTTCGATGTATGCGGATCACGGTTTTGATAACGTGGGACTGCTGGATTCACCTGCTGCCCTGGCCGTTATGCTGGCATATACCTTCCAGCTTTATTACGACTTTTCCGGATACTGCGATATGGCCATAGGTCTGGGCTGGATGTTCAATGTTGACCTGCCCCTTAACTTTAACCTGCCTTACAGATCAAAGAGTATCAGGGAATTCTGGAGGCGCTGGCACATCACTTTGAGCAGCTTCTTCCGTGAGTATGTGTACTTCCCCCTGGGCGGCAGCAGGAAGGGAAAGTTCAGAAAAGAGCTTAATACCTTTATCATTTTTATGCTGAGCGGCCTCTGGCACGGGGCAGCCTGGAACTTCGTGATATGGGGATGTTTCCACGGTATCATGCTGGTCTTTGAGGATATCTTTGAGAAGCCTCTTAAGAAGATGGAAGAGAGTAAAGTTCTTGCAAGCATCAAATGGTTCTTTACCTTCGTGCTGATCAATCTCTCCTGGGTATTGTTCAGGGTCAATTCTTTAGCTGACCTGCCGGTGTACTTTAAGAAACTATTTTCATTTAAGTCTGACGGATACCTTCTCACCACTGCCCTTAAGATGGAGAACGCACTTCTGTATATCCCCGATATACTGGTAAAAAAGATCGGCGGGGAAGGTATGCATAATGCACTGTATCTGTCATTTATGGGGATGTGCCTGCTCATCGCGGCACTGCCCGGTCTTGGAAAGAGTGCTTACGAAAGGGCCGGAGCCCTGAAATATAAGCGCAGCAGCATGGTAATACTTTCGCTGCTGTTTGTTGCCTCTGTACTGTCGCTGTCAAAGGTGATAGTATTCCTGTATTCGAACTTTTAAGGAAAAGTATCATGAACGAACGTGAAGCAAAAAAGTTCATAAAGGGATTCTTCATGATATCGGCGCTGCTGCTGGTAATGGCAGCGGTGACAGTGGCAGTCTTTGATCCTTTCCTGCACTATCATAAGCCCATCGCGGGACTTAAGACCATTTTTACGAAGAAGGAATATCAGTTAAACGGCGTGATGGATCATCTGGATTACGATGCGGTGATGCTGGGATCCTCCGTTACAATGAACATCAACAGCAGTGACTTTGACAGGGCCTTTGACTGTAATACCGTAAAGGCTGTGGCATCCGGTGCCAGATGCAGCACCCTCTGTTATTACCTGGACAAAGCATATAAGCATACGGATGTTAAATACGTATTCTGGGGACTCGATCCTGACCAGATCTGCTACGAGGTGGACGCCGTTCCGGACCAGGAGCAGGTATATTACATGCGGGATAAGAATCCGCTTAATGATGTCAATTACCTATGGAGTATGAACGTGCTCCTTGAGGATATCCCCAATATGATAGCGATGAGCAGGCATGCGGATTACGATCCCGGACTGGCATATGAATTTGCATCCTTTTCGGTATTTGGTACGGATCAGGCGCTGTCCACCCATAAGCCCGAAGGTGAGATGCATAAGATGCTGGATACCTCAGGTGAGGAATACCAAAGAAGGATCAACGCCAATATGGACCTGGTGGAGGAGCTGGTGGCAGCCCATCCGGAAACTGAGTTTAAATTCTTCTTTACGGTAGCGGGCATACTCTGGTGGGATATCCATTACAGGGACGGGCTGATGGAGAGATATTTCGGTGCCTGGAGGAATGCGGTGGACCGGCTTGATAAGTATGATAATGTGACATTCTACAGCGGAGTGTTCAACTCTGAGGAATGCATAACGGATCTTTCCCACTACTGCGATTACTGCCATGCGGATGCGGGGATCAACGCGCTGCAGGCACAGTCCGTGATAAACGGGGACAGGATCATCACGATGGAAAATGTAGACGAAGAGATCGATATCCTGCGGAATATCGTCTTAAGTTTTGAGAACAGGCTCATAACAGACGGGAACTGGGACTTTCTGTATGAATAAGGAGAACTGACGGATGCTTTTTAATTCGTACATATTCATACTTTTATTCTTGCCTTTGTGTATCGCCGGCTATTTCCTTTTGAACAGGATAAAGCCGGTGGTGGCAAACGTATACCTTCTGGGCATGTCTTTGTGGTTCTACGGATACCTGAATCCTTCATATATCGCGATCATCGTATCGTCGGTCATCATCAATTACCTCTTTTACCTGGGTATAAAAAAGTCTGATAAAAAGGCCGGAAGAAAGGCAATGCTCATATTCTCGGTGGTGATAAACCTGGGCATACTGGCATGGTTTAAGTACATGGACTTCTTTATAGAGAATATCAATGCGGTCTTTAAGAGCGACTACGCCCTGCTTAAGATAGCGCTGCCGCTGGGCATCAGCTTCTTTACCTTCCAGCAGCTTTCGTTTGTCATCGATACATACAGGGGCGAGGTGGCAGATTACGGTTTTATCGATTATGCCTGCTATGTTACCTTCTTCCCCCAGCTGGTGGCTGGACCCATCGTATCCCATGACGAATTCATCCCGCAGTTTCAGAAGGAAGAAAACAGAAAGGTAAACTTCGATAATCTGACAAAGGGTATTTATCTATTCGTACTGGGGCTTTCAAAGAAAGTATTGATAGCGGATGTCTTCGGTGCTGCCGTGGATACCGGCTACGGGACCGTAAAGACTTTAAGCTCCACGGCAGCGATCTTTATCATCCTGGGCTATACCATCCAGCTGTATTTTGATTTCAGCGGATACTGCGATATGGCGCTGGGCATAGGAAAGATGTTTAACATCAAGCTTCCCAACAATTTCAATTCCCCGTACAAGTCGGCGAACATTTCCGAATTCTGGGACAGATGGCATATGACCCTGACACGTTTTTTCACGAAGTATGTCTACATACCGCTGGGCGGCAACCGTAAGGGCAAAGTCAGGACATACGTAAACATAATGACAGTATTTTTCTTAAGCGGCCTCTGGCACGGTGCCGACTGGACCTTCGTGTTCTGGGGAGTATGTCACGGACTGCTTCTGGTGCTTTACCGTATATTCAAAAAACAGCTGGATAAGATACCGCGCATCATAGGTACGTTCTTTACCTTTATCACGGTGAACATCCTGTGGGTGTTCTTCAGGGCACCGGGCTTTAATACAGCGTTCAGGGTATTCAGGCGTGTGTTTAACGGTGGTTTTGAGATGCTGCCCGATACCATGACGGAAGCTTTTAACCTGCCGGAGATAAATTTTATCTTTATGGGTAAAGCAGGCATGTATTTACCGCACATCCTGACTCTGGTAATGCTGCTGTTCTCACTGGGTATCATCTTTTTTGCAAAGAATAACCATGAGACGGCGGATGATAAGCCGATAAGCATTCACAAGGCACTGCCCACAGGTGTGCTGCTGGCCTGGTGTGTGCTGTCGCTGGACAGTGTCAGTTCGTTCCTGTATTTTAACTTTTGATCCCGGAGAGGGCTGATGGAAAAGAAAGCTAGAAAAATCTTTGTGATAATGATAAGCGTCCTGCTGCTGATCATCCTGCCTGTAGGCATAATGACGGCAGTGATAGACCCTTATTTTCATTTTCATAAGCCTGTAGAGGGCCTCAATTACCCGCTGAATAACGAGCGCTATCAGAATTACGGTATAGCCAGGAATTTTGATTACGATGCGGTGATAGTGGGTACATCCATGAGTGAGTACTTTAAGCCTTCGGAATTTGATGAGCTCTTCGGTGTTAAGTCGGTCAAGCTGCCGTTAAGCGGCGGCAGCCAGCTGGAGATAAACGAGGAACTTAACTTTGTGTTCAGTCATAACAGTAACGTTAAGTATGTTATCCGGGGTATAGACCTCTTCAGGGCCTTTGACAGTAAGGACTCCAGGGATTATCCCGCAGAGGACTACCCGACTTATCTTTATGACGACAATCCGCTTAACGATATCAGATACGTGCTGAATAAAGATGTGTTCTTCAAGGCTACCGCCAGTGTGGTATACCGCACGCTGGCGGGAGAGCCCGGTGATACGCTGGACAGCTATATGAACCGGAGCGGCAGCTATACTTACGGGCCGGACGGACTGAATGAAACCTACAACCGTGTCGCAAAGGAGGCGGAATTCGATAGTTCGATCACGGATGAGGAATACGAACGTATCCATGATAACATATACGAAAACGTCATAAAGATCGCAGAGGAGAACCCGTCAACGGAGTTTTATCTGTATATCACCCCCTACAGCATACTCTTTTACGACTATGTTGACAGGAGCGGCGGCCTCGACAGGATACAGAAGGCGGAGCGTTATATATTAAGCCTTATTACCGGCTACGATAATATACATGTCTTTTCTTTCTACACGGATACGGATATGATATGCGACCTGTATAACTACAGGGATATGAGCCATCACAGCGAGGCCGTTAATACGCAGATACTAAAGTGGCTTAAGGAAGGACACGGCGAGCTTACGGCTGATGATTATAACGATTATTGCGATATGGTCTGGGATTTCTATCATTCTTACGACTATGACATACTTTTCGAAGATGACGGCAGGACATTGCGCAAATAGTGTAGTTTTTGTGAAATACGCCATAAACACTATTATATATTTGTGATATGTGGTAGAATGCTACTTGTGTAATTATATGCCGTGGCATAATCATAGTATCAGGAGAAACAATATGCAGGAATATAACAATAACCCCCAGGGCGACGGCCAGGATAATTACGGGGGCGGCGGTAACAATAATAATAACGGCAATAACGGAAACGGTAACGGCGGTAAAGGCCCCAATATAATGGCTTTCATAATAGTGACTTTAGTGGCACTGCTCATTATCAGTTATATTGTCGGAAGAGGTTCGGCTACTGCAGAGGAGCTCACTTATAATGAATTCCTCAGCATGGTATCCGCGAACAAGGTGGAATCGGTAGTCATCGACGGCGACCATATCACCATTGAAATGAAGGGCACCCAGCAGGGAGTACCGGGACGTGCTTATTATACGGGCCTGGCAGAGGATATAACCACTGTCACGAACCGTATGCTGGCAGCGGGTATCGAGGTAAAGAGCTCAATAGAGGACGGGCGCAGCATGATACTGAGCTTTGTCCTGACTTATGTAGTGCCCATCGCACTGCTGTGGCTGTTCATGGGCTTTCTGTTCAGACGTATGGACAGGAGCGGCGGCGGTATCTTCGGTGCGGGCAAGAGCAACGCCAAGATGTACGGCGGCAAGGAGACCGGCATTACCTTTAAGGATGTGGCCGGCGAAGACGAGGCAAAGGAATCACTGGTCGAGATAGTCGACTTCCTTCATAACCCTATCAAGTATTCAAAGATAGGTGCCAAGATACCTAAGGGTGCGCTGCTGGTGGGCCCTCCCGGAACAGGTAAGACCCTGCTGGCAAAGGCTGTTGCAGGTGAGGCAGGTGTGCCTTTCTTCTCACTGGCAGGTTCCGACTTTGTGGAAATGTATGTAGGTGTCGGTGCCAGCCGTGTAAGGGATCTGTTCAAGGAAGCGGAGAAGAGCGCTCCCTGTATCATATTCATAGACGAGATCGACGCCATAGGCCGCAGCAGGGATTCCCGTTACGGCGGCGGTAATGATGAGCGTGAGCAGACCCTGAACCAGCTGCTTTCCGAGATGGACGGTTTTGATGCCAAGAAGGGTATCATACTTTTAGCGGCTACCAACAGACCCGAGATACTGGATAAGGCGCTGTTAAGACCCGGCCGTTTTGACAGACGTGTCATTGTTGAGGAGCCCGATCTTAAGGGCCGTGTGGAGATCTTAAAGGTACATTCAAAGGATGTGCTGATGGATCAGACCGTTAATCTGGAAGAGATAGGTCTGGCTACTGTAGGTGCCGTTGGTGCCGACCTGGCCAATATGATAAACGAGGCAGCCATCCTGGCTGTAAAGAGGGGCCGTGAATATGTGAGCCAGAAGGATCTGCTGGATGCAGTCGAGCTGGTGAGCGTAGGTAAGGAAAAGAAGGACCGCGTGCTTTCAAAGCAGGAGCGCAGGATCGTGAGTTATCACGAGACCGGACATGCCCTTATCAGCGCGCTGATGAAGAATGCGGAGCCGGTACAGAAGATAACCATCATCCCCCGTACCATGGGAACCCTTGGTTATGTGCTCAGCTACCCCGAAGAAGAGAAGTTCATGCAGACCGAAAAGGAACTGCGTTCCGAGCTGGTCAGCCTGCTGGGCGGACGTGCCGCAGAGGATATAGTATTCGATACGGTGACCACAGGTGCGGCCAACGATATCGAGAAGGCAACCCGTATCGCCAGGGCTATGGTAACACGTTTCGGTATGAGCAGCACTTTCGGTATGATGGGCCTTGAGACCGTACAGGATGAATACCTTAACAGAAGCACTGTCCAGAATTGTGCCGATGAGACCGCAGCCCAGATAGATGAAGAGGTTAAGATCCTCATCCGTAACAGTTATGAGGAAGCAAAGAGGCTGCTGACCGAGAACCGTGAGGTCCTCAATAAGATAGCTGATTATCTCTTTGAGAAGGAGACCATCTCCGGCCATGAGTTCATGGAGATCTACTGCCGTGAGAAGGGCCTGCCCATGCCTGAGAAGGAAGAAGGCAGCGACCGCGCCGGCGTGATCCTGACAAATGAGTCAGAGGAGCCCAAGTTCACTCCCGACGGAAAGGAGATAATCTCCGTGACCAGAGGCCGTGAAAAGCCGGAAAAGAAGCCTTCACCCGAGGTATCGGCTGCCATAGGTGTTACACCCGGCGCAGCGGCTCCCGAAGCAGGTGCAGCCACCGATACCGCAGACAGCGGCAGTGCACCCACTCACCTGGGGCCCTCCGGAGGGACTACGGAAGAGTATAGTCCGGTTAAAGGAGAAGGTGCTGCATCACAGAGCATATCTGCAGGTGCTGATGGTATGACACAGAGCGCCTCTTCTTCGAATGATCAGTATCAGGACCGTACATCCGATCAGGATGCGGTATCTGACGGCTCAAAGGAAGAAGCAGGTTCATCCTTTGCGGATGAATTCAGGAAGAGAGCTTATAAGCAGCCGGGTGACAGCGACAGCGATCCTGTGTAAACTATGGCGGAAGAGAGATCCTTTAACGTAAGCGAGGAGCTGAAAAAGCTCCCGAACCGTCCCGGCGTTTATATAATGCGGGATAAAAACGATACGATAATCTATGTAGGTAAGGCCGTTAACCTGTATAACCGGGTGCGGTCTTATTTTCGTGCAAATATAGGCCGCGGGCCC